>CAXTJZ010000071.1:14760-16359 GCA_964244695.1 uncultured Acetobacteraceae bacterium
CGCGCCACCAGCCGCATGGACGTGGTCAGCTCCTCCAGTTGCAGCCAAGGCCGCGACCGGGCCACCGCAGTGTACGACCCAGGCCGGCCAGCCACCTCGCGCACCGTCACCTTAGCCTCACGCAACGGATATTGCAGCTTCATCGCCGTGCCGGGGTTCTGGTTGGAGTTGGCGTAGTTCTGTATCCAGCGGTTCAGCCAGGTCTCGCACTCGGTCGCTTCCATGAACGAGCCGATCTTGTCGCGCCCGATCACCTTCAGGTAATGCGCGAAACGCGACGTGGCCATAAGGTAAGGCAGGCGCGCTGAAATCGCCGCGTTCTCGGTAGCCTCAGAGCGGTCATATTTCTTCGGCTTGTGCGTGGTCTGCGCGCCAAAGAACACCGCGTAATCGGTGTTCTTGTAGTGGCACAGCGGCAGGAAGCCGAGCTTGGCCAGTTCGTTGTCGCGCCGGTCGGTGATGCCCACTTCGGTCGGGCACTTCAGATCGGCGTCGCCGTCGTCGCTGCTGAAGACATGCATCGGCAGGGCTTCCACCTTGCCGCCGTTCTCGGCGCCGCGTATCGCCGTGCACCAGCCGTTCTTGGCAAAAGCGTCGGTCAGCTTGCTGCCCATTACGAAGGCCGCGTTCATCCAGCAATACTCGTCATGCGGCAGCGCGGTCACCGCACCGTTCGCACCCGTCGCACCCTCTTCGAAGTCGAACTCGTCGATCGGCTTGGTCTCGCGTCCGTAGGGAAGTCGGGCGAGGACGCGCGGCAGCACCAGCGTTACGAAGCGCGAATCCTCGCTGTCGCGGTAGCCGCGCCAGCTCGCATACTCGATCGTGTCGAAGATCTTCTCCAGATCACGCGGCTTGGAGAGTTCAGAGTAATTGTTGAAGCCGAACAGCGTGGGGCTGGCGGCCGAGATGAACGGACAGAAGCCGGCCGCGGCCACGCTCGCCATGCCGCGCAGAAGGTCCACGTCCTCCTGGTGCTTGGAAAATTCGTAGTCGCCGATGAGCGCGCCGTAGGGCTCGCCGCCGGGGGTGCCGAACTCGTTCTCGTAGACTGTTTTAAAAATCAAACTTTGATCGAACTCGGTGGCTTTCGACAGGTCGCGGCCGAGCTCTTTCTTGCTGACGTTGAGCACGCGAATCTTCAGGTTCGCACTGGTCTCGCTGTTCATCACCAGGTATTTCAGCCCGCGCCAGCTGCCTTCCAGCTTTACGAACTCGGGGCTGTGCATAATGGCCGCCAATTGGCGCGACATCTTGGCGTCCAGCAGCGCGATCGCCTTGTTTATGGTCACGGTCAGGTTGCGGTTGTAGCTTACGGTGCCGGACAGCGCCTCTTCCGTCAGCGTGCGCAGAAGCAACTCGGCGCGGTCGGGTTCGGTCTGCCGCGTCGCCGCGATCGCCTGGTCCAGCAGAGACGGGCCTTCGGTGAGTGTGCCCGCCTGTTGTGCCGCATCCGGGCGCGCCTGTGTGCCGCTCATGTCGCGTCTCCACCGCCGGCCGGCGCGTGGCCGCCGCGGCTGGCGAACTCCGCGGCCAGGCGTTTCATGTCGTCATCGCTCTGCAAGATGCGCTCCAGCAGGCTCTCCAGCTCCTCGGAGC
>CAXTJZ010000072.1:0-16100 GCA_964244695.1 uncultured Acetobacteraceae bacterium
CTGCGCGATGGCGGCCAGCATCGCGTCCTTGTCGGCGAAATGCATATAGCGCGCGGTGGGCGAGACACCGACAGCGGCGCCAATACGCCGCATCGTTACGTGGGCGACACCCTCCTCCGCAAACAGGTGCTTGGCCGCAGCCAATATCTCACCGCGGCGCGAGGCGCCTTGGCCACGCGGCTTGCGGCATTTCAGGATGGCTTGGTCGATCGACTGGTCCATGGGATAACAGTGTTCAGTTGAAATGGCTAAAGCAAGGCAGGCGGAGCTGTTATGACGAAAGTGCCCCGAAACGTCAGGCTGGCGACGTTGTGTCCAACGCTGCTGGCCCGCTTGGGGTCTTACCGTCCTTACGTGAGCAAGGCTTCCTGTTTGCCTTAAGCAAGCAAGGCCTTCTTTTTTCAAGAAAAGAAGCAAAAGGCTTTTGGCCTGGCGCTGCTGTGTTGCCCTGGTCTGTTCGAATATACCCGGCTGCTTCAAGGTCATTTCTGTGTGTCAGCCGCATGGCTGGTCGGAAACCGTTTCTTCATCGCGCGCCCGCTAACTTGGCACAATGCGATGGGTATTCCTGGCTCTCGGCCTTGCCGGCTGTGCGGAAGGCGGGCGCACGGTGGTGAGCGCCCTGCCGCCGCAGCCGTTCTGCACGCGCACTTTGGGCGTGCCACAGTGTTTCGCGGACCCGGCCGCCCTGCCGGATCATCCGAAGGAGCTGGTGGACACGCCAGTGCGGGAGCACGTGGCCTGCACACCTTTGCAGCAGGATGGCGGGCTGATTTGCCTGCTGATGCAGCCTGCCCGCCCGTAAAGCGGCAAAACCCTCTACCGCCGTCTCCGCCGTCGCGCTGCATCCCAAGCCACCCGGCACGCTGATGCAGGCGAAAGAAGCAAAAGTTTTTTGGTCCGCTTTACAAAAAAAAGACTGCTTCCTTTTCTCCCCGCAACCATCCACCCGCCAAATTTTGCTCAAGCGCGCGTGCCTAGTATGGTCCCACCTGGCATGGCCCGCTTCTCCCCCTTCTCCCAGTTAGACCGCTACGTTCTGCGCCAGCTCCTGATGGCGCTGGTCGGGGTCACCACCGCGCTGGTGGCGCTCATCTGGCTCACCCAGTCCCTTCGGTTCGTCGAGCTGGTGGTCAATCGCGGGCTCAGCCTGCGGGTGTTCCTGCAGCTGACGGGGCTGCTGATCCCCAGCTTTGTCGCCGTGATCCTGCCGATCACCACCTTCGTGGTCGTGCAGTTCGTCTACCAGCGCCTGTCCGGCGACCGCGAGCTGACGGTGATGCGCTCGGCCGGCCTGTCGCAATGGGCGCTCGCCCGGCCCGCGCTGATGGCAGCGCTGATCGCCATGGCGGCGAGCTTCGGGCTGAACATCTGGGTGGTGCCGGCGAGCAACACGGCGTTCAAGGAGTTCCAGTTCGAGCTGCGCAACAAGGTGGCCGCCTTCCTGCTGCAGGAAGGCGTGTTCACCGCCATCTCCGACCAGCTGACAGTGTATGTGCGCTCGCGCGACACCGACGGCACGTTGCACGGCATCATGGTGGAGGACGACAGGCAGAAGAACACGCGCGCCACGATACTGGCCGAAAGCGGAAGGCTTGTGGCGGAAGGGGACACGCCGCGCGTGCTGCTGGAGAACGGCTCACGCGAGGAGATAGACGGCAAGACGGGGCGGCTGGACGTGCTGACCTTCGCCGAGGACACTGTGGACCTGGCCAGCTCCGGCCGCGGCGAAGATGCCGCGCGGGCGCGTGACGACAGCGAGCTGAGCCTGCACGAATTGCTGCGTCCGTCACCCGACGTGATAGCCAGGGGCGATGCAGGCAAGTTCCTGGTGGAGGCGAACCGGCGCCTGACCCAGCCGCTGACCACGCTGAGTTTCGCCCTGGTGGCGCTGGTGAGCGTGCTGACAGGAAGTTTCCGGCGCGCCGGCAATCTGTGGCGGCCGCTCGCGGCGGTGCTCGCCATGGTGGGGCTGCTGGCGCTTGGATTGACGGCACAGAGCGTGGCCACGCGCCACCCCGCTTTCGTGCCGCTGATCTGGACGCAGGCGGCACTGCCTGGCGCGGTGTGCGCCTGGGTGCTGTTCATGCCGAAGATCGGCCGGCGTGCGCGGCGCGGTCCGGCTGCAAGCGAGGTCCGGCTGGCATGAAATTCGCGCTTACCTTGTCCGCCTACATCGCGCGGCAGTTCACCTACGCCGCGCTGGCGATGCTGGCCGCCCTGTCCATGCTCGTCATGCTGTTCGACTTCATCGAGCTGCTGCGCAGGGCGAGCCAGCGGCCGGACGTGGGGTTCGGGCTTGTGGCCGGTATCGCGCTGCTGCGGCTGCCTTATTACATGCTGCAGATCCTGCCGTTCGCCGTGCTGGTGGGCGGCATCATCGCGTTTTGGCGGCTGACGCGCTCCAGCGAGCTGATCGTGGCGCGCGCGGCCGGCGTCTCGGCCTGGCACTTCCTCAGCCTGCCGGTGGCCGCCGCAGTCGGGCTGGGGCTGGCGGCCACTGGCGGGCTCTCGCCGCTCTCCTCGGTGATGTTCGCCAGGGCGACGGCGCTGGACAACGTCTATCTCCGCCACACCGGCGGCACGCTCGCGGTCAGCGGCGGGCAACTCTGGCTGCGCCAGGCCGATGCGGGCCTGGATACGCACGGTATCGCCATCATCCACGCCCGGGACGTGGCGCTGCAGGGCAAGGTGATCGCCGCCAGCGACATAAGCGTGTTCCGGCTGGATGCGGGCGACCACCTGCTCAGCCGGGTGGAGGCCGAGCACGCCACCCTGCGCAGCAGGGCGTGGCAGATGTCCGGCGCGCGCACCATCACGCCGGACCACCTGCCCGTGCTGGTCGGCCAGATGAAGCTGCCTACGGAGCTTACGGCCACGCGCGTGCAGGAAAGCTTCCAGTCGCCGGAGACGCTCTCCGTCTGGGCGCTGCCGGGTTTCATCCGGCTGCTGGAGAGCGCGGGGTTCAGCTCCGTGCGCCACCGGCTGCATTTTCAGTCGCTGCTGGCCCTGCCGTTACTCTGTGGAACGATGGCCCTGGTTGCCGCCGGCTTCTCCATGCGCCAGACACGCAGGGGGGGCGTGGCCCGCATGGTGGGGTCCGGCGTTGCAGCGGGGTTCGTGTTGTTCACGGTAAGCAAGGTGGCCGAGGAATTCGGCCAGAGTGGCGCGCTGCCGGCAGTGCTGGCGGCGTGGGCGCCGGCGGCTGCGGGGATGTTGCTGGCGGTGTCGCTGCTGCTGCACCTTGAGGATGGCTAGGGTGAAGGAAGCAAGGCCTTCTTTTTTGAAAAAAAGAAGCAAAAAATTTTTGTTCCTCCGCCTGCACCATGACGCGCGCCCGTTATGCCAGCCCGTCGGTCTGCAGAACGAGAGCGCGCCTGCATGCCAGCGTGGGAGCAAAAGTTTTTTGCTGCTTTTTTTCAAAAAAGCAGGCCTTGCTTTCTTGCTTATGCTGGCGGCCGCTCCTGCCAGCGCGCAGCTCTACCGCCCGCCTGCCCAGCACTTCCCCACGCTGAACCTGAACGCGCAGCCGGTATCCGGCAACGCGCCGGTCACGTTCCAGGCCGATAGCGTCACCTACGACAAGACCAACGGCCTGGTGACCGCGGACGGGCACGTGCAGGCCTGGCAGAATGACCACGTTCTGATGGCAGACCGCATAACGTTCGACCGCAACACCAACGTTGCAGCCGCCTATGGTCACGTGGTGATCTCCGAGCCGGATGGGCAGGTGCTGTTCGCGGACTACGCCGAGCTGAGCCAGGGCATGCGCAACGGCGTGCTGACCGCGATGCGCGCGCTGATGGCGCAGAACGCGAAATTGGCGGCGAACGGCGCGCGGCGCACCGAAGGCAAGCTGAACATCATGAACCGCGGCGTTTATTCCACCTGCGACGTGTGTGCAAAGCATCCGGACTATGCGCCGATCTGGGAGATACGCGCGTTCCAGATAACCCAGGATCTCGAACACAAGCGCATCGAGTACAAGGACGCCTATCTGGACGCCTACGGGCTGCCCATCCTGTATCTGCCGTATTTCTCGATGTCGGATCCTTCGGTGAAGCGGCAGAGCGGGCTGCTGGCGCCCAGCATCGGCGCCAGCGACCACTACCTAGGTACGTTCATACGACAGCCCTATTACCTGGTGCTCGACGACCAATCCGACGTGACGCTGACGGGGACGTTGGGGACGGACCAGGGGCCGCAGCTGGAGGCGCTGTATAACCGGGCGCTCAACAACGGCGTGCTGAGGCTGGATGGCGCGATCGCGCGGGACGAGGGGACGACAGCCGGCTATTTCTTCGGCCACGGGCTGTTCAATTGGAGCGACACCTGGCGCTATGGTTTCGACGTGAACCTGGCCAGTTCGACGGCTTATCTGCGCGACTTCCAGGTTCCTGGCTATGGTCAGAACCTGCTGAGCAGCCAGTTGTTCATCGAGGGGTTTGGCGTCGGCTCCTATGCCAAGCTGGACGTACGCAGCTACCAGGGGCTGAACTCCACCATCAACCAGAACCTGCTGCCGTATGTTCTGCCGCGTTACCAGTACAGCTATTTCGGCGAGCCGGACGCGCTGGGCGGCCGGCTGAGCTTCGATACGATGGAATGGAACCTGCTGCGCGACGAAGGCAGCAACGACCAGCAACTCGGCGCCAAGCTGCAATGGGACCGGCCGTTCTCCGGCCGGCTGGGCGACCAGTGGCTGTTCACCGCGCAGGCTTTGGGTGCCGTGTACAACGGCAACGTCCTGGACGGCCAGCCGAATTACCAGGACACCGACGTGGCGAAAGGCGTGCACGGCCAGGGTCAGGTGGCGTTGCGTATGAACTGGCCGTTCGTGCGCAGCACGGCCAGCGGCGGCAACGAGGTGGTCGAACCGATCGTCCAGGTGATCGCGGCGCCGCAGAGCGGCAACAACCCGCACGACAACATACCCAACGAGGACTCGCTGGATTACGAGTTTACTGACGCCACCTTGTTCCAGCTGAACCGGTTCGGCGGCTATGACCGCTATGACGGCGGTGTGCGGGTGAACGCGGCATTGCGCGCTGAGTGGAACACGGCCGGAGGCCAGAAGCTGGAGGGCCTGATAGGCGCGTCCTACCAGGAGCACATCGACCACGACCTCTACCCGCAGTTCCAGCCGTATAACGGCTTCGAGACGGGCAAGCACCTGTCCGACATCGTAGGCCGGATCAACTACATACCCAACCCGCTGATCGACTTCACCGGGAGGACGCGGGTGGATCATGACAATGGCGACATACGTTTCGTGGACGCGATCACCCATTTCGGCGTGCCTGTCGCGCGTTTCGATTTCGGCTATATCTACAGCGCGAATAACCCGTATCTGCTCTACAACAACAACTTCAACCTGGGCGACACGCTTTCGATCAACAACCTGCCCGTGCTGATCAAGGGACTTCCGGCTGATTACACGATCCCCAGGCAGGAGGTCACCGCAGGGTTCAGCTCGCATATCAATCAATATACGTTCAAGCTTGATGCAAGGCGGGATCTGCAGACCGGCCAGCTCGTTTCGGCCGGTGGTAGCGTGCGGTGGGAGAACGAGTGCCTGATCTTCGACATATTTGCGAACCGGCGCTTCACCTCGATTGCCGGAGACAACGGTGACACCACCGTGGTATTCACCATTACGCTGAAATCTATAGGCGGCTTCGGCGTAAACGGCTAAGTGGCTTACCAGATCCCCCCTGACGGCTGTCTGACGCGCCATGCCGAACTCAACAAGCCATTTCGGCTTGCGGGGCTGGTTCCGCCGCCGGGTGCTGGCCGTATGAACGAGATGTCAGACACAAGAGATCGCCCAGCGGGTAGAAGTTTTCCGCTTCTTTTTTCTAAAAAAGAAGTGCTTCCTTCCTACGCCCATGACCGTCCGAAAGGTCACTCACACATGCGCCCGCTCCTAATCACCCTCTGCCTGGCCGCCGCCCTGCCCGCCCACGCCGCTTCCAAGGCGGTGCCGCCGCCGAAGCCAGCCGCGGCGCCGCCAGCAGCACCAGCGGAGCCCGCGGACGGGATCGTGGCGGTAGTCAATGGTGACGTGATCACCAGGGCGGACGTGGACAACAGGGCCAGGCTGTTCGCGCTGACCACCGGCCAGCCGATCGCGCCGGAGACGTTGAAGCTGCTGCGGCCGCAGATCACCCGCCAGCTTGTCGAGGACCGGCTGGAGATGCAGGAGATCCAGCATCGCAAGATCGCGGTGACCGACGCGGAGGTGGCCAAGGCCATCTCGGACATCGAGCAGCGCAACCACCTGCCGGCCGGCGGCCTGCAGGACAAGCTGTCCGGCCAGGGCGTTTCGCGGTCCACGCTGATTGCCCAGATACGCACCCAGCTTGGCTGGACCCGCGTCCTGCGTCAGGAGATTTCCGAGCGGGGCCGCATCACGCCTGGCGAGATCGCCGTGCAGGAGAAGCTGTTCCACGACGACCAGGGCAAGCCGCAATACCGGCTGGCAGAGATATTCGTGGCGGCCGAGGACCCAGGCCACCTGAACGACGCGAAGAAGTTCGCCGACACGGTGATACAGCAGCTACACGCGGGCGCGCCGTTCGGCATCGTGGCCGCCGAGTTCAGCCAGAGCCAGACCGCGCTGGAAGGCGGCGCGCTGGGCTGGAAGCGGCCTGACCAGCTGGACCCTGCAGTGGCCAAGCTGGTGTCCGAGATGCCGGTAGGCGCCATAAGCAACCCGGTGCGCGTGGCCGGCGGATTCGACGTGGTGACGCTGCAGGAAAAGCGGCTGGTGGGCACCGACCTCGCCAACGTCCTGACACTTCGCCAGGCGTTCTATCCGTTCCCTACGGTGCTGGACCCGCAGAACCCCACGCCCGAGCAGCGCAAGGCCCTGCTGGACGGGCAGAATCTGTCCAAGAACGCGCATAGCTGTGACGACATCGAGACCGCGAACAAGACGGCCGGCAACCATCGCCCGTCCGACCCCGGCCCGGTCCGGCTTGAGCGGCTGAGCGGGGCGATGCAGTCCCTGCTCGGAGCTCTGGCGCCCGGTCAGGCCAGCAAGGCGCTGGTGACCAACGAGGGCATACTCGTGGTGATGGTGTGCAAGCGCGAGCAGAAAAACATGGCCGCGATGGGACGTGAAGACATAGCCAACCAGTTGCTTGAAGAGCGCGTGGAGCTGTCTTCGCGGCAGTTGCAGCAGGATCTCAAGCGGCGGGCTTTGATCGATCAGCGGACTTAAGAAAGGCAAGCAGTCCTTTTTTGAACAAAAGGACTAAAAAACTTTTGTCTCCCCGCATTTGCAACAGCCCGGTCCTGTTTTGCCAACAGCTGGACCATTGAGAGCGTTAGGACACGGTTGCTGTTCGGTGCTTTTCCTTAGTTCCTATCGCGCAATCGTGTTAAGCCAGCAACAGATGTCCTACGCAACCAACTTCGGAGTCATCCCCGAACCGGTATATGCCGGGTGCGGCGCACGCATGGCTGCCACGATGATCGACTGCGCCGTCATTTGGTATGTGGCGAGAGCGTTGCTTGGCGGCTTCGATGACTTCTGCACGCAAAACGGGTTGCTGGACGGGCAAGCCCAGGCGGCCTTCGGCGCGTATGCCCGGGCGGCTGCGCTGCTCGTGTATTTCATCGCTTTCGAGGGCGGCGTCGGTGCCACCCTCGGCAAGATGATGATGCAGCTTCGGGTGCGCAGTGCAGACGGTCAGCCGATGGGGTTTTATCGAGCGGCTGGGCGAAACTTTGCAAAGGCCGTGTCGCTGGGAACGCTTGGGCTAGGCTTCATGCCCTGTATGTTTCCCGGAAGACGCCAGGCGTTGCACGATCTCATGGCCTCCAGTGTGGTGGTGCGCGCCTAGGCAGCTCAGGACCGACGCGACGGCGTTCTGGGCTTCGTGCCGAGGCCGATCTTCTTGGCAAGGCTGGATCGGTGGCTCGCGTAGTTCGGCGCCACCATCGGATACTCCGCTGCAAGCCCCCAGCGTTCCCGATACTGATCCGGCGTCAAGTTGTAAGCCGTCTTCAGATGCCGCTTCAGCATCTTCAGCTTCTTTCCGTCTTCCAGGCAGACGATGTAGTCCGGAAAAATCGACTTCTTGACCGGGACAAACGGCTGGCGCCGCTCCTGTGCAGGTGCCGCCATTGGCGCCGCCCCCGGAGCATCTCCCGCTATGCCGGACAGCGTGCGGAACACATCATGTATAAATCCCGTCAACTGGGCCGAATCCACAGTGTTGTTGGAAAGATGAGCGCTCACGATCTTTGCCGTCAGCCCGAGCACGTCCATCGACACAGGCGCGTCGGTCATGGTCTTAACCCTTAATATTGGAGCGATGCGCCCTATACTGACTCAGATGAGGCTGCCGCAAGCTCCTGCAACCAACGTCGGCGCGGCCAGCGTGGAATCTTCGAGGGTTGTGGCAGACCTGGACATCGACGTGACGTCCGAAACCTGCCCCATGACTTACGTGCGCACGCGCTTGGCTCTGGACCGGCTGCAGGCCGGGCAGGTCCTCGGCGTGACACTACGCGGCGAGGAGCCAGCCTGGAGTGTGCCTGAGACGGCGCGCGTGCAGGGGCATGAGGTGCTTGAGGAAGCGGCTTCTACTGGCGGCATTGTGCGTGTGGTCATCCGGAAGAAGTAAGTAAACAGTCCTTTTTTGAAAAAGACCAAAGAACTTTTGCTTCCTGTTGGCGGCCTATCCAGCTGGCACCCGACATGAGTTTTTTGCTTCTTTTTCCAAGGAGAAAGCCTTCCTTGCCTTCTTTAATGGATTGATTAAAACTGATATCAGAACACCCTTTTTCCGGAGCACCGCCAAATGGCAGACGCCTATATCTTCGACGCCGTCCGCACCCCACGCGGACGTGGCAAGAAGGACGGCGCACTGCACGAGATCACCGCGCTAAGTCTGGCCACCCAGGTGCTGGAGGCGCTGCGCGACCGCAACCAGCTCGACACCAGCCACGTGGACGACGTGGTTCTCGGCTGCGTGGCGCCGGTAGGCGAACAGGGCAGCGACATCGCCCGCACCGCCGTGCTGAACGCGGACTACGCCGAGACGACGGCGGGCGTGCAGATCAACCGCTTCTGCGCGTCCGGCCTGGAAGCTTGCAACATGGCCGCCGCCAAGGTGATGACCGGAGAGGCGGAGATGGCGATAGGCGGCGGCGTGGAGAGCATGAGCCGCGTGCCCATGGGCTCCGATGGCGGCGCCTGGCCGCTGGATCCCGAATCCGCCTTCAAGACGTATTTCACCCCGCAGGGCATAGGCGCGGACCTGATCGCCACGCTGCACGGCTTCTCGCGGGATGACGTGGACGCCTACGCCGTGGAAAGCCAGAAGCGCGCGGCACGCGCCTGGGCGGAAAACCGTTTCGCCCGCTCCGTGGTGCAAGTGCGCGACCAGCTGGGCCTGCCCATCCTGGCGCGTGACGAGCACATGCGGCCGGAGGCCACGATGCAGTCGCTGGCCTCGCTGAACCCGGCTTTCGCGACGGTGGGCGAGATGGCGTTCGACAGCGTGGCCACCCAGCGCTACCCACAGGTGGAACGCGTGAACCACGTCCACCACGCCGGCAACTCCTCCGGCATCGTCGATGGCGCGGCGGGCGTGCTGTTCGGCACCAAGGAAATGGGTGAGGCGATGGGGCTGAAGCCACGCGCCCGCGTGCGCGGCATGGCGTCGATAGGCTCCGAACCGTGCATCATGCTGACCGGGCCGTCGCTGGTGACGCAGAAGTTGCTGCGCCGGCTTGGCATGGAGGTGGACGACATCGACCTCTACGAGCTGAACGAGGCGTTCGCCAGTGTGGTGCTGCGCATGATGCAGGCGCTGGACATCCCGCATGACAAGATGAACGTGAATGGCGGCGCCATCGCCATGGGCCATCCGCTCGGCGCCACCGGTGCGATGATACTCGGCACCGTCCTGGACGAGCTCGAGCGCACCGACCGCGAGACCGCGCTGATCACGCTGTGCGTCGGCGCCGGCATGGGCACCGCCACCGTCATCGAGCGCGTGTGAGGAGCGGGGCGATGAACAACTTCACCGTTGCCGTCGATGAGGCTGGTGTCGCGCTCGTAACCTTCGACGTGCCTGGCCGTTCGATGAACACGCTTACCGCCGAGGTGATGCGCGAGCTGGGCGAGGTTGTAGAGACGTTGCGCAGCGACGCCGCGATCAAGGGCGCGGTGATCACCTCCGGCAAGGCCAGCGGCTTCTGCGCCGGCGCCGATCTGGGCGAAATGGGCGGGCTGATGGCGGCCACGGAGATGGCCGGCGACGCCGAGCGCAAGGCGATGTTCGAAGCAGTGTTCGGCATCAACAAGCTGTTCCGCGCGCTTGAGACGTGCGGCAAGCCGGTGGCCGCCGCGATCACCGGGCTGGCGCTGGGCGGCGGGTTCGAGCTGACACTGGCCTGCCACTACCGCGTGGTCTCGGCGAACGACAAGCTGCAGCTTGGCTTGCCGGAATCCAAGGTCGGCCTGCTGCCAGGCGGCGGCGGCACGCAGCGCCTGCCACGGCTGATTGGCGCGATGAAAGCGTTGCCGCTGATGCTGGAAGGCAAATCCGTCAGCCCGGACGAGGCACTTAAGCTGGGCCTGGTGCACCAGGTGGTGCCCGCCGAGGACGTGGTGCGCACGGCTACCGCGTGGGTGGCGGGCGGCGGCGACTGCGTCGCACCCTGGGACAAGAAGGAGTTCAAGATACCCGGCGGCGGCCCGTATTCGCCGGCGACCGCGCAGGTGTTCCTCATGGGCAACGCCATGCTCCGCAAGCAGAGCTACGGCAACTACCCGGCGCAGATCAACATCATGAAGTCGGTGTACGAAGGCCTGCAGGTGCCGATGGATGCGGCACTGCGCATAGAAAGCCGGTATTTCGCCCGCACCATGATGACGCCGCAGGCGAAAGGCATGGTGCGCACGCTGTTCGGCTCGATGGACGCGCTCGGCAAGGGCGCTGCACGGCCAAAGATCGAGGCGAAGTTCGCACCCAAGAAAGTGGCCGTGCTGGGCGCCGGCATGATGGGCGCCGGCATAGCCTACGTGCAGGCGATGGCCGGCATCGAGACGGTGCTGATCGACGTCAGCCAGGAAGCCGCCGAGAAAGGTGTGGCCTACAGCAAAGGCCTTCTGGACAAGGCCGTGAAACGCGGCCGCATGGCACAGGCCAAGGCGGACGGCGTGCTCGGCCTGATCACGCCCACCACGGACTACGCGCGCGTGCAGGGCTGCGACCTCGTGGTGGAAGCCGTGTTCGAGGAACGCGGGCTGAAGGCCGAGATCACCAGGAAGGCCGAAGCCTTTCTGGCAGAGGCCGCCGTGTTCGGCTCCAACACGTCCACCTTGCCGATCACCAGCCTGGCCGAAGCAAGCGTCCGGCCGGAACGCTTCATCGGCATACATTTCTTCTCGCCGGTAGACCGCATGGGCCTGGTGGAGATCATCATGGGCGAGCGCACCAGCCAGGAGACGCTGGCCGCCGCGGTCGATTACGTGCTGCGCATCCGCAAGACGCCGATCGTGGTCAATGACAGCCGCGGCTTCTACACCTCGCGCTGCTTCGGCACCTTCATACAGGAAGGCATGGAACTGCTGACGGACGGCATCGCACCCGCCATCATAGACAATGTCGGCCGCGCAACCGGCATGCCGCGCGGCCCTCTGGAAATGCACGACGACGTGGCGCTGGACCTTTCCCTGAAAGTGCGCACGCAAACCCAGAAGGATCTGGGTGCCGCCTTCGTGCCGACAGCGAGCGATCCGATCATCGCCAGGATGGTCACCGAACTCGGCCGCTACGGCCGCAAGAACGGCAAGGGTTTTTACGACTACCCGGCCGAGGGTCCGAAACGTCTGTGGCCGGGCCTGGGCGACCTGGTCGCGGTCAGCAAGACCGACGCTGATGCAGCTCTGACCGCTGAAATACGCAAGCGTCTGCTCTACCGTCAGGCCATCGAAGCTGCGCGCTGCATGGAGGAAAACGTCGTTACCAGCGCGCGTGAAGCAGACGTGGGCGCCATACTTGGCTGGGGTTTCGCACCGTGGACGGGTGGGCCGCTCAGCATGATCGACGGCATAGGCGTGGCGGCGTTCGTCGAGGAATGCGACGCGTTGACACGAAAATTCGGTGCGCGCTTCTCGCCGCCGAAGATGCTTCGCGAGATGGCTTCCGCTGGTGAGAGTTTCTACGGAGCGAAAGTGAGCAAAGCGGCGTAGGCGAGAACCTCGCGGTCCTTCTTCCGCCATCCTTGGCATCGCCTGCGTGGGCGTGCTTCTGGCGCGCATGATGCCGGACGAGACGCTCCGAATCGCGCGATTCCTGTTCGGCTTCCGCCACCAGGCGGGGTGGGCCGGATGGATCGTGGTGGCCGGCGCCAAGATAGCGGCGGCATTGTGCGGGATCGTTCCAGCCTCGATGATCGCCATAGCTGCCGGGATGATCTACGGGACATTGCCAGGCTTCCTGGTATGCGCACCTGCGATACTCATCGGCAGCGTGGTGGCATTCCGTCTCAGCCGGTCGCTTTCCGCGCGCGTGTCACAGGGTTCATTGAACGCAATCCTCGCCTGCTCGGGCTGGACGAAGCGGTCGCGCGTGACGGCTGGCGTCTCGTCTGCCTGCTCCGGCTGTCACCGGTGATGCCGTTTGCCATCACCAGCTACGCGCTCGGTCTCACCTCGCTCGGCCTCACATCTTACCTGGTTGGGACCAGCGCGTCGCTGCCGCCGCTGCTGCTCTACACAGCGCTTGGGAGTTTCGCACAGCGCGGGCTAAAGACCGTCTCTGCCGGGCACGGCATGCTCCACCTTATCGTGCCAGCCGTATCGCTTGGTGTGACGATCCTGCTCGCGAGCCGTCTTGGCCAACGCGTGACGCGAACGCTGAAGGAGACCGCCGGCGTGCTCGAGCCATGACCGAGCGGATAAAGCGTTGGTTCGTTATGGCCTGCTTCGCGCTGATCGTCTGTCTTCGCATGCCGGCGATAATCGGAGGCGGACGATTCTGGGCCGAGGAAGGCAGCCACTTCTTCGTCAATGCGTGGGAGATGCCGCCGCTTCGCGCATTGCTGACGCCCTTTGGCGGCTATCTCAACATCGTCGCCAGCGCTGCCACGATACTCGCGCGCTGGACGTTGCCGCTTGCATATGCGCCCTACGCGACAATCACGGTCGGGCTTTTCTTCCGGCTCCTGCCGCCCTCCGTCGCGTTGACTGCCGCCGATCCATGGCTTCGTTCCTGGCGCATCCGGCTCACCGCGGTCCTCCTCATCCTGTTCGTTGCAAACTCAGACGAGATCTGGCTGCAGACGCTTCATTGCCAGTTCGAACTGACGCTTGCCGCCGGCCTTGTCCTTGCTCTGGACACTCCTCCTCTGCGCTCACCGGCATCTGCGGGCCGCCTGGCCGCACTTGCTCTCGCACCTTTATGCGGACCGGGCGCGTTCGCACTCGTGCCGCTGTTCCTCGCGCGCGCGGTGATCGAACGTTCCGCTGAGCGGGCCGCACAGTTCGCGGCGATCGCTGGCGCAAGCCTCGTGCAGGTCCTGTTGTTCTTCACATCGATGCCCGGCCGCTCGAACGCGCTTCACCCTGTGCTGTATCTATGCATGGTCACGGTGCGCCACCTCGCAGTCCCGTTCCTCGGCATGGCGCACGGACAAATCGTCGCCGACGGCATAAGGGCCACGCTGGCCGGCGGCCACCTGCCTCTTCTGGCTATCATCCTCCCGCTTGCCGCCTTCGCCGTGCTGGGTGCCGAGGCGACCGTTGCCGGCATACGCAAGCCCGCGATCTGGCTGTTCCTCGGCGCGGCCGCGGTGAGCACAGTCTCGTTCTACGGCGCGATCGGCGGTGGCCTGGATATGGTCAGCGCCTACTTTGGCGAGCGGTATGTCTTCGTGCCACAGGTCCTGCTCTCACTCGGCATCCTGGCCCTGCTGGCGACGGGTCCCCAGAAGCGCTCCGGCCTGTATCGGCTCGCGTGTGTATGGCTGCTGGTGATCGGCGTCTCCGGCTATTTCTTTCCGTGGCCGTTCATCGCCGAAGGACCGGCATGGCGGCCGCAGATCGCCGCTTGGCGGGCGGACCCGCACACGCTCCTTCATGCATGGCCTGCTTCGACTGTGCTCAGCCTGTCACCGCAGTAACCAGCAGGAAGGCAAGCAGTCCTTTTTTGAAAGAAAGGACCAAAAACTTGTGCTCCCTGTCGGCGGCTGAAGGACAGGTGCGCGACAGCGGAGTAAAAGTCTTTTGCTTCTTTTCTTCAGAAAAGAAGGCCTTCCTTGCTTACGTCAGGGCCGCAGAAAAACCTCCACCCGCCGGTTCTTCTGCCGCCCGTCCTCCCCACCATTGTCCGCAATCGGCAAATCAGACCCGAACGCCACCACCTGCCCGGGCGGCAGGCCGCGTTTGGCGAAAACGTCCGCCACCACTTTCGCGCGCTGCAAGGACAGCGCCAGGTTCTTCTCCGGCGTTCCCTGGTTGTCGGCGAACCCGATCAGGATCAGGTGGTCCGGCGGCGTGTGATCGGATTGCATGAAGTTCCACACCCGGTCCACTTCGCGGGAGCTGCGCAGATCCAGCTTGTTGGAGTTCGGTTCGAAATGCAGGTCGGCCGCCAGGCGCGTGGCGCCGCTGACGAGCTTCTTGTAGCGCTCCTTCGGCGTAAGCGGCGCAGCCGGCACGGCTTGCGCCACGTTAAGCGGCACGAGGCCGGACTGGGTGAGGGCCGCCTGGCCTTCCTGCGACAGGGCGAAGCTGATGAAGCGCTGGGCGAACAGGTTGGCGCCGTTGGCTGGCGCGTAAAGATAGAGTTTGCGGACGAGCGGGTAGGTCTCCGTGGCGATGGTAGCCGGCGTGGGCAAAGCCGGTGCCGCGCCGAGCGAGGCGATGGCCACCGGCTTGGCCTGGCCCACTTGCGAGAGCGGCACGACCGCGATGGCCAGCGGATCGTCGAACACAGCGCGCGCGGCGTTGCGCACTGGATGCAGGGTCGGCGGGTGGTCGGGCGCGCCGGCGAGGATGCCCGACAGGCCGCGCCCTTCCGGTTCGCCTACCAGGTGGATCGGTCCGCTGGCGCCAAGGCTGGTCCAGGCGGTGAGGCTGCCGGCCAGTATGCCGCGCAGTTGCTGCAGGCTGAGCTGGACCACGGGATTGCGCGGGTTGACGATGACCGCTTCGCCTTCGGAACCGACCAGGTGTTCGCTGCCCGGGGCGGCGAGATCGCCCGGGTGCGGGCGGTCTATTTCAGCTTGCGTGACGCGCCGGCTGGTCAGCGCCACGTCCGCTGTGCCGCCGGCAAGGGCTGCGAGGCCGCTGGCATCGCCCGCCTCCCCCGGCTGCGCGATGATGGCGATGGATTCAGGCCGGCCCAGACGCTCGCCGCTTACGATCGTCTGCCCGAGCGTGCGGCCCGGCTGGGCGGCGATGCCGGTGTCGCCGAGATAGGATAGGTAGGCGGCTGCAAGGCGCGGGCCGGCCGCCTCCGCCAGGGTGGACGAGCCGGCAAGCCGCAGCAAGGTGATCTGTTCCGGATGCGTAGGCGCGGGCGGCGGCGCCTCGGGCTGGGCCAGGGCCACCTTCGGCGGCGGTGCGGCGACAGGAGCAGCGGCCACAGGTGCGGGGGCGGGTGTGACGGCCGCGCTACCGACCTGCACCGGCGCGCCCTTCGACAGACGGTAGCCGGCATAGACGCCGCCGCAGATGAGCAGCAGCCCGACCACGCCCCCGGCAATCGCCAGGTTCAGCCCGCCCGAGGACTCACGCGTCGGCGGCGTGCGCAGCGGCTTGGCGCATTCCGGGCAGATGAAATCCTCGCCGATCTTCACCTCGATGTCCCGCTTGGCGGCGGCCAGGGAGCAGTAATCGACGTTGGTGCAGCGTCCGCGCGTAAAGGCCATGGTGTCCTGTCAAATCCATGCGGCCCGGCCGCAGCGTGTTTGGCACCCGCAGCCGTGACGATCGCAATGTTGTGACGATACGAATACGATCAGCGGCGGGCAAGCTACAATCAGCCACGCGCGGCGTTTCAAGCCTGCGCGCGAAAACATGTGGCGAAATGGTCATCAACCACGCCGCTCGCCTGTAGGTAGGAATACAC
>CAXTJZ010000073.1:0-16015 GCA_964244695.1 uncultured Acetobacteraceae bacterium
GTATCAGCTTGTCCTTGATGAACCCCCAGATGATGCGGGTCATCTCGTCGCCGTCGAGCTCCACGACGGGCGTCTTCACCTTGATCTTGGCCATTACGGGTCCTTGGCTGCGTTGGCGCGTGGTTTGCCTTCGCGGGCGCCGGGGGGCAAGGAGGAAGAAAGGCCTTCTTTTTTGAAAAAAAGAAGCAAAAAACTTTTACTCCCCGCCTGCCCCAGCGCGCGCCCAGGTTCTGCCGGTACCCGCGTTTGCAGAACCAGGCCGCACCTGTATGCCAGCGGACAGACAAAAGTCTTTTGCTTCTTTTCTTCAGAAAAGAAGGCCTTCCTTCCTTTCTTCAGGGGCACACCGATTGGACGAAGGCGTAGCGATAGGCGTCCTCTGCGTAGGCTTCGGCGGCCTGACGGCGCAGTGGATCGCCTGGCGGTTCCGCCTGCCGGCCATCGTGCTGCTGTTCGCGGTAGGCCTCGCGGTCGGCCCCGGCCTGGGCCTGCTGCACCCGACGGCCAGCCTGGGCCGCTTCCTGCAGCAGGCAGTGGGCCTGGCGGTGGCCATCGTGGTGTTCGAGGGCGGGCTGGGGCTGGAGTTTCGTGAGCTTCGGGCTGCCGGCGAGGGGGTGCTGCGGCTGACGGCGGTGGCGTTGCCGATCAACTGGGTGCTCGGCTCGGCGGCGGCGCATTGGATCGGCGGGCTGGGCTGGGGGGCGGCCAGCCTGTTCGGGGCGATCACCGTCGTGACGGGGCCTACGGTGGTGCTGCCGCTGCTGCGCCACACGCGGCTGAAGCGGCGGGCGGCCGCCTTCCTGAAATGGGAGGCGATCGTCAACGATCCGGTGGGCGCCGTGCTGGCCACGCTGGTCTTGCAGGCGCTGCTGGTCGCGGGCGGCGGGCATGACGTGTCCACGGCCGGGCATCTGGCCCTGCGCATCGGGCTAGCGCTGGTCCTGTCGGCGGCGCTGGGGGTGGGCGCGGCGTGGGTGCTGCGCTGGGCGTTCCTGCGGGACCACATGCCTGAGCGGCTGAAGACGCCGTCTCTGCTTGTGTGCGCGATGACGGTGTACGTGCTGGCCAACCTGGCGCTGGAGGGGGCAGGCCTGGCGGCGGCCACCGTGCTGGGGGTGGCGCTGGCCAACATGGGCGTGCCTGGCCTGTCCGAATTGCGGCGGTTCAAGGAATCCCTGGTGGTGCTGATCGTCTCCGGGCTGTTCATCCTGCTGACGGCGGATCTGAGCCGGGCCACGCTGGCGGGCCTGTCCTGGCCAGTGGCGGGGCTGACGCTGGCGGTGCTGTTCGTGGTGCGGCCGGCGGCGATCTGGCTGGCGACCTTGGGCAGCGGGTTGTCGGCGGCGGAGCGCGCTCTGGCCGCCTGGGTGGCGCCACGCGGCATCGTGGCGGCCGCGGTGGCGGGCGTGGCCGGGCTGAAGCTGCAGAGTGCGGGCTATAAGGGTGCCGAGCTGATCGTGCCCTGCGTGTTTGCGGTGATCGCGGCCACCATGGTGCTGCACGGTTTCACGCTGCGGCCGCTGGCGCGGCGGCTGAAACTCACGCTCAGCGACGCGCCAGGGCTGGCCATACTGGGCGCGTCCGACTGGACGACGGACATGGCGGCCTGCCTGAACCAGGCCGGCATCCCGGCGCTGCTGATCGACAGCTTTCCAGGGGCCCTGGACCCTGCGCGCGAAGCCGGCACGCCGGTGCTGCAAGCCGAGTTGCTGTCGGATTCGGGCATGGAGGCCCTGGACGGCCGCGCGGTGGATTACCTGATCTGCACCACGCCGGACGCGATCTACAACGGGACGGTATGCGCGCGGCTGGCACCGGAGTTGGGGCGGGAGCGGGTGTTCCAGGTGAGCCCCGGCGCGCGCCGGCTGACCGACCGGCGCGGCATGACACGGGAGTCACGCGGCAAGGTGCTGGGCGAGGCGTCCTGGGACGTGTCGTTGTTCGAGGAGCTGTATGCGCAGGGATTCCGCTTCCGGCTGACCGAGGTGGCGACCGGGGTGGACGACATGCGTGTGCTCGGGGTGCATGCCAGCGGGGAGATCACGGTGTTCTCGGCCGAGTCGGCGGAGGCGGGCGAGGCGGAGCGGGTGCTGGTGTTCGCTTCGGGAGATGCGGGCGTGGGTGCCGCATAGCGCGGTGAACTCCGCATCGTTGCGAGCCTAGGCCGCACTGAAGCGTTGGACTGGCATGTCCACGCCAGGCGGTCCGTGCGCGGACAAGCCTGCCTGGTGACCGTGCAGCCAGGCGTTCATGTTGATGTCGGCAAGATCGCCTATGTCGTCGGACTAGTAGTGGGTCAAGAAGGCGGCACCCAGACGGGCGTCCTTGAGGTTGCGAACACGGTGGTGTAATCCTCCATGCAGTGCCGTCGCCAAACAGGTGAGCGTAACGGGTTTTCGAATCCTCCGAGAACTGCACAACAAGTTATCTCGGTAAGCGGTCCTGGCTCCACGGCACAAACAAGATTGCTGCCGCGCCGAGAGCGCCGACCGCTATGAACAGTCCACAAGTTGCAGGACCCGCCGATCCCTTCCTGAATCATGATGGTGTTTCTGACGATCCCGGGCAGCGTTGCTGCCAAGCAAGCGCAGAACCGGAACGCGCCTCAAACCTTCGCTGAGGAGAAAAAGCCTTTGCTTCTCCTCACCGGAAAGGCAGGGATTCTTCCTAACCGCCTGGCGAAGCCGCACTGCCAGCAAGCAACCCGCCATCGATGTTTATTTCGCTGCCGGTGATGTAGGTCGCCTCATCGGAGGCCAGCAGCACGGCGACAGCAGCCACCTCCGACGAGTCGCCGAAACGGCGCAGCGGCGTGTCCTTCACCAACGCGGCCATACGCGCCGCACGGTCTGGTCCGTCGCCGAGCATCGGCTCCCACATCGGCGTGAGTATGGCGGCCGGATGGATCGAGTTGCAGCGTATCGCGAGGCCCTGGCTGGCGCACCAGAGGGCGACGGTCTTGCTGTGGTTGCGCACCGCGGCTTTCGAAGAGGCGTAGGCGGCGGCTCCAGGAATGCCCACCAGCCCGGAGCGCGAGGAAATGTTGATGATGGCGCCACGCCCCGCCGGGCGCATCGCGCGTATCGCCGCGCGGCAGCCGAGGAAGACGCCATCCAGGTTGACCGCGTGTACCGCGCGCCAGTCCGCCAGCGCAGCGTGCTCCGGATCGTGCGGGCGCGGGCCGGCCTCGAAGCCGGTGATCCCTGCGTTGTTGACCAGCACGTCCAGGCGGCCGTGCGCCTGCGCGATGCTGGCCATGACGCGCTCCCAACCAGCCTCCTCGCGCACGTCGAGCGGCGTGAAGCGGGCTGGCGAGCCCAGGGCGGCGGTTGCGGCTTGTCCGCCGGCCGCGTCGATGTCGCTCAGCCAGACGGTGGCACCCTCGGCTGCAAAGGCCTGGGCTATGGCGAGGCCGATGCCCCGCGCGGCGCCTGTTATCAGCGCGATCTTACCGGTGAGCCGCATGAACGTTCGCTTGGAGGGTGATGCAAGGCAAGGCCTTCTTTTTTGAAAAAAAGAAGCAAAAAACTTTTGCTCCCGGCGCCTGCACCGAGGCAGAGCCTGTTCTGCAGGCAGGCGTATTGCAGGATGAGTCCCGCCTCAATGCAGGCGCGGGAGGTAAAAGTTTTTTAGTCCTTTCTTTCAAAAAAAGGACTGCTTGCTTCACCCCAACCTGGTCACATGCTTCGGAAACCGCCTGTGCAGCCAGAGCCACTCCGCAGGCCGCTCGGTGATCCACAGCTCCAGCCGGTCGTTGATCGCCTGGGTCAGCTCGGCAACCGCCTGCTGCGTGTCGCCTCCCTCCCGCGGCAGCAGCGGCGCGTCCACGATAAGCCGGAACCGCGCCGGGCCCACGCGCTGCACGCGCCCCGGTATGACAGGGCAGCCGAAACGCACCGCAAGCGCAGCCGCGGCCGGCGCCGTCATCGCCGGCAGGCCGAACAGGCGCGCTTCGATGCCGTCGTTCATCTTCTGGTCGGTCAGCATGCCCAGATAGCCGCCGCGCCGCATGTGGGCGAACGCCGCGCGTGCGCCGCGGGCGCCCTTCGGGAACATCGGCACAGCCCGGCCCATGGCGCGGCGCCGCAGGTCCAGTATCACCTCGTCGATCGTGGTGTTGGAGGCCTGGCGGTAAACGCTGGAGAACGGCATGCCGTACGAGGCGACCGCGGGCGGCAGCACCTCCCAGTTGCCGATATGGCCAGAGACGAAGATGGCCGGACCGCCGCGCGCAGCCTGCGCATGCAGCAGGTGGTCGTTGACCACCTCCCACCCTGGCCCGGTGGCCGAGTCCTTCGGCAGGTCCGCCAGATGCGGGAACTCGCCGGCGGTGCGGCCCAGGTTCTCCCACATGCCGCGTATCACCTGGGCGCGCTCTGCGGCCGTCAGGTGCGGCAGTGCCGCGCGCAAATTCGCCTCCGCCACGCGGGTAACCGGCAGGCGCGGCCCCAGCGTGCGGCAGAGTGCGCCCATGGCGTTCGACGCGCGCACCGGCCCCATACGGTGCAGTATGCCAATTACGCCGCGCACGAGGGTGACCTCTGCCCTGTAGCGCCACCGCTTGAGGATGGAGGGGCGGACGCTCTGCCGTTCGTCCGCCGAAGCTTCGATCCTGCCTTGTGCCGTCATCCTGCGCTCGCTGATCTGCCGCCGCTATACGGCTGGGCGGGCGCTTTGATACAGGGCAGGCGGGGTTGGGTTCAACACTGTTCGCTTGCCGTTTCGGGGTGGTGGAGCGAAGACAGCAAGGCCTTCTTTTTTGAAAAAGAGCAAAAAACTTTTGACTCCGCTGTCGCGGACTCATCGGGTAGCCGGCGACAGCGGAGCAAAAGTTTTTTGGTCCTTTTTTCCAAAAAAGGACTGCTTCCTTCCTTACTTACTCGCCGCAGCTCCGCTCCTGAAGCAGCCGCATCGCCGCCTCAGGCCCCGCCAGTATCTCCGCCAAACGGGCCCGGTCCATGGCAGACAGCCCGCCCACCTTCTGCAAGGTCGCCTGCACCGACAACACCAGTCCATCGAACTTCGGCCCGCCGCCCAGGCGCCTGGCTTCCAGCTCGAACGCGCGCAGCACCCGCGCCGCCTCTTCCAGCGCGTCCAGCGCGGCATCGCGGGCTGGCTTGTCCTCCGGCAAAGCCTGCAAGGGGCAGGCGACGCGATCCTGCAGCACCGTGCCGAACCGGTGCAGCGAGCCAGCCAGCAAGGCGGCGCGCGCCTCGACCAGGCGGCGGCGCTGCGCCGGGTTTGCGAGCTGGTCCGACAGGTTCTCCAGCAGGCTCGCCTGGCGACGCAGCTCGGCGGCAGCGTTGGCGGGGATGGACTCGATCTGGGCGGCCGTCTCGCCCTCCAGCCAGGCCAGCGCGGTTTCCGCCGCCACCTCGGCCTGCTTGCGTCGCGCAGGCACTTTCTGCGCCGCGTTGAACAGGGCGGCGCTGGCCTGCGGCACGCGTATGGCCAGCAGGCCCAGCATCATCCCCCAGGCGCGCGGCCCGAGCCGCTCGGTTCCGGCCAGCATCTCCGCCAAATCGGCCGCCTGCAGCCTGAGCGCGGAATGGTCGTGGTCATGCAGGGCCAAGGCGGCGCCGAGTATGCCGGACAGCGCGGCGGTCAGCTGCGCCAGCTCGGGCGCCGGCAGGCCCTGGGCGGACCAATCCTCGGCAAGGCCGGGTGGCGGTTGCGTGGCGAGATTGCGCAGGATGCCCGCCGCATGCGGCCACAGCAGCGCGCCGGCCTGGCGGACCAGCGCGGTCTGCCCGGTGGAGGCGTCTGCGGTGAGTTCCTCCACGCTCGCGAGGCAGGCCGCCTCGGTGCGCTGCATCACCTCCCGCACGGCGCGCGAAAGCACCATCAGGGCGTTGCGTGGCACGAACGGCGCGCCCGGGCGCCAGCCGGCGGGTGCCACGATCAGCGCGTCGGCCGGCAGGAACAGCAACCTGGCGAAGCGCAGCGGGCGGGCCGGCTGTATGGCGCGCAGGCGCGGGCGCACCGGGGCCAGCACCTCGTCCGTCGCGCCGCGTTCCTCCAGCGAATCGACCATGCGCAGAACCTGCAGCACCTGCGCGTCGGCGGCGCCTGCCACGTCGCGCCGGACGTCGCGTATGCTCTGGGAGATCATGCGGGTAGCCTGGGCAGAGTGTCTTGCCGGCGCTTCGCTCTCATGCCGCCAGGCTCCTGATGCGCTCGTTGCGCGCCGTGAGGCTGACGCCCTGGCTGGGTTCGCGTACGCAAGCGGCCTGGGCGTTTGGCGGGCGGGCGTGCAGCAGCGCGATCAGCGCGGCCTCTCCGGCAAACCAGGCATCGGCCTCTGCGGGAACCGGGGGCAGCAGCAGCGCGATCTCTGCCAGTGCGGCGGCGCGCTCCTCGTCCGATCCGCATATGCGCCAGAGCAGGCAGATATGCTCCCACCCGTCCAGCATCCAGTCCGGCTGGGCAACCAGCGCGGCCAAGCCAGCCTGCGACTGCCCCCAGCTTCTCATCAAGGTAGCGGGATCCGCCATCACCTTGTTCGCCTCGCGCAATACCAGGCCGCCGGCAGCCTGCATGGCGGTGGCGGCTGCCACCACCTGTGGCGCTGCGGGGTGCTTACCGCCCTGGCCCGGCCACGCCTGAACCTCCGCCCCAAGCGTCGCGATCGCAGCAAGTAGCACCCGGCCGCGGCCAGGAGCGGCCGGGCCAGGCGGCGCGTCCAGCGCGGAGCGCGCCAGCTCCGCTGCGAGCTGGGAGATGTCCGCCAGCACGGCCTCGGGCGTGCGGCCGGTGCGCCTGGCCAGTTGGTGCACCGCCTGCGAAACCCCCCTTTCGTTGGCTGTGGCAGGCGTGTCAGCCTCAAGCGCGGCGAGCAGGCGGGTGAAAAACGCGCTCTGGCGCTGGCCGTCCGCCGCTTCCGCGGCAGCCGCGGCCGCAGCCGCGGGGCGCCCCGCCGCACCTTCGGCCGCGACGGCGATGGATGCCAGGCGCACGCTGGTTGGCGAGAGGCAGGGCAGGGTAGCCAGCCGCGCTGCCAGGCGAAAATCGTGCAAAGTGGGCACGCAGAACTCCGCCAGCGACGCCAGGGCAAAGACGTACACCCCGCGGGCGCCGCCGGGATGCGGCACGATCACGTCCGGCCGGCGCTCCAGCAGGCGGATACGGGCGCCGGCGAGCGCCGGGCTGGTGAACGGCACGGCAACCCCACGCTCGCGGAACGTGGCGGGCAGCCAATGTTGCAGGTCCGGGGCGGGTAAGGCGGGCGGTGACAAAGGCGATGTCCCTACCGGCAGGTATGCCGGGCGGGTTGAGCTTGCTCCGAATACGTAAAGAGCCGCTTTATCGAATGTGCCATAATGACCACGAAAGGCAGCAAGGCCTTCTTTTTCGAGAAAAAGAAGCAAAAAGCTTTTGTTGGCGCTGTCGCGAAATGCTGAAGCGCAAGTTTCAACAACGCGCACCCGACGGAGACAAAAGTTTTTTGGTTCTTTTTTTCAAAAAAGAACTGCTTTCTTGCTCGCTGGAAGATGCCGGCGAAGACGGCTTGCGCCGCACCCTGGCACAGTCCAGTCAGCGCCGATGCGCATCGTCACCTGGAACATCAACTCCCTGCGCCTGCGCCTGGGCCTGCTGGAGCGGCTCGTGGCAGCCCTGGACCCGGACGTGATCTGCCTGCAGGAGACCAAGGTGCCCGACCCGCTGTTCCCCGAGGACGCGCCGGCCGCCCTGGGCTACCCGCATCATGCCAGGCGCGGGATGAAGGGCTATAACGGGGTGGCAATCCTCTCCCGCCATCCATTGGAACTGGCCGACGGCCCGGACTGGTGCGCGCGCGGCGACTGCCGCCACCTGCACGTGCGCGTGGCAGCGCCAGGCGGCCCGATCGAGCTGCACGATTTCTACGTCCCCGCAGGCGGCGACGTGCCGGACCGCGCGGTGAACGCGAAATTCGCCCACAAGCTGGATTTCGTGGCCGAGGCGGCCGGCTGGTTCGCCGCCCGCGGCGTGGCGCCGCGCACCGTGCTGGTGGGGGACCTCAACATAGCGCCGCTGGAGCATGACGTCTGGAGCCACAAGCAGCTCCTCGGCGTGGTCAGCCATACGCCGGTCGAGGTGGGCGCCATGCAGGCCTGGCTGGCGGCCGGCTTCCACGACGCGGTGCGCCACTTCGTGCCGGAAGACGAGAAGCTCTACACCTGGTGGTCCTACCGCAACCAGGACTGGCGCAAATCCAACCGCGGCCGCCGGCTGGACCACATCTGGGTCAGCCGGGACCTGGTGGACCGGCTGGTGCGCTACGAGGTGCTGGCCGATGCGCGGGACTGGCCGCAGACCAGCGACCATGTGCCGGTGATGGTTGAGATAGGGGCGTAAGGGAGGCCTTCTTTTTCGAGAAAAAGAAGCAAAAAGCTTTTGCGGGCGCTGTCGCCGAACGTCGAGACGTGCGCCTCAACGAGACACATGCGACGTAGGCAAAATCTGTCACCACGCGCCTGAGCGGTGATCCCGGCTGGTATCTGGCGGCTGCTCCAACAGGGCGGCAAGCTGCATCAGCCAGTCCCGGGCGGTCAGCCCGTCGCCGCCAGGCCAATAGTAGCTTACGAACTCCTGCTGGAAAGCCTCGTCCAGATCGTCATTGTGGGAGCGCAGGAACTCGGCAATGTCGCGGCGAAGCGCCGCCAGTTCTTCGGGCGCACTGTCAGCCTTGATGCGCTCGGCGATGTCGCTGAGCGTCTCGTCGGCCAGGCCGGGCAGCCAGTAGCAGGACAGCGCCTCCTGCAACACCGGATAAAGCACGCTGTCGGTATGCGCCATGCTACATCGCCACCCGGCCGAGGTCGCGCATGATGTCGGGAGAATACTCTGCTCCGCGATTTCTCAAAGAACGCAAAGCAAGCAGTTCTTCTTTGAAAAGAACCAAAAAACTTTGACTCCGCTGTCGTAGCTTCGTGGAAAGCCCGGCGACAGCGCCAGCAAAAGCTTTGTGCTTCTTTTCTCAAAAATACTCTGCGTTGTTAAAGCCCGAAATCTGCCCACCGCATCATCGTAGGAGAAGGCAGTTCTCTTTTGAAAAAACAAACTTCCTCTCTGCCGCTTCGCTTCGTGGAAGCGTGCGCCTCAACACGCCGCGACAGCACAGACAAAAGCTTTTTGCTTCTTTTTCTCGAAAAAGAAGGCCTTGCTTCCTTACTACTCCGCAATAAGCGCCTTGATCCGCCCAGCCAGCACATCCATCGCGAACGGCTTCGTCAGCACATGCATCCCCGGCTCCAGGTGGCCATGGCTCAGCACCGCGTTCTCCGCGTAACCGGTCATGAACAGCACGCGCAGATCCGGCCGCAGCACGCGCCCCTGGTCGGCCACCTGACGGCCGTTCAGCCCGCCCGGCAGGCCCACGTCGGTCACCAGCAGGTCGATACGCGCGTCCGATTGCAGCACGGCGAGGGCGGCGGCGCCGTCGGCCGCCTCGATGGCGACGTAGCCCAGGTCTCCCAGCACCTCGGCCACCAGCATGCGTATCGTCGGCTCGTCATCGACCACGAGCACCGTCTCGCCGGCCTGAGCGCGCGGCGCGCCGGCGCGCGCGGGTTCCGCCTCCGGCTCCGCGGCGCCGCGATGGCGCGGCAGGTAGATGCACATCGTGGTCCCGCTGCCCAGCTCGGAATAGATGCGCACCTGGCCGCCGGACTGGCGCGCAAAGCCGTAGATCATCGACAGGCCCAGCCCGGTTCCCTGTCCCATCGGCTTGGTGGTGAAGAACGGGTCGAAGGCGCGGGCTATCACGTCGGGCGGCATGCCCACGCCGTTGTCCGAGACGCACAGCGAGACGTACTGGCCGGGCGGCAGCTCGCGTTCCGCCGCGGCGTGCGGGTCCAGCCAGCGGTTGGCCGGCTCTATCGTCAGCCTGCCGCCGCCCGGCATCGCGTCCCGCGCGTTGATGCACAAATTCAGCAGCGCGTTCTCCAGCTGGTTCGGATCGACGAGCGTGGTCCACAGCCCGCCGGCCGCCACCACTTCGACGGCCACTTCCGGCCCCATCGTCCGGCGTATCAGCTCGTCCATGCCGGCCACCAGCTTGTTCACGTCGGTGGGCTTGGGCTCCAGCGTCTGGCGGCGGGAGAAGGCGAGCAGCCGGTGGGTCAGCGCCGCCGCCCGCCTGGCGGCACCCTGGGCCGCGGTGATGTAACGGTCCGCATCGCCCAGCCGGCCCTGCGCCACGCGGGCCGATAGCAGCTCCAGGCTGCCGGCGATGCCGGTCAGCAGGTTGTTGAAATCATGCGCCAGCCCGCCGGTGAGCTGGCCCACCGCCTCCATCTTCTGCGATTGGCGGAGCTGCTCCTGCGCGCGCGCCAGTTCGGCCTCGGCGGCCTTTGCGGCGGTAACGTCGCGCGCCACGCAATACAGGCTGTCCGCATCCGGCACGGCGACCCAGGACAGCCAGCAGTAATCGCCCTGGCGGCGGCGAAAGCGGTTTTCGAAGCGCCAGGTCGTCTGTCCGGCGGCCAGCAGCGCGATCTCCTGACGGGTAGCGGCACGGTCGTCCTCATGCTCCAGCCATTCGGTGCTTCGACCGAGCAAATCCTGTTCGTCCCAGCCGAGCAGGCTCGTCCAGGCGGGGTTGATGCTCGTCAGGCGGCCCTGCAGATCTGTCACGCAGAGGAGGTCCTGGCTCACCCGCCAGATGCGGTCGCGTTCGCGCGTGCGCGCCGCAACCCGGCTCTCCAGGCTCTCGTTGAGGTCGCGGAGCCTGTTCTCCACCCGCTTGGCCTCGGTGATGTCGTACACCACGCCGCTGAAGCGCACGAGGCTGGTCTCCGCGTCGCGGAGGTATTCGCCACGCCTGGTCAGCCAGCGCGTCTCACGCGTGTCCGGCCGGATGATGCGGAAATCCACCCGGCTGGCGGTTCCTGCCCCCTGGTTGCCGTCCGGCTCTATCAGCAGGGGATCGCCCGGCAGCACCACGGCGTTGATCGTGCGCACCGGCAGGTCGGTGGCGGCATGCAGGCCGAGCAGGGCGCAGAACTGGGCGGTGACGGAGGCAGTCCCGAAGCCGCCGACATGCTCGAAGGTGCCCACGCCGCCGGCGGTCTGGGCGATGCGGAGCTTCTCCTCCAGCCGCTTCTGCTCGGTGATGTCCACCAGCACGCCGGACAGGCGCGCCGGCTTGGCAGCCTCGCCGGCGGTCTTGTCCGCATGCGCCACACCCTTGGCCTGCAGCCAGCGCAAGCTGCCGTCGCCCGCCACGATCCGGTACTGCTTGTTGAGCACCTCCGAGCCGCGCATCATGCCGCCGAACGCCAGCCGTATGCGGTCCCGGTCCTGTGGATGGATGGCGCCGAAGAAGCGTGAGGGCGTGATACCGGCCGCTGCATCCGCTAACGGTATCGCCAGCAGGGTGGCAAACCCGGAATCACCCATGATCCGCCTGCTCGCCACATGCCATTCCCAGGCAGCGGCCGCGCCGGACACGGCCAGGGTGTGGCGGAGCCGTTCGGCCACCTCAGCCACTAGCGCCGTATCTGCGCTTGGCTCCGCCTGGGACGGCCCGGTGTTTTCTGCCGCGCGCCCGAACCCGTCGCTCACGGCAGGCAAGCGAGGTCAGGCGATATCGGCATCGTCGCTCATGACGCTCGCGATGAACTGGCCCACCAGCAGCTTCAGCGCGGCGAGTGACGGCATGTCCAGCAGCATGGCGATGTAGCCGCGTATGTCACGCCCCTGGACCGAGAAGTTTATGTAGAGGAACAGCACGGTGCCGCCGCCTTGGCCGTTGTTCGCGCCGCCTGCCCCCTCACCCGCAAGGGTGAACAGCGCCTCGCCGCGGGCGTGGAACACGCGCGGCAGCGTCATGGTCAAGGACTGGCGCAGCATGTTGGCCATGCTGCCCAGGCAGTTGTTGAGGATGATGTTGCCCGTCTCGGCGAGCGCCTCCTCCTCCATCTCGGCGGCCTCCGCATCGGTGGCCGAATCGCCGATGACCGCGCGCGCCAGCTCCAGGCTGTTGGCCTGCGGGAAGACGAGCAAAGCGCGGCCGGAAAACGCGCCGGCGAAATCCTGCCTGACCGCCACCAGTTCGCCGGCCTCGCGCTCGCTGATCAGGGCGGCGGCCTCGCGCGCGCCCACCACCTCGATGGACGGCACGGAGAGGAGCACCTGGCGGCCGACCATGCTGCGCAGCGAGGCGGCGGCGCGGCCGACGCCGATGTTGACGAGTTCGGTGAGCGCGTCGCGTTCCAGCTCGCTCAGCTCTCCCGCGCCGGACATCGCTATTGCGCGGCGCGCAACTGCAGCGCGGCGCCGGAGAGGAAGCCGCGCAGGCCGTCCTCGGTCAGCGGCTTGCTGACGAACGCGGCGCCCACCGCGCGGGCGCGCATCACCACCTCGTCCTGCACGTTGGCGGTGATCACCGCCAGCGGCATGGCCGGGTGCTGGGCACGTATCTCGGCGGCCAGCGCCAGCCCGTCGCGCCCCGGCATGTTGAAATCCAGCAGCGCCACGTCCACGCCGCCTGACGCGATCGCGGCCAGCGCCTCCTCGGCGTTGGCGGCTTCGCGGCGTTGCCAGTCCGGCTGCAGGCTACCGACCGCCTTGCCGGCCACGATGCGGGCGAGCTTGCTGTCGTCGACGATGAGAACGGTGATTGTCATGCGGGTTCCGGATAGCGGGTTGCGCCGGGCGGGTAAACCGGGGTGGTGCGCAGTGTGGATAAGGCAAGAAAGGCCTTCTTTTTTGAAAAAAAGAAGCAAAAAAACTTTTGTCTGTTTCGGATGCGTTCTGTTGCAGCATACGCTTCAGCGTCCCGCGACAGCGGAGCAAAAGCTTTTTGCTTCTTTTTCTCGAAAAAGAAGGCCTTCCTTGCCTTCACCTGCCGCCAGAAACCAGCCACTCGTCCAGAAAGACGTCACCAGCCGGCCCCAAGAGCTCCGGACGAAACGCCAGCAGCACCTGGACCACCGCCGTGTGCAACCGGCCGCAAGCCGTCAGGTCCACCCGGCAGCCAGGCCGGGCCTGCAACAGGGACACCAGCGTCTCGGCGTCCTCGATCCTGCCTTCGCCAACCACATGTATCACGTCGCCGTCCTGGCTCACGCTCACCGGAGCAGCCCCGCCAGATCCAGCACCAGCAGCACGGCGCCGCTGCCCAGCAGTGCGGAGCCGCGCAGGCCGGCAGTTGCCGCCAGCAGCGCGGGCAGCGGACGCAGCACAATTTCCGTGCGCGCGCCCAGCCCGTCCACCTCCAACCCCACGCGCTGGCCGTCCAGGTTGGCCACCACCACGCGGGCGAACGGCGCCGGCGCCGGCGCCGTTCGGCCGAGCAGGCCGGCCAGGCTGACCAGCGGGATCGTCCTGCCGCGCAGCACGAAAGCCTGGCCGGCCTGTATCGGCATTATCGCGCTGCGCGCCACACGCGCCGTCTCCTCGATGTCGCCGACTGGCAGGCCGAACGTCTCGCCGCCCGCCTGCACGGCTATCACGCTGAGGATCGCGGCCGCCTGCGGCACGGCCAGGCGCACCACCGTGCCGCCGGACGGCGCAGGCGCGATGCCGGCCCGGCCGCCCAACGCGTGCAGCGCCGTGCGCACCGCATCCATGCCCACGCCGCGGCCGGAGTTGTCCGTCACCTGCTCCGCCGTGGAGAAGCCGGGCAGGAAGATCAGGTCGTGCACCGCCGCATCGTCCATGACCTGCAACGCGGCGGCCTCGGCCACGCCGCGCGCGGCGGCCACACGTCGCAATGCCGCCGCGTCCAGCCCCGCGCCGTCGTCGCTCAGCGTGATCACCACCTGGGCGCCCTCAAGCGCGGCACGCAGCGCCACATGGCCCTGCGCGGGCTTGCCGGCAGCCAGGCGCTCCGCCGGCGGCTCGATGCCGTGGTCCACCGCGTTGCGCACCAAGTGCAGCAACGGCTCGAACAGCGCGTCCACCGTGGCCTTGTCCGCCTGCACGGCCGCGCCCTCGATGGTGAAGCGCACGTCGCGGCCGAGCCCCGCCGCCACCTCGCGCACAAGGCGCGGCAGGCGGCGCATAGTCTTGTCGTGCGGCACCAGGCGCATGCCTGTCACCGAGCGGTGCATCATCCCGGCAAGGCGGCCCAGCTCGGCCTCCGTCTCCGCCAACGCGCGCGCCAAGGCCGGCGAACCGGCACCCTCCGCCACGTAAGCGAGGCGGTTCTTCGCGGCAAACAGCTCATCGACCAGCCCGGCCAGCGCATCCACCTGGGCGGACGGCACGCGCAACTGGCGCGACGCGCCCTCTGCCGGCCCGGCGGCGGCGTTTTCAGGCCGGTCCGCCGCGGCCAGCTCCACCACGCGCGCCTGGTCCGGCACGAAGCGGAACAGCGCCAGCAGCGCGTCGGCCGGCGCGCTGCTGACGGCCAGGATCTCCAGGTTGCAGGCGAACGGGTCGTAGTCCGGCAAAGACCAGGGCGCGCGCGGACCGATGCGCAGGGTCAGCAAATCGGGGATCCGGCGCACCAGCGCCAGCGGATCGTCGCCCAGGAAGAAGCAGTTCGCCGCCGGGACGTAGCGCAGGGCGCTTCGGCCCTGGCCGGCACCGTCCGCCAGCAGCGCGGGCAACCACGCATCGTCCTGCGCATCCTGGCTGGCATTCTCGCGCACCGCATCACGGCCCAGGGGCGCACGCAGTGCCGCGGCCAAAGCGGCCCCGCGCGTGGCGGCGTCAGACGGCAACGCCCCCCCTCGCGCGACCGACTCGATCCAGGATTCCGCGCACCCCAGGCAGGACAGCAACGCCTCCAGCGCCCCCTGTCCAGGCGCCACCCTGGCCTCGCGCGACGCGGCCATCAGGTCCTCCGCCGCGTGCAGCATCGCGCCGAACGGCGCCATGTCGAACAGCCCGGCCGAACCCTTCAGCGTGTGCATGGCGCGGAACGCGCTGGCGGTGCGCTCCGCATCGTAACCGGATTGCTCCATCGCCAGCAGGTCGTCCGTGGCTTGCGCCACCAGCTCGCGGCCTTCCAGGACGAATTGTTCTAGGAGTTCGTCCATAGCGTCTAGCGGGGACAGGCAAGGAAGGAAGCAGTTCTTTTTTGAAAAAAAGAACCAAAAAACTTTTGACTCCCGCATTTGCGGCAGACGGTTTTGTCCGGATGCGCCGAAGCGTCGGCGCCAGCAGGTCGCAAAAGTTTTTTGCTTCTTTTTTTCAAAAAAGAAGGCCTTCCTTGCTTGGCCGCTGAAACACCACCCCATCCTCGAACCGCCGCACGGCAAACCGCTCCGAAATGCGCGACATCGACTCGGTATGCCCAAGGCAGAGGAAACCGCCAGGCAGCAGGCTCTCATAAAGATTGCCTGCGGCCGCAAGCCGGGAAGCCTCGTCGAAGTAGATCAGCACGTTGCGGCACAGTATCACGTCGAAGCGGCCCTGCGCCGCCATGCTGGCCGCGTCGATCAGGTTGCACTGCGTGAAACGTACCGATTCCTGCAAATCCGGTATCACCTGCCGCACACCGCCCTGCGCCGGGCGGAAATAGCGGCCGCGCACCGCGTCCGGCAGGCGGCCCAGCGCGCGTTCGCCGTAGGCGCCGGTGGCGGCTTCCGCCAGCACGCGGGTGTCGATGTCGGAGCCCACGATTTCGACGTTGTAGGCGTCCACCAGGCGCCAGTTCTCCAGCAGCCAGATCGCCACCGAATACGGTTCCTCGCCGGTGGAGCAGGGCACCGACCAGATGCGCACCAGGTCGCCTGGGCCGCGCCGGGCCACGATTTCGGGCAGCAGCGCGCGGCTGAGGCAGCGGAGCTGGTGGTCTTCGCGGTAGAAATAGGTCTCGTTCACGGTAAAGCTGTTGATCAACGCCTCGGCTTCCGCGCCATCGTGCTGCAGCAGGGCCAGATAGGCCGGCATGGTGCGGGCGCCGGCACGGTCCATGCGGTCGGCGACGCGGCGCTCGATGAAGTAGCGTTTGGCTTCGCCATAGGACATGCCGGTGCGCTGGTAGAGGAAGTCGCAGACCCGGCGCAGGTGGTCGGCGCTGAGCGGTGGACCTTCGCTCATGGAAGGCAAGCAAGGCCTTCTTTTTTGAAAAAAAGAA
>CAXTJZ010000074.1:0-14301 GCA_964244695.1 uncultured Acetobacteraceae bacterium
CCCGCGACAGCGGAGCAAAAGCTTTTTGGTTCTTTTTCTCGAAAAAGAACTGCTTGCTTTCTCAATGCGTGGCAGGCGCTTCCTGCATCGGCTGGCTCATCGCCGCCTCAAGCTCAGGCAGCGCGATGTCAGGCTCCGCCTCAGCTTCGGCCAGGCCGTGATGCGGCGCCGGCTCGTGGCTCGGCTGCAGCGCCTCGGGGATCTCCTCGACAGCACCCAGATCCTGGCCGCTGGCCTGCATCTCGGCACTGATGCCGTCCAGCACGGCGCCGGCGATCAGGTCGCAGTACAGGGTGATGGCGCGTATCGCGTCGTCGTTGCCGGGGATCGGGAAGGTGATGCCCTGGGGGTCCGAGTTGCTGTCCAGCACCGCGATGACAGGAATGCCCAGCTTGTTGGCTTCCTCCACGGCCAGCTTTTCCTTGTTGGTATCGATGATGAAGAGGATGTCCGGCAGGCCGCCCATCTCCTTGATGCCGCCAAGCGAGCGCTCCAGCTTGTCGCGGTCGCGCGTCATGTCCAGGATCTCTTTCTTGGTGAGGCCCTGGATGTCGCCGCCCAGCATCTCGTCGATCTGGCGCAGGCGCTTGATGCTGCCGGTGATGGTCTTCCAGTTGGTCAGCATGCCGCCGAGCCAGCGGTGGTTGACGTAGTACTGGCCGCAGCGCTTGGCGCTGTCCGCCACGTATTCGGCCGCGGCGCGCTTGGTGCCGACGAACAGGACGCGGCCGCCAGCGGCGGTGGTGTCGCGCACGGCGCGCAGCGCGCGGTCCAGCATGGGGACGGTCTGCTGCAGGTCGATGATGTGGACCTGGTTGCGCACGCCGAACAGGAACGGCCCCATGCGGGGGTTCCAGCGGCGGGTGTGGTGGCCGAAATGCACGCCGGCCTCGAGGAGCTGGCGTAGGGAGAAATCGGGCATCGCCATGGTTGGCGGTCCTTTCCTGATGTAGTCCGGTTGAGCCTCCGCGGGGGTGGCCTTGCGGCACCGGACCTGGCGGACCAGGAAGTGCCCCGCGTGTGAATTTGCTGGCGCTGTTGCGTCGGCGCGCGGGATATGGCGGATTGGCGGGGTGTTGGCAAGCTTGGGTGAGGCTGCTCGTTTTGCCTTCGCTTCTCCCCGCGTGTCTGGAAAAACAAGGCAAGCAGTTCTTTTTTGAAAAAAGAACCAAAAAACTTTGACTCCGCTGTCGCGCCGTTTTGAGAAAGGTCCGCGACAGTGTTAGCAAAAGCTTTTTGCTTCTTTTTCGAAAAAGAAGGACTTCCTTGTTCCTGATGAGCACAAGCTCGGACGGCATGCCGATCAGCCGCCCTCGTGACATCTGCTGACGTCGAACCGGTCTTCTACGTAGTGCTCGCCGAGTTCCCTGTAGGCGACCTTGCAGTACTCTTCATGCAAAGCCGGATTGCCGCCGTTCTGGAGAATGGCTTCCCACGCCAGCCAGTGCTGGCCGCCGATCTGGCTGCCGAGTGCGTGGGCGGCACGGATGGCTGCTCCGCCGTTTCGAACTTTGTTGCGGAACTGGACGAAGCTGCGGGTCTGAAACTCGCGGATGAACAGGCCGAATGCCAGCCCTCCGCCATAGCACACTGCGTTCGTGGACGATGACCGCACCGCATGATTGCCGTGTTCCAGGCTCAGAAAAGGTCTTGCGCGCAGGATCACTTTTGGCGGCACCGCGAATGGTCCGCTCCGGACGGACATGGCGGCGAGTGCGTTCCTGCCCATGCTGTCCGGGTCTGGGAGGCCGGCCGGGCGGAAGTGGATGACGCGCAATAGGGTGAGAGCATCGATTTGCGAGGGGACGCGGAGCAGTTCCTGCAGGCCGGTGCGGGCCTGCAGAAACTCGTCTGCATCGAAAGGCAGCAGCCAGGCGAGGTCGGGCCAGCGCTCGCTGGCGTGCTGGCAAGCGAAGTTCATCTTCTCCGCCTGTATGTAGGCCACCATCGTGTCGGGCAGAAGCTCCACTTCGGTGTCTGCCCGATGGCGCCTGGCAAACAGGATGATCGCCGCGACCGTTCCGTCCGTAGATGCATTGTCCAGGATGACAAATCGCCGGACGCCAAGATGGTGAAGCCACTCCAGGTTCAGGCCGATGATGTCGGCCTCGTCCTTGATGAGCGTTATCGCCGCGACGTCCGGCGCCGGGGCGTGACGCGCACGCTGCGGTGAGAGATCGGGTGCCGCACCGAACGCCAGAAACTGCGCCTGGACCGAGCCGGCCCACTTCCGCGGATCACTTGGGGCGAGCTGGCCGATGGCTGGCCCATGACCATGCCAGATGTGGCGGGCGACCTCGTGCTCCTCGTCGCAATCCTCCGTCAAGATGCCGTCGCCTCAGGAAGCCGACCTGGCCGGATGGACGGGTAGCAGGTTCGCGCGGCACGCCAGAGCCCCGCAAACGTGCAGGCCGTCAGGGCAATGATTTCCGGCTCGATCGCCGTCCGGAAGCGCATGTTCTCCCCGCCTTCTGCAACGCTGAACAGCAGCAGGCCGTAGCCGACCGCCGCGAGCAGAACCAGTGTGCCGCGAGGCAGGAAAGTCGTAGTGCCGTGCCAGCGCCGCCACAAATCCAGCAACAGCAGGAGCGGCAGAAACACGTGAAGAGCCAGGATACTCAGCGAGTCCAGCGGCGCCAGGCTGACGGTGCCCAGCCAGGCCTTGCGGCCGGGCTGTGCCGTCAGCCCCAAGGCCTTGATGGCCACCTGGTCGGACTCTGCGAAGCCGCGGGTGAACAGGCCCGGCCAAGGGCGGTCCACCGGCTGCACGGTGAAGAGGTTCCAGGGGAACTGGATCGCGTGGTCGGCTATTCGCTGCCACAGCAGTCGGTAGCCCAATCCGAAGCGCGCCATGAACAGCCCCGGATGCGCCCAGGTAAACCGGGCCACTGCTTGCCGCCACGCATCGGATTCCGCCGCTACGGAAGGCAGGTTCCAGGTCGGCCGGATGCCGCCGAGCCGCGCCGTCATGGCGTCATCCTCCGCGCGTAGAGCTGGCGGCAACGTCTCCTGCGTGGCGACCTGGAAGGCAAAGCGGCAATGCCGGCCGCTCTCCCTGAACCAGTCAGGGTAGCTCCCGTCCGGACTCTGCACGATGTCGCGGCACAGCAAGGCGCCCTGGTGGGCCCAGAAGACGCCTTTGGCCAGGTTCATCCCGCTCCAACTCGACGTCTCAGGCGAAAGCCGCCCGAGCGCCACCCAGTTCTTCACGGCCCAGCCGCCCTGCAGGAGGAGCACCGGCACCACGAAGGCGGCCAGGGTGCGCCTGCGCCAGGAGAGCAGGCCTGCCACTCCCAACGCGATCGGAAAGAAGCTCAGCGACGATCGGGTGAGCGCTGTCAGCCCTGCGAGCCCGCCCAGGCCTGCCGCTCGTCCTGCCGCCTGCCTGGCTTCACCCTCACGCACGCGGCAGGCCTGCCAGCAACAGGCCAGCACGCCGGACATGCCCAGCACCTCATAGAAGACCTGGCCGTAGAAGGCATACTCGGTCACCACAAGGTCGGTGGAGAACAGAAACCACAGGGACAGCAACAGCCCCGCCGGCCGGTTTTGCGTCAGCTTGACGATCAGGGCACACAGAAGGCCTGCGGACAAGGCGGAGACGACACCCTGCAGGACGCACAACAGCTCCGCGGTTCGAAACGGCCAGCCACCGGCCAGCAGCACCAGGCGGAACACCACGTGCGCCATCGGCGGCGTCTGTTGTAGCAGCCACAAGCCGGACCAGAAATGCTCACGGTAGATCGGCATCGGCAGCAGCTGCATGGCCTGGAACCAGGGTACCTGGGCCACCAGAGCCAGGAGCGCTGGGCGATATCGCCAGAACAGGATCGCGCGGTGCAGCAGGCCCAATGCCACGACGCATAGCGCGGGCCGTTGCGCAAGCCACAGCCAGATCGCCGAGGGAAGCTGCTTGAGGCGGAGGGGGGTGGTGGGTTGGCAGCCACCCCGTTGGGGTTGGAGTCGGCCGATTTGAGAGCGCCCATGGCTGTTCAATGGCAGTCGCCAGCCCGGCTTTGCGGCAGTGCTGCCGTGCCACTCTGCCATGTTCTGGGCAGGATTGCATGCGCCACGAGAACCCACCTTCGGCTGACATCAGGACCGGCTCGCACGGCCGCCCACTTGCGCCAGGAAGGCACAAAATCTCTATGTCCTTCAAGACGGGAGGCATTGGCGGCTGACCGGGCACCAAACGGCGCGGGCCAGCCGGTCGTGTGATCAGGTCAGTGGATTATTTTGTAGCAGTGGCCGTTGAACCTGCCTCATTGGCGGCAGCTTTCGTCTTCGGCGTGGCCACGAACGACTCGTCGTCGAAGCGGACGCCGTCCTCCACGCCTTTCAAGGCCTGGTTGGCCTGGAAATAATGTCCGGCGTCAGCAAGTTTCTCGGCTTTCGCCACGCCGTCGATAGTCGCCTGTAACGGGGCCAGCTCGGCGACAAAATCGACGTCCACGTCGGCCAGCTTCAAAGTGTCCAGCGCTGCCTTGTGGTCGCCCTTCTTCAGCTGCGCATCCGCCTTGTCAACGGATTTGCTCTTGTCGGGCTTGGCCACATAGTCCTCGTCGAGCGTCATCGCGCCATCTACGGGCAGCCAGGTGACAGGCGTGGTGCTCGCGCTGGCGGTCTTGGTCTGAGTCATACCAGACGGTGTCTTGAGGTCGGCTTCTGCCCTGTCGAAGGTGGTATTGTCGGTCTTGGCAGTCTGCAGTTCAGTGGCTGCCTCGCCAATGTCCTTCTTCGCGCCGGCAACGTCGCCTTCGAAGATCTTTACGCGTGCGTCGCGTATGTCTCGGATCGCCTTGTTGCCGTCCTTGGAAAGTTTGCCGAAATCATGGTCGGCGGATTGCTTCGCGGAAGACATCGTATCGGCGGCAAAGGCGGGCCCGCCGGCCAGGATGGCGGCGATTGCGGCGGCGGCTGCCATGTTGAGCGTTTTCATGTGACTGGTCCTTCATTGAAGCTTTTCTGCCGATATCAGCCGGAGGTGCGGACTCAACAATCGCTCGGCTGTATCGTTGCGTTACTTCAGGTTCACGCAAAACACAGGCACGTATATTGTGATTCCGAAGTAAAGGGGGGGGATACACAGGCGGCTGTAACACTCACGTTACTTTGTGTTAAGATCGGGCGTTGAGAAAAAAGGAAGGTCCTCCTTTTTTAAGCAAAAAAATTTCGCTCCTCTGTAATCGCAACAGCCTTCCGCCTCATGAAGAACTCGAAGCCGCAAAACAGCGAGGGAGTAAACTTCTTGTCCTCTTTCGAAAAGAACTGCCTGGTTCTATGTGCCAGCCTCGAGGCCGGCTGGCTCAGAAGCCTTTTAGCTGATTAGCTGGAAGCTGGACTTTCCTGTCTATAACGACGGCGCCATCTGTGCACGCCAGTTCGCCGGCTACCGATGCCGTGCCTGAGCCGACCATTGCGGGCTTAAGGCCGCCGACGAGCGATCCTATGCCGGTGGCGATGTTGTTGAAGGTTTTGCCGGCATCGGGCGTAGAGACGCTGTTCAGGCCGGTGAGCATTCCGTCCGACAATGTCGGGTTGAAAGTGTAGGCTTCGAGAAGACCCGGCTTGAACTTCATGATGAGCGGATGGCTGAAATCGGCAGCGACGATGAAGCGGACGGTTGTGACAGGGTGGCAGTAGGTGGTGGTGTCGTAATCCTTGTCTTTCGATGACGCAGCGACGATACGGCCGTCCTTTATCACGACCGTCGTCTCCGAAGTCTCCCTGACAAGACTGGTCGGATAAAACTTTACGCCTTCATAGGTGCCGGTAATTTCGGGCCCGGCTGCCGGATGGGTGGTCAGGCTGCCTTGGCAGCCGGCCAATAACAGGCAGGCCGCCATGCAAAGGCGCAAGCGCCAGGGGCAGGGCAGCAAGGAGCCGGGCCGGCGTGCCATTCTTCAACACGCCAGCTGTTCCTCCGGCAACGTCGGTGGCGGTAGCCCGGCCAACCCCGCCAACATCTCGGCGAGTTCGGCATCGAACAAGGCAACGGCAGCGCCAAGCAGCGCCCTGCGCCTGCTGGCTTCTGCCAGCATTGTGTATTTGTCATCGGGGTCGCACGTGTCGTCCGTGTTTGCAGAATGATCCGGCTTGCCCAACGGCCCAATCTCGACGGGCGGGTATTCATGGAGCGTGGCGTTCGGTTTTATACATTTGATGGTGAGAGGGTGAGCAGTGCCGTCCGGCGCGACCACGATCTGGCTTTTAAGAAAGCTGACTTGAAAATGTAGCGTCACATACTCCGGCATGTTATCGTCTCCTTGCGTGGCTTGGCTCAATCAGAAATGCGTCCTGTCGCAGTTCAAACGGCAGGGCGGAATCGAGTCATACAAGTGTGTTCCGCAATTTGAGAAGTTACCAGCCTGACAAAGGAAAGTTCCGATGTCAATCGGAACGCTTGTAGGAGCCGGGCAGTCCCGCCTTGGCCCAGGCTTCCTCGCCACCGCGGTACCAATACACCTGCTTGCCCAGCCGGGATACGAGGTGAAGAGTTGCGTTGTACGAGGCGACGCCACACGTGCCATCAGCCATGACGACTATCGGCGCGTTCGGGAACCGACCTAGGAACGCGCTTGCCTGACGGTCGACGAACGCATCGTCACCTGCACTCCTTGCCGTGCTGTCGCCCCAGACCGCGCCGTCTAACACGGCTGTGCCAGTGCCCAGGTCGATGACCAAGGCCGGGCTGCCGCCATGCAACAGCGTGATCAGGCCGGGCGTGTCGATCCTGCTCGCACCGGGAACATCGAGCGGGGTCGGGGTGAAGTCGCCGCCGGTCAGGGGTGTGCCGGAGGATTGGACGTGGTCGTCCTGCGTCTCGTCGGCGAAGCGGTCCATGCCTGCTTGCGCTAGCGCATCGAGGAAGTTCTTGAAGCCAGCCAGCGAGCCGAGTGTTTTCGGTGCGAGTGTGCCTATCCGCCATACGCTCCTATAAGGCCAGATCTTGGCGTAAGACGCGTAGATCGCGCGCGCTCTCTCCAGATCGGTCGCCGCGTAGGCAGCGATGAGCATCAGCTGAACTCGTTCCAGCCGGCCCCAACTTCCTTGGCCTGCCGCGGGCAGCACGTCACCCGCAGCGGCCATCTGCAGGCTTGCGATTGCCTCACGATGACGGCCCGCAAATAATTGTATGCTGCCCAGCCGCTGATAACGCTGCTTGCTGTGCGGTCCTTCTGGATCCAGGCGAAGGCTGGCTTCGATCGGCACAGCCGCAGCGTCCAGGTGGCCGAGGTAATATTCGGCGCTGCCGAGGACCCATTCGGCGTCCACCTCGTTCGGCTGTTCTCTCAGTGCCAGCGTGGCGCTGGCAATCGCTCCGGCGTAATCGCCCTCGATGGAGAGCAGGCGGCCATGCGCGGCGAGGGCGCGCTCGCTGTGAGGCGCGAGGCGCAATGCGTGCTCGATTACCTGTCGCGCGCGGGCCTCGTCGGCTTCCTGGTCCGGATCGTCCACGTTGGCGATCTTGCACACCAGAAGCCAGCCGAGTTCGGCCAAGGCGTCGGCGAAATCGGGTTGGGCTTCCAAGGCGGACTCCAGAAGCCGCTGTGCCGCCTGGTAATCGGCGAGCGTGTCACCGAGGTCGAGCACGTACCTTGCCCGAAGCAGAAGATCGACCGCGTTTGGATCGTCGGGATGCTCCTGGCTGGAGCGTCTGCTCTCGGCTTCTACGAACACGGCCCCAAGCGTCGCCACGATCTGCCCGACGATGAGGTCCCGCGCTTCGCCCACGCGGTCGCGCGGCACGGCAAAACGCCTTGCCCAAAGCTGGGTATCGTTCTTCGTGTCGATCAGGCGCGCATTGATCCGAAGTGTTTTCTCATCGGCCGACACGCCGCCTTCCAGCAAGTACCTGACATTCAGCGCGTGGCCTATCTCGCCTGCCCCTGTCCTCTTCTCGACGTAAGTCTCGGCGGTTTCTCGCGCGATCACCAGGCTGCCCGGCAAGCGCGCGAGTTCAGTTGTCAGGTCGTCCGTCACGCCGTCCGCCAAATACGCCTGTGACATGTCGCTTAAATTGTGAAACGGCAACACCATGATCGAGAGTGCGACATTCGTTGGCGCGGCCACGAAATTGTTGCGCCATAAAAGCCGGCCTGAGACGGCAGCAAGTACTATGGCAACAGAAATAACGACACCCAGCCTCAACGCCTTTGGAAAACGCCTGCGTTCTTCACGCGGAAACGCCTTGGCGGGAGCTGGCGCCTGAACGGCAATAGCCACTGGCGATGATGCCCCGCCTGTTGCAGCCTTGGTGGCTGGCAGCAGGTCCCCTACAAAGCGGTAGCGACGTCCGGGCAGGGTCAGGATCAGCTTGTCACCACCGCCGTGATCGAGAAGCGTGCGGCGTAACGCGGAAAGCTGGACCGACAAATTACCTTCGCTGACCGTCGTGCCGCGCCAAACACTGGCAAGTATCTCGTCGCGCGTGGGGGCTTCGTCTCGTCGGCTGATCAGGTAGTCAAGCAGGTCGAAGGCCTTGGCGTCCAGTTTCACCGGTCTGCCGTACGCGGACAGCGAACGGCGGCGCCGGTCGACTTCAAACGGACCGAACTGCCAGCATTCTTCGTCAACCTGCAAGGCGGGAACCCCGAGATGCCGCGCGGCGCAGCAGACGCCGCGTATAAACCGTGCCGAGCAGAAATGAAAAACACGCGCGCGGGAGCCTGCAACCCGCCCCTTCTGCTAAAAACCCGCAAGTTTTGTAGGCTATGCTCCTGAAAAGCTGATTTATTACGATTAAAGGTTTTTTGGAGTGATTGATTTCCAAGCCGGCGCCCGGGCTCCTATGGATTTCTCGTTGCTCCAGCACACGCCGGTCGGCCCCGGGCAGCAGCGGTTTCTATCATCACCAGCTCAACCCAAAGGAGATTATCCATGCAGAACAGGAACACTCAACGCATCGCCAGCCTCGCCATGGTTGCCGCAGCCATGATGTCCATCGCGGCCACATTCCCTTCGAGAGCGGACGACACTGTGACAAGCAGCCGCGCGGTGTCCGTACAGGGCTTGGACCTGAGCCTGACGTCCGACCAGGTGGTCCTGCGTCATCGGTTACGGGTTGCGGCCGCCAAAGTCTGCGCGGATGAGGGAGGCAGCAGCCGGCTGAACGATGCCGCATTCAGCGAGTGTCACACGGCGGCATATCGCGAGGCGTGGGCGCAAGCGCAGGTCCTGATCGCGTCGGCTGCAAGCCGGTCCCTCTTTGCGGCCAGGACACTGCCGGGTTCCACGAAGCCGGACCGCCTGTTCGCCTCTGCGAGCACCCAAGCCGGGCTGCCCGGCCGCTGAGCGCGAGCGGGAAGGCAGCGGGTAGAGCCGTATTCCTGCTGGCTGCGTGCGAGATCCGTCTGACGGAACCCCAGTCCGTCAAGACATTTTGGGATCGACCTTCCGATGGACAGGTTTGTGCGTGGCCCTGCGCGAAACGATAACAGCGGACAAAAAAAGGGAGCCATGCGGCTCCCTTTTCCGGCTTAGGTGGTACAGATCGAGCTTACTTGTCGAGCGCGTCGCGGACTGTATCCTTGGCCCCGCCTACAGCATTCTCGACCTTGCCGCCGGTCTTCTCGGCCGTACCTTCGGCCTCGGTCTTCTTGTCGCCGGTGAGCTTGCCGAAGCCTTCCTTGATGGCGCCTTCAGCCTGGTGAAGGGCACCGGTAACGCGGTTCTCGTCAACCATTGTTGGTCTCCTTTCGTTTGCCTGCACACGAAACGGACGGCACCGCCATGGGTTGCCACAGTCACCCTGCTCTCCAGCAAGACGGACGCTGCACCCAGCGCCAGGAGCAAAAGTCTTTTGCTTCTTCCTTTCAAAAGAGAGCCTTGCCTTGCCTCAGCTCCGCAGGATCGCCCGCCCCGCATACACGGCGGAAGCTCCCAGTTCCGCCTCGATCCGGATGAGCAGGTGATACTTCGCCGTCCGATCACTACGGCTCAGCGAGCCCGTCTTGATCTGCCCGCAATTTACGGCAACAGCCAAATCGGCAATCGTGGAATCTTCCGTCTCGCCGGAGCGGTGGCTCATCACCGCGGTGTAGCCGGCGCGATGGGCCATCTCCACCGCCTGCAGCGTCTCCGTCAGCGTGCCGATCTGGTTCACCTTGATCAGGATGGAGTTGGCGGTGCCTTCGGCGATGCCGCGGGCGAGGCGCTCGGGGTTGGTGACGAACAGGTCGTCGCCCACGAGCTGGACGCGGCCGCCGAGCTGTTCCGTCATGTAGCGCCAACCGTCCCAGTCGTCTTCCGCGCAGCCGTCCTCGATGCTGACGATGGGGTAGCGGTCGCAGAGTTCGGCGAGGTAGGCGACCATGCCCTCAGCGTCCAGGTCGCGGCCTTCGCCGTCCAGGCGGTAGCGGCCGTCGCGGTAGAACTCGGTGCTGGCGCAGTCGAGTGCCAGGGTTATGTCGTCGCCCAGTCTGTAGCCGGCGGCTTCGACGGCGCGGGCGATGAAGGCGAGCGCCTCGTCGGCGCTGGCCAGGTTGGGGGCGAAGCCGCCTTCGTCGCCGACATTCGTGTTGTGGCCGGCGTCCTTTAAACCGCGCTTCAGTTTGGTGAAGATCTCCGAGCCCATGCGCACGGCATCCGCCACGGTGGCGGCAGAGACCGGCTGGATCATGAACTCCTGTATGTCGATCGGATTGTCGGCGTGCTGGCCGCCGTTGACGATGTTCATCATCGGGACGGGGAGGGTGCGGGCGAACACGCCGCCCACGTAGCGGTATAGCGGCTGACCGAGTTCGGCGGCGGCGGCCTTGGCGGTGGCCAGCGAGACGGCGAGTATGGCGTTGGCACCCAGGCGGCTCTTGTTGGACGTGCCGTCGAGGTCGATCATGGCGGTGTCGATGTGTATCTGGTCGGAGGGATCCAGGCCGCCGATGGTGTCGAAGATCTCGCCCTGGACGTTTTCCACGGCAAGCTGGACGCCGCGGCCGGCGTAACGGGCGGGGTCGTTGTCGCGCAGTTCGGCGGCCTCGTGGGCGCCTGTGCTGGCGCCGGAGGGGACGGCGGCGCGGCCCACGGCACCGCTCTCCAGGATCACGTCCACTTCCACCGTCGGGTTGCCGCGGCTATCGAGGATCTCTCTGGCGATGATGTCGGAAATGGCGCTCATTGCAGTGTCCTGGGGGTTAGGTTTGCGCGGTGCGGTAACACCGTGGGGGGGCTTTGGGAAATGGGGAAAAGGCAGCAATCTTTTTTTGGCAGTAAGGATCAAAAAGCCTTCGCTTCCTGTCGGGGACCCCGGCGGCCGATAGTGGGCGCTCCATGTTTCTGCTGACCTGGCATGGGACCCTCCTCACTCTGCGCGGGGAGGGCGGCGGGCTCACGCACGCGCCGGTCGCGTCGGCCGCGCCGCTGGACCTGGAGCTGCCGGCCGCCTGCACGGCCGAGCCACAACGTGTGCGCACGTTGCTCGGGACGCTGGACGTGCAGCCTGTGCCCGGGCGGCGCGGCGTCTCGGTCTCGCGCTTCGGGCAATTTCTGTACGCCGACGCCCAGTCCGGGGAGGCCGCCTTCGACCGCATCTCGGCGAGTTTTTGGGAGACCTTCCTGCCTGTCAGTGTGCAGGACCTTGCAGCCCTGCGGCACATCCTCGCCCACGGCTGGATATGTCAAGCCGACAGGCGGTTCATAGCCCCGCGCGCCGTGCGCATCGCGCCCGGCTTCCGGCTGATGCTGGGCGATGCCGAGCTAGACCTGGCGCAGCGCTTGCCGCTGCAGGGGGCTGATCCGGAGGCGGCCTTGCCGGAGACCATCCAGTCTGCGGCAAGCGAGGACTGGGGGACGCTTGTCATGGCAGGCCCTCGCGGCAGCGCGCTTCTGGAGTCGCAGCGCTGGCCAACACGGGCACGCCAGAACGCCGAAACAATCGTGCTCGCCCTGCGCCGGCACCTGGAAGGGAGCGAACCCGGGCAGGCGGTGTTCGATAGGGATGTGGCCGCCCTGATGGCAGACGGTGGCGTGCCAGGCCTGTCCGCCTATCTGGACCGTTGCCTTCCGGCGGCTTGCATCCCGGCCGCACCCGCCGACGACGGGCGCGCGTCTGCAGCGTCCGCCGCAGTCGCGGCGGCTGCGTTCACCGAGGGTGTGACGGCGCACGAGGCGGGCGACTACGGGGCGGCTGTCGCAAGCTGGTCTGCCTGCCTGGCCGCAGACCCGTCCTACCTCAACGTTCGCAAGCGGCTCGGTGAAGTGTTGATTGCGCTCGGCAGGCCGCTTGCCGCCTTGCCGCTGCTCGAAGCGGCAGCCGAAGCAGCACCTTCGGACAGCGAACTGGCGTTGTACCTGGCCGCACGCTATGGCTATCTCGGCTGGTGGGACCGTGCCCATGCCATGCTTCCGGAGTCTGAAAACGGGCTCACGGGATGGCTCCTGCAGACGTTCCGTCACGTGCGCGCGACTTTTGCCAAGCATTCCGAGACCGCCGCGCGACTGTCCTCCGCCGGCGAGGAGCGGATATCTTACGAAGACCGGCTGCTGCTGTGCCAGACCCGGCTTATGCTGGGTGACGTGGACGGCGCCGACGCCGCGGCCGAGGCGCTGCTGCGCGAACGGCCTGGCCAGTTCCCGCCGCACCGCGTCCGGGCCGAGACGTGGGTGCGCAGGGCCGGCGCACCCGCGGGCGTCGCCTACCTTCGGGCGCTGGACGTGCCGTTCGGCAACGGTGCCCCGCACCGGCTGCTGCTCGGCCGGCTGCTGATCGAGACGCAAGACTATCCGCAAGCCTGCCGCGTGCTGAAGCCGCTGCTGGACGGACAGCACCGCTCCGCTGCCTTCCGGCTGGTGGCGCTGGCTGCCTTTTGTGAAGGCGACATGGCGTCCTTTGCTGAGCTGAGCCTGAGCTGGCTGGGCGCCGGCACGCGGGAGACGCAGGCGGCCGTCTTCACCATCGCAGCATGCCGCACAGCCGGGCGGCTTCCCCGGCTGGCCGACGGGTTTGCCCGCCAGGTGGAGCGGAAGCTGCGGATCATACAGTTCTGGCATGAGCCAGAACTGCCGGCCGACGTGGCCGCGGCCATGGCAAGCTGGCCCGCGCGCAACCCTGGCTTGGAGCATGTCATCTTCAACAGGGACAGCGCGCGGGACTTCATCGTCGGGCATTACGGGCCGCAGGTCTTGGAACTGTATGACAACGCCCGTCATCCCGCCATGCAAAGCGACCTGTTCCGGCTGGCCTACCTCGCCGAGCGCGGCGGCGTATATGTCGATGCCGACGAACACTGCATTGCCGATATGGGCGACGTGTTCGCAGCCCTGCTGCAGGTGCAGCTTGTGGCCTGGCTGTCGCACGAGACGTTCCCTTATTTATACAACGGCTTCCTTGCCGCGGCGCCTGGCAGCGTGATCCTCCGCAACGCGCTCAAGGAGTCGGTGCACCTGCTGACGGCGCATCGCGCAGCGGGCACGCGCACCGACATGTGGGCGGTAACCGGTCCGGGGCTGATTACGCGGGCGGTGGGAAAGCGTCTGACGGAAGCCTGCGACGTGCTGCTGCTTAAGGACAGCGAGTATCGCGGATTTGCGCAGACGCTTGAGGATTTGGCTTACAAGAAAAAGCCTGAAGGGAATTGGCGTACGTCTTGACTGGTGCTTCAAGGAAGCAAGGCTTTCTTTTTTGAAAAAAAGAAGCAAAAAACTTTTGACTCCGCTGTCGCGAACCTTCCCGGTTAGTCGCTGACAGGGAGTAAAAGTTTTTGGTCGTTTTTCAAAAAAGGACTGCTTTCTTCTTACGGGATCCAACCCGCGGCGCGCGGCAGTCCAGGCGAAACAGCAGGCCTCGGGTTGAAATCCGCAGGCGGCGGATCGACCAGGCGGCCGGCCACCATATCCGTGGGGGTGATGTGCAGCGCGGCGCAGCCGGCATGTGGCAGAGTTCGCGTGTCCTCGATGCTGGCGTAGGCGGGCGGCAGCGGCGGCACGTGGCCTACAAGCCTGTCGTTGTCGAAAGCTTCTGAAAGGTCGCCCATATCTACGAAGTCGTCGGCGGGGCCGAGATCGTGCTGGTTGTGGCCGTCCGGGGCTGCGAGATCCGGGTCGTGGGTGGGGTTTGCCGCGCCCAGCGCACGGCCGCGCCGTTCGTCCGGCAGGTCGGCAAGCGGGGTAAGGCTGAAGAGCGCGTCGATGAACTTTATCACCGAGCTGTGCTCGCTATAGACGTGGCTGATGGCGTGGGCGGCGGCGAAGGGGGAAATGACTATGGCGGGGATGCGCGGGCCGCCGGTCAGCGGCTGGCCGTCGGAGCCCCAGCTTCGGATGCGCGGCGGCATGTGGTCGTAAAGGCCGTCGGTCTCGTCATAG
>CAXTJZ010000074.1:14311-16004 GCA_964244695.1 uncultured Acetobacteraceae bacterium
GGTTATGATGATCGCACTTTGCGGCCAATACGGGCTGGCGGCGATGGCTTTGACGGATTCTGCGATGCTGGCTTCAGAGATTTGCGAGTCCGAGTAGCCGGGATGGTCGTCATTGCCGGCGAAGGTTGCGCGCACGTCCGGGTTCGGGTTCAGCGTCTGCAGGTTAGAGTTGTTGTAGTAGCCGCCGCGCACGTAGAAGACGCCGCCGCTTTGCGGGAGGCGATGCGCGGCGATGTCGGTGTAGAAATCCTGCAGGCCGTGCATGTGCGCGAGCTCTGCGGGGTTGTCGCCGAGATAGCCGAAATATTGCGGGCTGTTGTGGTGCACGATGTAGGACGGGTGTGCGGTGCCGGCCGGGTTCAGGTCGATTGTGGCCGCACCGTCGAACGGTTCGTGTGTGTAGCCCTGCTGGTACCAGCCCCAGCCGGTTGGCGCCTGGCCGGCGCCGATAATAGCGATGTCGTGCGCGACGTCGGCCAGGTCCACGCCCGGGTTCTCGTCCTGCTTCACCGTGCCGGCGATGGCGGTACCCATGAAGGACAGCGGCAGAGAGGCGAAGGTGAGCGGCGGCTGCGCCTGGTTCTTCAGCCCGAGATTATATGGGCCGGGCGTGCCGCGCAGGGTGACGTGGGCGAGGTGTTCGCCGGCGACGGGGGCGAGCGGGGCCGGCGCGGTGGCGGGCGGGCCGAACGCCTGCTTGTCCGGCCCGTAAGGCGGCTTGGGGCCTGGCGTGGTGTCGGCCGTGCTGCCGGCGAACGGGGCTGTGTCGACCACGTTCGGCACGGCGATGCCGCCGTCGAGGTGGCGGCCGGTGGTGGCGGGGTGCAGCGCCCATTCCGTCTCGCCCGTCTGGCCGGCGATCATGGCGATGGCGTTCGGCGTGGACGGGCCGATCGTGGTCTGGTGGAAGTTGTCGAACAGGGTGAAACGGTCGGCGAGGCGCCAGAGGAAGGGGATGGTGTCGCAATCGACATGCGCCATGACGAGTTCGCCGGCCTGCACCGTGGCGAGCGGCGGTTTCGTGGTGATCGGCGCGCCGGTTTTGGTCACGATTCCGGCGGGTAGCGACGCGTTGCTACCGTAGGTGAGGCCCTCGTTCGTTATGGCGTAGGCGTCATTCCTGGCGAGCGTGCGCGTCGCTTGATCGAAATGCATGTCGCTGGCCATGCCGGCGCGGCTATGCGTCACGCTGGCGATGTCCTCCGGATAGAGCTGCACGACATGGCCGTCCGCCGCGGCGATGCTGCGCGGAATCAGGAACGGCGTGATCGCGCCGAAGCTGCCGTCCTGCCGCCAGAGCGCCTGGCGAAAGCTGGCGCTGTCTCGCGCGGCTTGCTGTGCCGGGTCTTGCGGGTCCGCTCCCGGATAAGAGGCGAACAGGCCGTCGGCGCCGGGATAAGTGCCGAAGTAATGGTCGAAGGAGCGGTTTTCCTGAAACAGGATGAAGACGTAGCGGACGTGCTGACGCAGCAGCGCCCATTTTTGTGCGGGCGGGAGCGGAGAGGCGCGCGCGGGGTTGCGGGCCTGGGTTTGGCCGGCGGTGCCTGCGGAGAGCGCGAGGGTGAGGGGGGTTGCGGCGTGGGCTTGGGCGGCAATCAGGGCGAAGGCTAGGACCAGGCGTGTTTGCATGAAGGAAGGAAGGCCTTCTTTTTTGAAAAAAAGAAGCAAAAAACTTTTGCTTTCCCGCCTGCAT
>CAXTJZ010000075.1:0-15944 GCA_964244695.1 uncultured Acetobacteraceae bacterium
ACCAAGAGTTGCGTCCGCAGCATGGCAGCTCTGTTCATAGCGTGTGGCTCCCCGAGTCGCAAACGCTTTACCACGGTAAGGCGAGCCGACGAAACAGGTAGCTTATAGAGACGCCTACGGTTGCCAAAGTTTCGGCAACACATCCCCTCTCACATATAAGGGGTGTTTAGGGGTGCCGTTGGCGTTAGTGCCCAAACAGAAGATCGGACAACCCTGATGCCGGATTAAGGATTCAACTTCCATAACCCGTTCAGACGCATGACGCTTCATGTGGGCTGGTGGAGAAATCGCTCCCCAAGCTATCACTATGAAGCCCCCGGATATCGTTATCTCACGCGCTGCTGTTTCGATATGCCAGTTGTTGTTCGGACCCACTGGATCTTTCATCAGCCATAAATCGGCCGGTTTCGTGGCTATCCCGGCCCAAGAGTTTACATAGATCAGCTTTGATGCTCCCCAACGAGTAGCGAAACCTATTCCTCTACTTGTTGTAGGATCATTCACATCTTGATTTGCTACGGATGGGTTATGCAAACAAAAGCCAACTGTCTTGCCTTTAAAGAAATCAATCTGTCTCTGAAGCTTGTAGCGAAACATTCCGCACCCAGAAAATACTGCGGTCAAACCCTAACACCCTCTCGCCACCTCAGAAACGTCTTGGCTCTCTGCCTAGGCGTCTTAAGCTTCACTAATCCGCCGATAGGTGAGCCTCTTGCCCTCGATGCCCTTCATGGCGACTAAGGCACGCTCAGCGTCTGAAGCCCAGCTTGACGCGATGGTTATAGCGGAAGGTGTCCTCGTCTAGGGAACGCTGGAAGTGCTGTTCGTGACAGTGCAAGTAGATGCCGGTGAAGCCGCACTTGAACACGCCGAAGAAGCCCTCGACGCTGTTTGTGGTCACAAGGTCAAAGCCCTTGCCATAGGCATACTCGCCTGCCGCATGGTGGACCGTCTCGTGGCTGGCGAAGTGACCGGCGATCGGCGGATCGATACGGCTCTGGTCAGTCTGGAGGTGGTTGGCCTTGTCCGCGTGCTTGCGTAAGACTTCGCCCACGTTCTTGGCAGTCACGGCTTTGCCGATCACTGCCTCGGCCCGGGCCTCGCCGCCATGCTCAACCAGGGCCAACCCAGCGCGCTTATTGGCTGGCCTGAGCGCCCCTTCTTGATCGGGCGAGCAATGCGGCGACGGCTCAGGGGAGCCCTCGTCTCGGCTTTGTCATAATATATCTCGCCGGCTTTCACAGCTTTACCTTTGCCGCCCAGGGGAGGCAGGTTCTTGTTGGTCATCGCCTCACGCAGACGGTGCGCCGTGAACCAGGCGGTCTTGTAGGTAACGCCGATCGGGCGATGGAGCTGGTGAGCCGAGATGCCCTTCTTACTACTATTCATCAGGTAGTTGGCCAGCACCCACTTGTGTAGCGGCACGTGGCTACGCTCAAACACGGTGCCACCCGTCACGGAGAACTGCTTGCGGCAGTCGCGGCAATTGTGCAGGCCGGTGCGGTGCGCTTCGCCTTCCATCCGCAAGACGTTCACCGATCCGCAGTGCGGGCAGAACGCGCCGTTGGCCCAACGAACGCTTTCCAGCCACTCGCGGGCCTTCTCGCTGTCGCTGAAGATCGGGTCGGTGAGGTTGATCTTGTCCATGAGCAGGACAACAGGCCTAGGAGCTTGACTTTGTCAAAAGGGATAACAGGGAAAAACCCCTTGCCCACCTCCCGCCTCCAATGTTCTTATTACGTTCGCAAATGCCCACCCACCCCAACCAGGCCCCGGACGCCACCCACCTCCCGGACCACCCGGAAACCCACGCCGAGCGCACCGCCCGCCACCTGGAAAACTGTCGCATCCTGACAGACCTCGCGATGAACCTCGCCCAGGCGTCCGCCGCCGTGGCCCTGCGCGAGCTCGCGCAGCCCCCACACCCTCCACAAACCGCACAAACCGCACAACCGCGCACCCCACACCCGGCCGGCCTCTTCACCCACCTCTCGCGCGCCGCCATGCAAGCCATGCGCCTGGAACGCCGCATCGTGAAAGACGCCGAGCAGCGCCCCGCCCGCCCCATCTACCGCACCCCGAACCCCCGCCGCCCCATCCTCACCCGCGCCCTGCACCAGGCCGCCGCCGACCACCCCCAAGCCGCCGCCCTGCGCGAGGAAATGGACGCGCAACTGGACCGTGAGCTGACCGCGGACCCGCAAGCCACCACCCCCGATCTCATCCGCCGCATCTGCAACGGCTTCGGCATCCACATACCGCCTGATCCAGAACCAGGCTTTCCCCGCGTCTTTCTCTACAGGGCGTTGGACACAGGATAAGCAAGCCGTTCTTTTTTGAAAAAAAGAACCAAAAGACTTTTGCTCCCCCGCCTGCACCAACACCCGCGCTTCAACAAAAAACAAAGCGCCTGCACCACCGTCGGGACAAAAGTTTTTTGCTTCTTTTTTCAAAAAAGAAGGCCTTCCTTCCTTTCCCGCAAAAGATCAGCCGCGGAAAACCACCACCGCGCGAACCCCCGCACCATCGCCGCTGCATAAACCGCATTCACCCGTAGGCACCGGACGCATCCAGCGCCCGCCTAAAGCCGCGCGCACCCTCGCGGCGCCGGCGCAAACCAGCCCTGACCTTTCTGCCCCGCGCGCGCCATGCTTTCATGCCCGCCAATCAACAAGCGCCAGGGCAGGGCATCCAACATGCGGCAAATCCCCCATTTCATCGGCGGCAAACACGCGCCAGGCCAGTCCGGCCGCACCGCCTCCGTCTTCAACCCCAACACCGGCGAGCCCCAGGCGGAGGTCCCCCTCGCCTCCAACGCCGAAGTCCAAGCCGCAATCGAGAGCGCCGCCACCGCCCAGCCCGCCTGGGCCGCGCTGAACCCGCAGCGCCGCGCCCGCGTGATGATGCGCTACGTGGACCTCATCAACCAGAACATGGACGCCCTGGCCCGCCTGCTCTCCAGCGAACACGGCAAAACCGTCGCCGACGCCCGCGGAGACGTGCAGCGCGGCCTCGAAGTCATAGAGTTCGCCTGCGGCATCCCGCATCTCCTGAAAGGCGAATACTCGGACTCCGCTGGCCCCGGCATAGACCTCTACTCCATGCGCCAGCCTTTGGGCGTCGTCGCCGGCATCACCCCCTTCAACTTCCCCGCCATGATCCCGCTATGGAAAGCCGGCCCCGCCATCGCCTGCGGCAACGCCTTCATCCTCAAGCCCTCGGAACGAGACCCCTCCGTCCCCGTCCGCCTGGCCGAACTCTTCCTTGAAGCCGGCGGCCCGCCAGGCATCTTCAACGTCATACACGGTGCCAAAACCGCCGTGGACGCCCTGCTAACCCACCCACAGATCATGGCAATAGGCTTCGTAGGCTCCACCCAGATCGCCCAATACATCTACGAAACCGCCGCCGCCCACGGCAAACGCGCCCAATGCTTCGGCGGCGCCAAGAACCACATGGTCATCCTGCCGGACGCCGACATGGACCAGGCTGTCGACGCGCTCATCGGCGCCGGCTACGGCTCCGCCGGCGAGCGCTGCATGGCCATCTCCGTCGCCGTCCCTGTCGGCCAGAAAACCGCCGACACGCTGGCCGCCAAACTCATCCCCCGCGTGGAAGCCCTGCGCGTCGGCCTCTCCAGCGACGACGCCGCCGATTACGGCCCCCTGATCACCAAGGAGGCCCTGGCACGCGTACGCGGCTACATAGACACCGGCGTCACCGAAGGTGCGGACCTCCTCGTGGACGGCCGCGACTTCCACCTGCAAGGCTACGAAAACGGCTACTTCATCGGCGGCTCCCTGTTCGACAACGTAAGCCCGCAAATGCGCATCTACCGCGAGGAAATCTTCGGCCCCGTCCTGAGCATCGCCCGCGCCGACACCTACGAAGACAGCCTGCGCCTCTGCAACGATCATGAATACGGCAACGGAGTCGCCATCTTCACCCGCGACGGCGACGCCGCCCGAGACTTCACCACCCGCGTGCAGGCCGGCATGGTCGGCGTCAACGTCCCCATCCCCGTCCCGCTCGCCTACCACACCTTCGGCGGCTGGAAGCGCTCCGGCTTCGGAGACCTCAACCAGCACGGCCCCGACTCGATCCGCTTTTACACGAAGACAAAAACCGTCACCTCGCGCTGGCCATCGGGTGTGCGCGAAGGGGCGAGTTTTGTGATCCCAACGATGCAGTAAGCAAGAAAGGCCTTCTTTTCTGAAGAAAAGAAGCAAAAGACTTTTACGCCGCTATCGCCGGCTCCCAGGACAGGTTCGCGACAGCGGAGTCAAAAGTTTTTTGGTTCTTTTTTTCAAAAAAGAACTGCTTCCTTGCCTTTCTCAGGAGCCAACAAATGCCAACCCTAGCCTTCATAGGCCTCGGCAACATGGGCGCCCCCATGGCCGCCAACCTGGCCCGCGCCGGCCACCAGGTCCGCGGCTACGACATCTCGCCCGTCCCCACCCCGCCAGGCGTCCAGCTCACCGCCACCGCCGCCGAGGCCGTGCAGGGCGCCCGAGTCATCTTCACCATGCTCCCCGCCGGCCGCCACGTCGTCACCACCACGCGCGAGCTCATCGATCATGCAGCCCCGGAAACCCTCTTCATCGATTGCTCGACGATCGACGTGGCAAGCGCACGCGAAACCCACGCGCTGCTGGGAGACGCCGCCATGGTCTCAATCGACGCACCCGTCTCCGGCGGCACGGGCGGTGCCGCCGCAGGTACGCTTACCTTCATGGCCGGCGGCACGCAGGCCGCGTTCGCGCTGGCAAAACCGCTGCTGGAAGCGATGGGAAAACGCATCGTGCATTGCGGCGAAGCTGGCGCCGGACAGGCTGCCAAGATCTGCAACAACATGATACTAGGTATCTCGATGATCGCCGTCAGCGAAGCCTTCGTCCTCGCCGAGAAACTCGGCCTCTCCCACCAGGCAATGTTCGACGTCGCCTCCACCTCGTCCGGCCAATGCTGGTCGCTCACCACCTACTGTCCCGTGCCCGGCCCAGTACCGGCCAGCCCGGCCAACAACGCCTACAAGCCCGGTTTCGCCGCAGCCCTCATGTTGAAGGATTTGCGCCTGGCGCAGGACGCCGCCACCGCCGCCGGCGCGCACACCCCGCTCGGCGCTCATGCCGCCGCAATCTACGAGAAATTCGAGTCCGGCGACGCCACCGGCCTGGACTTCTCCGCCATTATCCAGGCCATCCGCGACCAATCCAAGCAAGATTCGGAGCCCGCCTGACCATGCCGGACGCCTACGAAACCATCCTCACCGAAACCACCGGCCGTGTCGCACGCATCACCCTGAACCGCCCAAAAGCGCTCAACGCACTCAACCTGCAAACCCTCAACGAACTCACCGCCGCACTCGCCGCCTTCGACCGCGATCCGCAAATCGGCTGCATCGTCCTCACAGGTTCGGAACGCGCTTTCGCCGCCGGCGCCGACATCAAGGAAATGGCCGGCCAATCCTTCATCGACATGCACCGCGCCGACTGGTTCGCCGGCTGGGACGCCGTCGCGCGCACCCGCACCCCGCTGATCGCCGCCGTCGCCGGCTTCGCGCTCGGCGGCGGCTGCGAACTCGCCCTCATGTGCGACTTCATCCTGGCCGCCGACACCGCCCGCTTCGGCCAGCCCGAAATAAAGCTCGGCGTCATCCCAGGCATGGGCGGCTCCCAGCGCCTCACCCGCGCCATAGGCAAGGCAAAAGCCATGGAAATGATCCTGACCGGCCGCATGATGGACGCGCACGAAGCCGAACGCGCCGGCCTCGTCGCCCGCGTGCTCCCCGCCGCCACGCTGATGCAGGATGCGATGGAAACCGCCTCCACCATCGCCGCAATGTCCTTTCCCGCGGCAATCACCGCCAAGGAAGCCGTCAACCGCGCTTACGAAAGCAGCCTTGCCGAAGGCCTCCTTTTTGAAAGGCGTGCATTCCATGCGCTGTTTGCTACGGCGGATCAGAAAGAAGGGATGGCGGCGTTCAGCGAGAAGCGGGCGGCACGGTTTGAGCATAAGTAAGCAAGGCCTTCTTTTTCGAGAAAAAGAAGCAAAAAGCTTTTGCGAGCCCTGTCGCGGACAACTTCAACAACACGCACCTAACGGAGACAAAAGCTTTTTGGTTCTTTTTTCTAAAAAAGAACTGCTTCCTTCCTTTCTGCAACCAGCATCCCGACGAACCCCTACCTGATGAAATCCACAAGCGCCCGCAACGGCGCCGGCAAATACCGCCGCCCAGGATAATACAGGAACGGCCCGGAAAACGGCTGCCACCACTCCTGCAGAACCGGCTCCAGCGCCCCGCTCGTCAAATGCGGCAGCAGCCATTCCTCGAACACTTGTATCACCCCGCAGCCGGCCACCGCCGCCTCCACCGCCAGGTCGGTCGCCGTGCCCACACGCACCACCAGCGGGCCGGCCGGATCAACCGTCACCATCTCACCCTGGCGCTCGAACTCCCAGACCGGCATGGCGCCGCTGGAAAACCGCCCACGCAGGCACGCATGGCCCAGCAGATCCCGCGGATGCGCCGGCCGCCCCGCCCGGTCCAGATACGCGGGTGCGGCCGCCGTCGCGTAGCGTTGCGTGCGCGGCCCTATCGGCACGGCGATCATGTCCTGCTCCAGCCGCTCGTCGTAGCGTATGCCCGCGTCACAACCCGCCGCCAGCACATCGACGAAGGTGTCCTCGGCCACAACCTCCAGCTTGATGTCCGGATACGCCTGCAGGAACCCGGGCACGATGCGCGGCAACACGAAGCGCGCGGCCACGCCCGGAACGTTCAGCCGCAGCACACCCGCCGGGCGGTCGCGGAACAGGTTCACCACGTCCAGTGCCGCTTCCATCTCCCCCAGCGCCGGCGCCAGCCGGTCCAGCAGGCGCGCACCCGCCTCCGTCGTCACCACGCTGCGCGTCGTCCGGTTCAGCAGCCGCACACCCAGGCGCGCCTCCAGCCGGCTTACCGCCTCGCTTAACCCGGACGCGCTGGCCCCGCCCGCCCGTGCCGCCTGGCGGAACCCGCCCGCCTGCGCCACCTGCGCGAAGGCCGCCAAATCTGTCAGACTGGCACCCAACTGTTCGCCCTCCCGAACACCCTGTTCCGATCTTCCCCCGTTATCGCACGCCCATGCCAGGCCTATCTCCGCATCACCGAAGGAGACACCCCATGCCGAACATTGCCAAAGCCGGAACCGCCCAGTTCGCCGGGCGCACCATCAACCGCATGGGCTACGGCGCCATGCAGCTCGCCGGCCCAGGCGTGTATGGCCCCCCGAAGGACTACCAGGCCGCGATCGCCGTTCTGCGGGCCGCCGTCGCCGCCGGCGTCAACCACATCGACACCAGTGACTTCTACGGCCCCCACGTCACCAACCAGCTCATACGTGAGGCCCTGCGCCCCTATCCGGACAACCTCGTCATCGTCACCAAGATCGGCGCCCGCCGCGGCCCCGACAAATCCTGGAACCCTGCTTTCAGTGCCGAGGAGCTGACCTCAGCGGTCCACGACAACCTGCGCAACCTCGGCCTGGACACGCTGGACGTGGTCAACCTCCGCTTCATGTTCGGCCATCTCGGCCCCGCCGAAGGCGACATCGAAGCGCCGATGACCGCACTGGCCGAACTCCAGCGCCAGGGCCTCGTCCGCCACATCGGCGTCAGCAACGCCACCCAGAAGCAGGTGGCCGACGCCCAGAAGATCACGCCGATCGTCTGCGTGCAGAACCTCTACAACGTCGCCAACCGGGAGGATGACGCGCTGATCGACAGCCTGGCCGCCCAGGGCATCGCCTACGTCCCGTTCTTCCCGCTCGGCGGCTTCACCCCGCTGCAATCGGACGCGCTGACGAACGTGGCGGCAGGGCTGCACGCCACCCCGATGCAGGTGGCGCTCGCCTGGCTGCTGCAGCGCGCGCCGAACATCCTGCTGATCCCTGGCACGTCCTCTTTGGCGCATCTGGGAGAGAACCTGGCGGCGGCTGAGCTGGTTCTGCCGGAGAGGGTGCTGTCTTCGCTTGATGCGATTGCCCAGGTTGCTGTTGCGGCTTAGAAAGTAAGCAAGGCCTTCTTTTTTGAAAAAAAGAAGCAAAAAACTTTCACTACCTCGCCTGCATCGAAATCCGTCCTAGCGGGGCAGGTCCCGCATTGGCACAACAGGCGCAGACCTGCGTGCAGGCGCCGGGAGCAAAAGTTTTTTGCTTCTTTTTTTCAAAAAAGAAGGCCTTCCTTTCTTCCTCCAACACCAAACCCCGCTGCTATACTCCCGCCATGCCCCGCTCCCACCTCCGCCCCGTCCCCAAACCGGACACTCCGCCTGCCATCGCCGCGGAAAACCCGGACCGCTTCATAAACCGCGAGCTGAGCTGGCTGGATTTCAACAACCGCGTCGTCGAGGAAGCCGAGAACACCCGCCACCCGCTGCTCGAGCGCCTGCGTTTCGTCAGCATCTCGGCCGCCAACCTGGACGAGTTCTTCTCCGTCCGCATCGCCGGCCTCATCGGCCAGGCGCGCGCCGGCCTCACCCGCCTCTCGCCGGACGGCCGCACCCCCGCCCAGCAGCTCGCTGCCGTCAACGAACGCGCAAAGATCCTGCTGGATCGGCAGCAGCGCGTCTGGCTGGAGCTGCGTGACGCGCTGCAAGGCGCCGGCATCGAGGTCTGCGACGCCGGCGCCTTGCGTGAGGACGAGCGGAGCTGGCTGGACACCTGGTTCATGGAGCGGGTGTTCCCGATCCTGACGCCCCTGGCCATAGACCCGGCGCATCCGTTCCCCTTCATCCCCAACATGGGCCTGGTGATGGCGCTCGCGCTGCAGCGCGAGGAAGACACCACCAACGCCTCGCCGCAAGGCGGCAACCACATGCGCGGCCTGATCCCGCTCCCAAGCCAGGTGGACCGCTTCATCCGCCTACCCGCCGCCGGCAGCGACAAGATACGTTTTGTCATGCTGGAAGACGTGGTGACCCTGTTCCTGCAACGCGTGTTTCCCGGTTTCTACGTCACCGGCCAGGGACTCTTCCGGGTGATACGCGACACCGACATCGAATTCGAGGAGGAAGCCGAGGACCTGGTGCGCATGTACGAGACGGCGCTGAAACGCCGGCGCCGCGGGACCGTCATACACCTGGCCGTCGATGCTGGAATGCCGGAGCCGCTCGTCGATCTCGTGGCCGACAGCGTCGATGCCGACCGCTCCGAAATCAGCGTGCAGCCCGGCCTTCTGGGCGTGGTGGACCTCAAGCAGCTCATTGTCGATGACCGGCCGGACCTGCTGTTCACGCCCTACACGCCGCGCTTCCCCGAGCGCATACGCGATTTCGGCGGCGACTGCTTTGCGGCGATCCGCGCCAAGGACATCATTGTCCACCACCCGTTCGAAAGCTTCGACGTGGTCGTGCAGTTCCTGCGCCAGGCCGCAGGCGACGCGAGCGTGGTCGCCATAAAGCAGACGCTGTACCGCACCAGCAAGGACAGCCCGATCGTAAAGGCGCTGATCGAGGCATCGGAAGCCGGCAAGTCCGTCACCGCCATGGTGGAGCTGCGCGCGCGTTTCGACGAAGAAGCCAACATACGCCTGGCACGTTCGCTGGAAGCCGCCGGCGTGCAGGTGGTGTACGGCTTCGCGGAACTGAAAACCCACGCCAAGATCAGCCTGGTTGTCCGGCGCGAGGGCACCGCCATGCGCAGCTACGCGCATTTCGGCACCGGCAACTACCACCCCATCACCGCACGCATCTACACGGACCTCAGCTTCTTCACCGCCGATCCGGACCTGACGCGTGATGCCATGCGCCTGTTCAACTACATGACAGGCTACGCGCAACCCGAGCAGATGGACGCACTCGCCTTCGCACCGCTGACGCTGCGCGCCAAGCTGACCGAGCTGATCGACGCGGAGATCGCCTGCGCGCGGGCCGGCAAACCAGCCTCCATCTGGCTCAAGCTCAACAGCCTCGTCGATCCGAAACTTATCGACAGGCTCTACGACGCATCGAACGCCGGCGTGCATGTAATGGCCGTGGTGCGCGGCATCTGCTGCCTGCGGCCTGGCATCCCGGGCCTGTCGGAAAACATACGCGTGAAATCCATCGTCGGCCGCTTCCTGGAGCATGGCCGTATCTGCGTGTTCGGCAACGGCCACCGGCTGCCAAGCCGGCACGCGCTGGTGTATATCAGCAGTGCCGACTGGATGGAGCGCAACATGGATTGGCGCGTGGAAACGCTTGTGCCGATACGCAACGCCACGGTGCACGCGCAGGTGCTGGACCAGATCATGGTGGTGAACCTGAAGGATACACTGCAATCCTGGGAGCTGAAGCCGTCCGGCGAGTGGACGCGGCTGCCGCCTGGCGCCAAGCCGGTCTCGGCGCACGAGTATTTCATGACGAACCCGTCCCTATCAGGACGTGGTTCGGCGTTGCACGGGCCGGTGGTGCCCATTCCGCGGCCCCGGCCGATGCGGCCGGACCGGGTTCTGCAAGATTAAGCAAGGCCTTCTTTTTTGAAAAAAAGAAGCAAAAAACTTTTACCACTCCGCCTGCATGTAAACCCGTTTCATCCGGCCAGCCGCATATCGGCAGAACCTGAGCGCGCCCGCACGCAACCGAGGGAGCAAAAGTTTTTTGCTTCTTTTTTTCAAAAAAAGAAGGCCTTGCTTCCTTCTACTTTTGGCAGACCTGGGACGGAACTCACACAGCACGTCGGCGATTGCCTGCAAACCGAATGGAGCGCGCCCGCATGACAGATCTCACCCTAACCCAGGCGCAGGACATCGTCGCCGGCGCGCTGGCGCACGCGCGCGCGCAGAGCCTGCAACCGTTGCTGGTGCTAGTGCTGGATGCGCGCGCGGCGCCAAAGGCGTGCGCGGCCGAGGACGGCGCCAGCCACGCCCGATTCGACGTGGCGCGCGCAAAGGCGAACGGCGCGCTTGCCATGGCGATGGGTTCGCGCAGCATAGCCAAGCGTGCGCGTGACATGCCAACCTTCGTGGCGTCGCTCAGCAGCGTGATCACCGGCGGGCTGGTGGCGGGGCCTGGCGGCGTGCTGATACGCGATGCGAGCGGGGCGATCATCGGCGCTGTGGGCGTGAGCGGCGATGTTGGGGATAACGACGAGGCGTCGGCGATCGCGGGGATTACGGCGGTCGGGCTTACGGCGGATCAGGGAAAGGACTAAGACAAGGCCTTCTCTTTTTGAGAAAAAGAAGCAAAAAACTTTTGCTACCCCGCCTGCATTTAGGCGCGCATTGAGGCGGCAAATGCGCGCCCTGCACTGAGAAATGCGATAGGTGTGCAGGCGCAGTAGTAAAAGTTTTTTGCTTCTTTTCTTCAAAAAAGAAGGCCTTTCTTATTCAACCGCCTCCGCCAACCAGCCCCGCGCCTTGTGCAACTCCTCCCAAGGCAATTTCCCCAAAGGAAAATGCCCCGCCATCACCACGCTGATCACCGCGTTCACCTGCTCCAGATGCGTCCGCTGCCCGGAGTCGGCCAGCGAGTTGCGGAACACGCTGAGGCATTGAATGCACTTGGAGAACAGGTCCTGATCGGGTTCCGGTTCCTGCGCCAGAATGGTGTCTAGCGCAGCAAGCGCCGTATCGCCGGGCTTATTGGCCATGGCTGGTGCCGCCAGCGTGGGCAAGCCGCCCGGCGCGCAGGTTCACTGTCACTGCCTTCGTCGAATGTATGCTGGTGTTCGCGTCGCCCGTGATCGCCAGCAGAACGTTGGCGATGTCACCGCGCGCGTAGCCTTCCCAGCCGAACACCCAAGGCATGCCGACCTGGTGTATCACCCGGCCGTCGATGACGAACGGGCGCACACGCTGCGTCACCATCGCGCGCACCTCGATATCGCCGCGCAACGTGGACAGCACCGTCCAGCCAAGGTGCTTTACGCCGAGTTCACCAGCCAGCTCGGGCGAGATTTCCACGAACGCTTCCGGCTGCAGTTCCGCGGTGTGCGGCGCCACACGCCCCATGATGCCGCCGCAATGCAGTTCGGTCAGGCGATAGGTGGTGAACACGTAGGGGAAAGCGGGATCGGCAATCTTATGCAGCACGTTGCCCGGCCGTTTCCACGCATGCGCGGTGGGATTGCTCTGCACGCTGTACATCGGGTTGTGCACCGGGCTTTCCATCGGCTCGTAATGCGTGGGCAGCGGGCCGTCTTTCAGGCCGCTCGGCACAAAGAGCTGGATGTTGCCGTCCGCCTGCATGATGAACGGCTTGTCGCCGCCAAGCGCGTCCATGCCATGCGGGCGTTTCGACCAGTCAGGGCGGTAATCCGGCCGTGTGGTGGCCACGTAATCCGGCACGTCCGTGCCGGTCCATTTTGCGTCGGCTTCGTCCCACCAGATCATCTTCTTGCGCTCGGACCACGGCGCACCGTCCGGGTCCGCGGACGCGCGGTTGTACAGCGTACGCCGGTTGGCAGGCCAGGCGAACGCCCAGCCGAGATGGCTGCCCGGGCCGCCGGGTCCGTCCGGCGTGCGGCCGCGCGCCACGTTGTGGCCGTCCTTCGGATAGACGCCGCAATACATCCAGCCGCCGCAGGCCGTACTGCCGTCGTCCTTCAGGTCCTGGTATTGTTCCACCTGCTTGCGGTCAGCGACGGTGTAGCCGTTTATCTCGCGCAGGATCGCCTCGGCATCCGGTTCGCAACGCTCGCCGCTCTCCGGATAGTCCCAGGTCAGCGCGCGCATGGCGGCATCACGCGTGCCTGTGCTGTCCGCGTACATCGCCTTCAGGCGCCGACCGAGATGGTAGATGAACCAAAGGTCGGAACGGCTGTCGCCGGGCGCTTCCACAACCTTGTCGTGCCACTGCACGAGGCGGCTGGTGTTCGTCACCGTGCCGTCCTTCTCGCCTGACAGCGCGATGGGGAAGAAGAAGATTTCGGTGCCGATGTCTTCCGGCTTCAGCTCGCCGCGCTGCACCAGCCGGCCTTTCTGCCAAAAATTGGCGGTCTCCGTCATCGCCATATCGCGCACCACGAGCCACTTCAGCTTGGTCAGTCCGCGTTCCACGAAATCGGAGTTCACTGCGCCCACCACGGGATTTTGCCCCATGATGAACTGCCCGATCAATACGCCGTCCACCATCGCCATCGTCATCGGCTGTTGCGACAGGTCGCCGGTCAGTTTCGGCAGATGCTGGTAGCCCCACTCGTTATCCGCCGTGGCATGCGGGCCGTACCAGGCCTTCAGCAGGCTCACCGCGTATTTCGGCATGTTCGTCCACCATCCGGTGGTTGGCGTCTCCGTCTTCAGGTAGTCGGCAAGCGTGCTGTGGTCGTGAAACACGTTCGGCTGCGGCAGGTACGTGGGCAGCATGTTGTACAGCGTGGGTATGTCCGTGCTGCCCTGTATGCTGGCGTGGCCGCGCAGCGCCAGGATGCCGCCGCCCGGCCGGCCCATGTTGCCGAGCAGGCCTTGCACGATGCTCGCCGCGCGGATGATCTGCACGCCGACCGAATGATGCGTCCAGCCAACCGCGTAGCAGATTGCGCCGGTCCGCTCGCGGCCGGAGTTGCGCGCCAGCGAGTCCGCCACGCGCAGGAACGTCTCGCGCGGGCAGCCCGTCACGCGCTCCACCATCTCCGGGGTGTAGCGCGCGTAGTGCCGGCGCATGATCTGGTAGACGCAGTTGGGATGCTGCAGCGTTTCGTCCCGCACGGGCGGGCTCTCCGTCATGCTCTCGAAATCGCCGCCGTTGTTCTCCTGCTCGGCCACACGATGTTCGGAGACGGAAGATGGGACCGTCTTGCCCTCGTACTGCCACGTGTCGGCCTCGTAGGAACCGGTCTCTGGATCGAAGCCGGAGAACACGCCGTCGTTCTGCTCAGGATCGCGGTAGCTGTCCTCGATGATGTGCGCGATGTTCGTGTAGGCCATCGCATACTCGCGGAACCACAGATCGTGCTCCAGCAGGTGGTGGATGATGCCGCCCAGGAAAGCGATGTCGCTGCCCGAGCGTATCGGCGCGTGCACGTCGGCCAGCGCGGAGGTGCGGGTGAAGCGCGGGTCCACGTGGATGATGTCGGCGCCGCGCCGCTTGGCCTCCACCACGAAGCGGAACCCGATCGGGTGGTTTTCCGCCATGTTGGAGCCCATGATCACGATGCAGTCGGAGTTCTCGAGGTCCCAAAGGGACATCGTCGCCGCGCCGCGTCCGAAGGAGGTACCCAGACTGGGCACCGAAGAGGAGTGTCAGATCCTGGCTTGGTTCTCGACGTTGACGACTCCCAACCCTCCGGCGAACAGCTTCTTGATCAGGTAGTTCTCTTCGTTATCCAGCGTGGCGCCACCAAGCGAACCCAGGCCCAGCGTGTGATTGACGACGCGTCCGTCAGGCAGTTTCTCAACGAACGTGTCGTCGCGCGCCTGCTTGGTCAGCGTCGCCACGCGATCCATAGCCCATTCCAGCGGCCGTTCTTCCCACTCGGTCGCATGCGGCGCGCGGTAGAGCACCTTGTTGATACGCTGCGGCGACAGCAGCACGCCAAGCATGCTGGAGCCTTTCGGACACAACGTCCCCTGATTGATCGGGCTGCGCGGATCGCCCTCGATGTGGATCGGCTTGTCGCCCTTGGCATAGATCAACTGCCCGCAGCCCACCGCGCAAAAGGGGCACACGCTCGTGCCAACCGTGTCCGCCTGTTCCAGGCGCGGCCGCAGGCTGCGCGACAACTCGCTCTCCGCGGCTTTCGATTGCACGCTTTGCCCGGCAAGCTGGCGCGGCAGCGACCAATCATGCACGAAACCGGCGACTCGACTGGCCAGACCCTGGCGCAAGTTACGGTATTTCGTCGTGGCGGGCTTCTTGGGCAAGCTGCGGCCTCCTTGAGAGACGCAACTTGGCGGGGCGTGCGCGCTGCGCCTACCAACGATGTCGTGAACCTCCAAGCGGCAGTGGGCATGGTTAAAGCAAGCAAGCGGTATGCTTCTGAACAAAGAACCGTGGAACTCCTGCCTCCTGTCGCGTGCTAACCGCACAGGCACGCAACAGCAGAGTCACAAGTCTTTGCGACTTCTTTCCAAGAAAGAAGGCTTTCCTTTCTTCAGAGGCAACACTCATGGCCAAATTCATGGAAGGCGTTGTAACCATCGTGCAGGAAAGCCGCTTCCAGCTGACAGACGACGACGGTGTGGGCCACCTTTTCATCCTGGGCCACCTCTGCGGCACGGAAACCGGGCAACTGCCCGCGCTGCAGCGCCAGCAATCGCGCGTGCGCATCAGCTACAAGCCTGCACCTAACTTAATAGGCAACGTGGCCAGCTCCATCCACGTGGCGGTCTGACGCGCATGGACATCCATCCGCGTGCGCTCGAGGAGACCCGCTCGCAGTTTCCCGGGCTCATCCCGAACGAGAGCGAACTCACCGCCCACGTCCTGATCGAGCCAGGAAAATCCTACGGCTTCTTCACCGACACCACCGTCTGCATCGGCTGCAAGGCCTGCGAGGTGGCCTGCAAGGAATGGAACAACCTGCCCGCCGACAACATCGGCCTGACCGGGCAGAGCTTCGACAACACGGGTTCGCTCTCGGCCAATTCCTGGCGCCACGTGGCCTTCGTGGAACAGGCGGACATGCGCGCGCCCGCGCAGGGCGGCTGCGGCCACTCTTCGCAAAGCGGGGGCGGCGTGCGCGGCAACGACCAGCCGGCTTACCAGAGCGGCTGGCTGATGCTGAGCGACGTCTGCAAGCACTGCCACAACGCGCCCTGTCTGGAAGCCTGCCCCACCGGCGCGCTGTTCAAGACGGAGTTCGACACCGTTGTCATCCAGCAGGACATCTGCAACGGCTGCGGGTACTGCATCCCGGCCTGCCCGTTCGGCGTGGTCGATCTCAGCACCACGGACGGCAAGGCCCACAAATGCACGCTGTGCTATGATCGGCTGAAAGGCGGGCTGGAGCCGGCCTGCGCCAAATCCTGCCCCACCGACAGCATAC
>CAXTJZ010000076.1:0-15898 GCA_964244695.1 uncultured Acetobacteraceae bacterium
CTTTTGTTCCGTTCGCATTTGCCACGTCCGGTATTGTCCGGAGCTGCCTCGCGGCTGCAAATGCGGGGAGATAAAAGTTTTTTGCTTCTTTTTTCAAAAAAGAAGGCCTTGCCTTCCCTACATCGAAAACTTTTCGCCCAGGTAAACCCGCCGAACGTCCGCATGCGCCACAACCTCCTGCGGCGCGCCTTCCATCAGCACCTGGCCGTCATGCATGATGTAGGCGCGGTCGATGATCTCCAGCGTTTCGCGTACGTTGTGGTCGGTGATCAGCACGCCCAGGCCGCGATGCTTCAGGTGCCGCACGAGGTCGCGTATTTCGCCGACCGCTATGGGATCGATGCCGGCCAGCGGTTCGTCGAGCAGGATGTAGCTTGGCTGGGTGGCCAAGGCGCGGGCGATCTCCACGCGGCGGCGCTCGCCGCCGGACAGGGCCAGCGCTGGCGTGCGACGGAGGTGGCCGATGCCGAACTCGGCCAGCAGCGAGTCGCAGGCCTGGTCGCGCGCGTCGGGGTCTGACTCGACCACCTCGAGGGCCGCCATGATGTTTTGTTCCACGTTCAGGCCGCGGAACACGCTGGCTTCCTGAGGCAGGTAGCCGATACCCATGCGGGCGCGGCGATACATCGGCAGCAGTGTGATGTCGGCGCCGTCCAGCTTGATGGAGCCGGTATCCGGCCGGACCAGGCCCACGATCATGTAGAAGGTGGTGGTCTTGCCGGCGCCGTTCGGGCCGAGCAGGCCCACCGCCTCACCGCGGCGCACCTGGACGGAGACGTTACGCACCACGGGGCGCTTCTTGTACGTCTTGCCGACGCCGGTGGCGATCAGACCGCCCGTGCCGGGCAGCACGCGCAGGCCGTCCCGCTCGGCTGCTTCGCCGTCCTTGCTCTTGCGGACAATGATTGTGCGGGCTTTGACGGGACGCGTGTCGATCGTCATGACGAGCCTTTTCCACTGTGCGCGGGCGGCGCGGGTTTGGCGGGTTTCGCGGCCGGCGCGGGTGACCCGCCCGAGCCGTTCGGCACCACGAGGCCTTGCACGCGGCCGCCAGGTGCCTGGGTCAGCGTCGCCAGTCCGGTCTTCATGTTTACCACCGCGGCGGCACCGTTCAACTGGTTCTCGCCCTTGGTGATGTGGACGTTGCCGATGACGTGGGCGAGGCCGGTATCGGGCAGGTACACGCCACGGTCGCCGGTGACGATCTCTGTGGGCGTGCGTACCTGGACGTGGCCGTAGGCCTCCACGCGCTGCAGCTTGCCGCCGGCGATCGGGTCACCGTTGGCAGGCGCGCCAGGCTTGGAAGCTGGTGGCTTGGGCGGCGGCGCGCCTGGCTTGGCCGGTGCGTTGGCATCCGCGGTGTAGCCCACCAGCGTATCGCCGGTGATGCGCCGCCCGTCATTGCTGGTGGCGACCGCGTCGCCGCGGGCCACGGCCATGTGCTTGGCCGACCAGTACTCCATCGAGTCACGCGACGTCAGCAGGTCGTTCGGCGTGGTCAGGCGCAGACCCGTGCCGGTCAGGACGAGCACAGCCTGGTCGATGTCGTACACAGCGTGGTCGCCCCAGGCCTGGTCGGTCTGGGTGAAGATGTGCACGTGGCCTTCGGCGTTGAGGCGGTAGATCTCGTTGTTGCCGGTGTCCCCGGGGGCGGCCGGGTTCGTGCCGGGTGCGGGCGGTGGCGGCGGTGGCGCACCGGGAGCGGCGGCCTTCTTGCGGTAATGGGCAACAAGCTGGTCCGCGGTGACGGTCGCATTGCCGCGTGTGGCACGGGCGTCCTCATGCGCGGTGACCGTCTGGGCGCCCTGGTCCCAGTCTATGCCGCCCAAAGCGGTGACGTTCACCGGGCCGCCGTGGGAGAGGTCTATGGGTTGGGCCTGGGCGGGAGAGGACAAGAGCAGGGAAGCAAGCAAGGCGCTCTTTTTTGAAAAAAAGAAGCAAAAAACTTTTGATCCGGCTACCGTGCGACCGTTGCACCGAAGCGACTGCTTACGGCGCAGGACGGGGGGGTGATGCGGCGTTGGGAGCGATGGTTTTTTGGTCCTTTTCATCGCCAAAGGACTGCTTGCCTTACTTGGACGCATTCAGCACCAGATGCGCCGGGCCGTGGAACTGCACCACGGCGCCACGATCGACCAGGGTGAACCCCTGCGCGTCCAGGATACCGAACGGGCCTTCGGCGTGGGTGTAGTCGTTGCTGGTCGCGGCGCCCTGCTTGAGGTTCATCGTGGCGGTGGCGGAATTCATCGTGGTGCCGTCCTGGCGGTAGAGCGTCACCGCTTTCTGCAGGTCCAACTCATTGGCGTGCTGCATGAACACGCCGGCTTTTGCCCGCAGCAGCATCCAGGAGCCGTTTTCCAGCGTGACGTCGCCCACCGGATTTTCCAGGTTCAGCCGAAGCGGACCGTCGCGGTCCGCGTGGTCGGCAGAGACTGTGTAGGGCCGGCCTTTCTCGTCCATGCCGTGATAGCGGGGGCGCATCATCCGGCCGGCATCCAGGCTGAAGGCGGTGAGGCGGCGGAACGTGACCCGGCCGCGGGCCAGAGTCTTGGACAGTTCCGGCCACAGAGCGATGCTGGAGAGCAGGGCCAACGCCACCACCGGAAGCACGTATTTGGCCACCCGAACGACCCGCCGGCGCCGGTAGCGCACGACGCTCTGCACAGGCCATGCGGCCTCGGACGGAAGGCTTGCGGGTTGCGGCAGCGCGTTTGTCCTCGACATCCCGCTCACCAGTATGGGGGCGGTAACCGACCGGTCAATCAAACGGTTGTCACCGATTGCTACTGAGGACGCGCCGGCCGGCAAAGCAAGAAGACAGTATTCTGTTTGTTGGCCAGGAAAGAATACGTCCGTAGGTCACGCCCTGTGGGCAAATATATCCGGGTCTTCATAGCCCAGCATGTCGAGGCGAGTGCGCGCCGGCAGGAAATCGTAGCACGCCTGCGCCAACTCCAGCCGGCCTTCGCGCACCAGCAGCGCTTCCAGCCTGGCCCAGAGCGCGTGCAGATGCAGCACGTCCGACGCCGCATAGGCGATCTGTTCCGGCGACAGGTCGGCGGCACCCCAGTCAGACGTCTGCTGTTGCTTGGATATCTCCACGCCCAGGAGCTCGCGGCAGAGATCGCGCAGGCCGTGCCTGTCGGTGAACGTGCGTATCAGCTTGGCAGCGATCTTGGTGCATTTCACCGGCGCCACGGTGATACCCAGGTTGTGCTGCAGCACCGCCACGTCGAAACGCGCGAAATGCATCAGCTTGGTGATGGCGGGATCGGCCATCATGCGCTTCAGGTTCGGACAGTCGTAGCCGCGTCCGCCCAGGCGCTCGGGTACTATCTGCACCAGGTGCGCGCTGCCGTCGCCTGACGAGAGCTGCACCAGGCAGAGGCGGTCGCGATGCGGGTTGAGACCCATCGTCTCGGTGTCCACGGCGACGACCGGGCCGAGATCCAGGTGCTCGGGCAGGTCGTCGCGATAGAGATGCAGAGGCCCGGCCGAATTGAACTGAACCGTCATTCACTCGCCCAAAAAAGGCCGTTGCTGGTGCCCCGGAGAAGACTCGAACTTCCACGACCTTGCGGTCACAGATACCTGAAACCTGCGCGTCTACCAATTCCGCCACCGGGGCCGATGTAGCAGCGGAGGCGGGTGGTAGCGGGGGTGGCGCAGGAAGGCAAGGCCTTCTTTTTTGAAAAAGAGCAGCAAAAAACTTTTGCTCCCTGTCGGCGGGTGGCCGGACAGGTGCGCTGGGTTGACCCGCAGGGCGGGTCACTTACACCCTTACACCATGCGCCTGTTCGTTGCCCTGGACCTGCCTTGGAGCCTGCGCGAGCAGCTCTCCGGCCTGGCGCTGGGATTGTCCGGCGTGCGCTGGGTGCCGCCGGAGAACTACCACATCACCCTGCGCTTCATCGGCGAAGTGCCGCGCCATACCGCCGAGGAGATCGACCACGACCTTGCGGTCACAGATACCTGAAACCTGCGCGTCTACCAATTCCGCCACCGGGGCCGATGTAGCAGCGGAGGCGGGTGGTAGCGGGGGTGGCGCAGGAAGGCAAGGCCTTCTTTTTTGAAAAAGAGCAGCAAAAAACTTTTGCTCCCTGTCGGCGGGTGGCCGGACAGGTGCGCTGGGTTGACCCGCAGGGCGGGTCACTTACACCCTTACACCATGCGCCTGTTCGTTGCCCTGGACCTGCCTTGGAGCCTGCGCGAGCAGCTCTCCGGCCTGGCGCTGGGATTGTCCGGCGTGCGCTGGGTGCCGCCGGAGAACTACCACATCACCCTGCGCTTCATCGGCGAAGTGCCGCGCCATACCGCCGAGGAGATCGACCTGGCGCTGGCCGCCTTGCGCGGGCGCGGCTTCGAGCTGGCGCTGTCCGGCGTCGGCACACAGGAGAAAGGCGGCCGCGTGACCGCGTTATGGGTGGGGGTGGAGCGCAACGCGGCTCTGGACCACCTGCGCGGCAAGGTGGAGACGGCGCTGCAGCGCGCAGGGCTCGAGCCGGAGCGGCGCCGCTTCGCACCGCATGTGACCCTGGCCCGGCTGGGCGACGTGGCTGGCGAGCCTAAGCTCGCGCACTGGGTGCAGAGCCACAACCTGTTCCGCTCCGGTGCGATGAAAGTAGCCCACTTCACGCTGTTCAGCTCGCAGCTTGGCGGCGACGCCGCGGTCTACACGCCGGAAGTGGAGTACGGGCTGGCGTGAGCGGCGGAATCGACGCGCTGCTGGCGGAGGTGCGCGCCTGCACCGCCTGCGCTGCGCATCTGCCGCTTGGGCCGCGGCCGGTGCTCCACGTCTCCGCCACCGCGCGGCTGCTGATCGCCAGCCAGGCGCCGGGCACCAAGGTGCACCATGCCGGCATCAGCTTCTGGGACAACAGCGGCAACCGGCTGCGCGACTGGCTCGGCATGGATCGCACGCTGTTCTACGACGAGAGCCAGGTGGCCATCCTGCCGATGGGATTCTGCTACCCCGGCCGCCTGCCGAACGGCGGCGACGCGCCTCCCCGCCGGGAATGCGCGCCGCTCTGGCGAAAGCGGGTGCTGGCGGCAATGCCGGCTTTGCGGCTGACGCTGCTGGTGGGCAGCTACGCCCAGGCGGCGGTGGCGGCCGAGGAAGGCTGGCCGCACGCGCGGATGGGGGACCGGGTGCGGGATTACCGGCGCTACCTGCCGCGGTATTTCCCGTTGCCGCATCCGTCCTGGCGTACTGGGGCGTGGGAGCGGGCGAATCCTTGGTTTACGGCGGAGGTGCTGCCGGCTTTGCGGGCGGAGGTGGCGGAGGCGTTGAAGTAAAGCAAGCAAGGCCTTCTTTTTTGAAAAAAGAAGCAAAAAACTTTGACTCCGCTGTCGCGCCGTTCCGCAACAGCCGGGTGCCGTAGGAGGCGCCGAAGCTGTTCAAATGCGGGGAGACAAAAGTTTTTTGCTTCTTTTTTTCAAAAAAGAAGTGCTTTCTTCCTCGCCCCGTATGAGCGAACCCGGCCTGAAGCGCGAAATGACCGCCTGGGGCATGGGCGCCGCCATCCTGAACGGCGTGGTGGGCGCAGGCATCTTCAGCCTGCCCGCTGCCATGGCACAAGCCGCCGGCGCACAGGCGCCCATCGCCTACCTTGTGTGCGCAGCCGTGATGGCACTGGTGGTGATCTGCTTCGCCGAGGCCGGCAGCCGCATGCCTTCCACGGGAGGCGTCTACAGCACCGTGGCTGCAACGCTCGGCCCGCTGACCGGCTTCGTGTGCGGCATACTCACCTGGATGGCGAGCGTGCTGGCCTGTGGCGGCATCGCCGGGGCGTTCGCGTCCACGCTTGGCACGGTGGTGCCGCAGGTGGCGGCCGGGCCTGGGCGCGCGATGGTCATCCTGCTGGCCATCGGCGGGATCGCGCTGATCAATTTGCGCGGGGTCCGCGAGGCGTCCTGGGTGATTTCGGTGGTGACCGCGGTGAAGCTGGTGCCGCTGCTGCTTTTCGTGGGCGTGGGTGCCGTCGTCCTGCTGACCGGGGCGGTGACGGCGCCGCCTGTGCTGGCGGGCAAGCCTGCCTCGGGGCTGGCGGAAGCGGTGATACTCGGCGTGTTCGCTTTCAGCGGCATGGAGACACCACTTTCGGCAAGCGGCGAGGTGGTGGAGGGACACAGGAACGTGCCGCGCGCGCTGTTCTGGTCGATGTCCCTCGTCGCCGTGTTGTATGTGGCCATCCAGCTGGTGGCGCAGGGTCTGTTGGGGGCAGGGCTGTCCGGCCAGGCGGCACCATTGGCCGCAGCCGCCGCGCGTGTCGGGCCTGTGGCGCGCGCCGTGCTGGTCGGCGGCGCCGGCCTGTCCATGCTGGCCTGGCTGGGCAGCGACATACTTGGTGCCCCGCGCATCCTGTTCGCCTTCGCACAGAACGGGCTGCTGCCAAGGGCGCTGGGCCGGGCCAACCCGCGCACGGCGGCGCCTGACGTGGCGATCATCGCGCACAGCGCGCTGGCCGCGGCCCTGGGAGTGTCCGGCAGCTTCACCGCGCTGATTGTAGCGTCCGCGCTGAACACGGCGGGGCTGTATTTCCTTGGTTGCTGGGCAGCGTGGGTGCTGCACAGACGCAACGTGGCAGTGCTGGGGCCGCCGGTGCATTTTGCGGTGCTGCCGTATGTTGCCTCGGCCGGCATGGTGGCGATGATTGTGCTGGTGTGTCTGGCGCCTTGGAGCGAGATACTCGGCTTGGCCGCCGTGTTCGCTGCAAGTCTGGCCATCTATCTGGTGGCCCTTGCCGTGGGCCGGCGGGCGCTGCCTGCGGGGTGACGCGGCCTGGGACGCGGGTTAGGGTCGGCGCCGCATAGACCAGGAACAATTCCGCGATGACTGCACGCGCGCTGACCACCTCTCTTCTTGCCCCCGCTCTGGTCATGGGTGGCCTCGGGGCTGCGATGGCCGATGCCCCCGCCAACCCGCTGCTGGCGCCCAGCACGCTGCCCTACCAGGCGCCGCCGTTCGACAAGATACATGATGCCGACTACGCGCCGGCGATCGACGCCGCGATGCGCGCGCATGATTCCGAGATCGCTGCAATTGCAGGCAACCACGCGGCCCCGGACTTCGACAACACGATCGTGGCAATGGAGCGGTCCGGCGCGCTGCTGACGCGCGTGTCGCAGATCTTTGGCAACATCACGCAATCCAACACGGACGACACGCTGGACCGCGCGAAGGACGAGATCGACCCCAAGCTGCAGGCGCACCAGGACGGTATCCACTTGAACCCGCTGTTGTTTGCGCGCGTGAAGGCCGTCTATGAGAAGCGCGCTTCGCTCGGGCTGGATGCGAAATCGCTGTATCTGCTCGAGCAGACCTACAAGGAATTCGTGCATGCCGGTGCGGCGCTGGCGCCGGCGGACCAGGCGCGGTTGCGCACGCTGAACCAGCAGATCACCGTTCTGCAGACGTCGTTCCAGCAGAAACTGCTGGCCGCCACGGCGGGCGGCGCGGTTGTCGTCGACAATCTGTCCGAACTTGCGGGCTTTGACCCGGCCGAAATCGGTTCGGCGGCGGAAGCCGGCAAGACGCGCGGACATCCCGGCAAATACGTGCTGCCGCTGCGCAACACCACGCAGCAGCCGCCGCTTGCCAAGCTGACGGACCGCGCGCTGCGCGCGCGCATCATGGCGGCGTCGGAGACTCGTGGCGACGGACCTGGGCCGAACGACGTGCGCGACCTGGTGGCGCAACTGGCCAGGCTGCGCGCGGACAAGGCCAAGCTGATGGGTTTCGACAGCTTCTCGGCCTATGCGCTGGATGACCAGATGGCGAAGAACCCTGCCGCCGCGATGAAGCTCCTGGACAGCCTGGTGCCTGGCGCGACGGCCAAGGCGCGCGGCGAGGCGGCCGACATGCAGGCGATCATCGATGCGCAGCATGGCGGGTTCAAGCTCGCATCGTATGACTGGAACCTGTATTCCGAGCAGGTACGAAAACAGAAATACGAACTCGACGAGGCGCAGGTGCGCCCGTATTTCGAGCTGGACCGCGTGTTGCATGACGGCGTGTTCTTCGCCGCGAACAAGCTGTATGGCGTGACGTTCAAGGAACGCCACGACATCCCCGTATATCAGACGGACGTGCGTACGTTCGAGGTTTTCGATCCGGACGGAACCCCGATCGCGCTATTCTATGCCGACTACTTCGCACGGGCGAACAAGCAGGGTGGCGCCTGGTGTGACGAGTTCGTGCCGCCGAGCGGCTTGCTGGGCCTCAAGCCTGTCGTGGTGAACGTGGCGAGCTTCAGCAAGCCGTCGCCTGGCCAGCCGGCGCTCATCAGTTTCGATGACGTGACTACGATGTTCCATGAATTTGGCCATGCGCTGCACGCCATTTTCAGCAACCAGCACTTCCCCAGCCAGAATGGCTTTGCGGTGCCGCGCGACGTTGTGGAGTTCCCCTCTCAGTTCAACGAGCACTGGGCGCTGGACGCGACCGTGTTCGCCAATTACGCGCACCACTATCAAACTGGTGCGGCGATGCCTGCCGAGATGGTGGACAAGATCAAGCGCGCGAAGACATTCAACCAGGGCTATATGCTGACCGAGTATCTGGCTGCAGCGCTGCTCGACCTGGAGTGGCACAGCTTACCCGCCGGCGCGCCGCTACAGACGCCCGACATGTTCGAGGCGGCGGCGCTGAAGAAACACGACATCGACCTGGCGACCGTGCCGCCGCGCTATCGCACCACGTATTTTGCCCATATCTGGGCAGGCGGCTACGCGTCCGGCTACTACGCCTATCTGTGGGGCGAGGTGCTGGACGATGACGCCTATGCCTGGTTTACCGAGCATGGCGGCCTGACGCGCGCAAACGGCCAGCGCTTCCGTGAAATGATGCTCGCGCCTGGGCATACGGCGGATCCCATGGAGTTGTATCGTGCGTTCCGTGGGCATGATCCGGACGCGGCGCCTCTGCTGAAACAGCGCGGGTTGGACACGCAGGGGTAAACCAGGGATGTTCTTTTTCGAAGAATGGAACCAAAAAAGTTTAGCTCCCTGTCGGAGGCAAGCCGGAAAGGCCCGCGACAGCGGAGTCAAAAGTTTTTTGCTTCTTTTCTTCAAAAAAGAAGTGCTTGCCCTGCTTTTCGCCTGTCTGAGTGTTCCTGCTTTTGCCGCCACATTTGATCCGCAAGCCGCCACAGAAGCCTACTTGAAAACGATCCCTGCTGCCGCCAGACTGAAGTCCGACGCGTATTTCGAAGACGGCTACTGGCTGATCCTGTGGAACGCGCTCTACGGCCTTGCCGTCGCTATGGTGATGCTGTTTACCGGCTTGTCCTCCCGCATGCGCGACATTGGTTTCCGCATCGGCCGCAAGCGCTGGCTTGCGGTCGCCATCTATGGTGCGCTGTTCAGCATTGTCACCGCAGTGCTCACCTTACCGTTGGATATCTACCAAGGATTTATTCGTGAGCACGCCTATGATTTGTCCAACCAGAGTTTCGGGGGTTGGGCCGGCGACACGCTGATTGGGCTTTTGGTGAACATCGTCTCGGCTGCTATTGTGCTGCCGTTTATTTATGCGGCCATCAAGGCCGCGCCGAAGACCTGGTGGCTTTGGGGAACGGGCATTACCGTGAGCTTCCTCGCCGTGATCGTGCTCATATCTCCGGTGTTTCTGGAGCCTTTGCTGAACCACTTCCAATCCTTGCCGGCTGGGCCGGTGCGCGAGCAGATATTGTCCATGGCGCGGGCGGACGGCATTCCCGCGCATGATGTGCTTCAGTTCGACAGTTCGCGCCAAAGCAAGAAAATCAGCGCCCACGTCTCGGGACTGTTCGGCACAACGCAGATTTCCTTGACCGACAACCTTATACAGCAATGCACACCGGACGAGGTGCTGGCGGTGCTGGGTCATGAGATGGGCCACTACGTGATGGGTCACGTGTTCACGTTCATCCTCAGCATGTCGCTCATCCTGGCTGGCGGTTTTGCTTTCGCGAACTGGGTGTCCGCATTGTCATCCGGCGTTACGGCACGCGCTGGAGCGTGCTGGGTGTGGCCGATCCGGCAGGCTTGCCAGTGCTTGTGGCTGCATTGACGGCCTATTTCCTGCTGATGACACCTTTGCTGAACACCCTCACCCGCGTGCAGGAGATGCAGGCAGACATATTCGGGCTGAACCTGGCGCGCCGGCCGGAAGCGTTCGCCACCGTTGCCCTGAAGCTGTCGACATACAGGAAACTCGATCCTTCACCGCTGGAGGAAATGGTCTTTTTTGATCATCCGAGCGGGCGCACACGTATCTCGACCGCGATGCGCTGGAAGGCCGAGGAGATGCCGCCCGCGCCATAGAAAGAGAAAGATAGCGAATATTGTTATTATCCCGATGTTGTAGCGCGTGTAGCTGATGGTGCCGGCGTCAGGAGTCAAAGTTTTTGGTCTTTTTTTCAAAAAGGACCGCTTGCTTCCCTTGCAGTTACCGACCGAGCCGCCCGGCTTGGTCCGGCCAAAGCCAGGCGGCGCCGCGTACGCCGGAACTGTCGCCATGCAGGCTGCGCAGCACGGGCGTGGACAGGCCATAAGCGTTGACGTGGCGCGGCAGCAACGCCGGCATCTCCGCATAGAGGTGCTCCATGTTCGACAGGCCGCCGCCGATAACGATCGCGTCCGGATCGAGGATGTTGATGATCACTGCAAGGGCGCGTGCGGTGCGGTCGGCATGGCGCGCCAGGGCCGCGGCCGCACGCGCCTCACCGGCGGCAGCGCGGGCTGGTATGGCGCGCGCGTCATCATGGCCTGGTCCGTCGCAATCCGCCGCGAGTGACGGTCCGGCGATGTAGCGTTCGATGCATCCGGTGTTGCGGCAGAAACAGGCGGGGTAGGGCAGGTCTTCCGGTGAAGGCCAGGGCAGCGGCGTGTGCCCCCACTCGCCGCAGATGCGGTGGCGACCGGGAAGTACGGCGCCGCCCACAACCAACCCGCCGCCGCAGCCTGTGCCGAGGATCACGCCGAACACCACGTGGTAGCCGGATGCTGCCCCGTCGGCCGCTTCGGACAAGGCGAAACAATTGGCGTCATTCTCTACCCGAACTTCGCGGCCGAGTGCCGCCGAAAGGTCGTGTTCGAACGGGTGATCATTCATCCAGACCGAATTTGCGTTCAGCACCAGGCCGGTGGCTGGGCTGATGGCGCCGGGAATGCCTACGCCTACGGTGCACGTGGTGCCGAGTTCCGCCTCGGCGTCATGGACCAGGGTTTGCAAACAGGCGATGGCGGCTTCGTATGTTCTCGGGTTGGGTACGCGGCGGCGCAGGAGCTCGCGGTTGTCTTCGCCTAGAGCGATTATCTCTATCTTCGTGCCGCCGAAGTCGATGCCTATGCGCAAAGTAACGAAAGACCTTCTTTTTCTGAAGATAGAAAAATAAAAGACTTTTGCTCCCTGTCGGCGCGTGTTGAAACGTGCGCCGACAGGGAGCTAGAGTTTTTTGGTTCTTTTTTTCAAAAAAGAACTGCTTACTTTCCTTTCATGTCCGCATACCAGCGCCTCACCCGCCATTTCGCCCGTATTGCCACCCTGTCCGAAGCCGGCGAGATGCTCGGCTGGGATGCCAACACCATGATGCCCGCCGGCGGCGCCGCCAGCCGTGGCGACCAGTTGGCCGTGCTTGCCGGTGTGACGCACGACATGCTGACGGAGCCGCGGGTTGCTGACGACCTGGCAGAAGCCGGCGCGCAGGCGGATGGGTGGAATGAGGCCAACCTCTCGCTCATGCGCCAGGCCCACCTGCGTGCTACCGCGGTGCCGGCCGACCTGGTGGAGGCGGAGGCACGTGCCAGCCTGGCCTGTGAGACGGTGTGGCGGGGTGCTAGGGCGGAGGCTGATTTCGCCACCGTGGCGCCGCTTCTGGAGGAGGTAGTCCGCCTGGCCCAGGCCCGCGCAGCTGCACTGTCCGGTCCATTGGGGCTCTCGCCCTACGACTCGCTGATGGACGGCTATCAGCGCGGTATCACCACAGCCGAGTTGGACCCGATTTTCGCGCGGCTCGAAACCTTCCTGGCCGACGCTCTGCCGCGCGCCGAAGCTTTGCAAGCGACCCGCCCGCCGGCGCTGCGGCTGGAAGGGGCGTTTCCGGCCACCGCTCAGGAGGCGCTTTGCCGCAACTTGGCGGCGCGCGCCGGGCTGGATTTTGCTCATGCCAGGCTGGACCGATCGCTGCACCCGTTCTGCGGCGGGACGTCGACCGACGTGCGCATCACCACGCGTTATGACGAGACGGATCCTGCGCAGGCAATCATGGGCGTGCTGCACGAAACGGGACACGGGCTGTATGAGCGTGGGCTGCCTGCTGCCTGGGCGCGCCAGCCTGTTGGGGCGGCGGCCGGCATGGCGGCGCATGAAAGCCAGTCGCTGATCGTCGAGATGCAGGCGGCGCGGTCGGACGCCTATCTTGGCTGGCTGTCCGGCCAACTCGTCGCTGCATTCGGGGGCGCCGGGCCGGCTGCCACGCCGGCCAACCTTGCTCGGCTGTGGCGGCGGGTGTCGCGCGGGTTCATACGCGTAGATGCCGACGAGCTGACCTATCCGGCGCACGTGATCATGCGATACCGGCTGGAACGGGCGCTGGTCGCCGGGGACCTGGCGGTGCGGGATCTGCCAGGTGCTTGGAACGACGCGTTGCAGGCGCTGCTTGGCATCCGGCCGTCCGACGACCGGCTGGGCTGCCTGCAGGACATTCACTGGTACGAAGGCCTTTTCGGGTATTTTCCGTCCTACACGCTGGGGGCGATGGCTGCCGCGCAACTTATGGCCGCCGCCCGCGCCGCGTTGCCGGAGCTGGACCGCTCGCTGGCGCAGGGTGACCTCTCGCCGCTCGTCGGGTGGCTTGGCCAGCACGTGCACGCGCAGGGGAGCCGGCTTGGGTTCTCCGACCTGCTGGCTGCGGCAACCGGGCGGACGCTGGACGCGGGCGCGTTCGAGCGGCATCTGACGGCGCGCTACTTGGCGCAGGCGTGACGCGGCGCGACCGGAGCACTAGCTGGCCGCTGGCGTGAGGCGGTCTGACACGGGCGTGCAGGTGCTGGCGGGCGTGCTCGCCGGCCTTGCAGGATACGCGGACGCTTCCGGTTTTGGCGCCACGGGCGGGTTCTTCATCTCGTTCATGAGCGGTAACTCGACACGGCTGGGCGTGGGCCTGGTGCAGGGTGCGGAGAACGCGGCCTTGGCCGGCGGGCTGATTGCCTGCTTCGTGGCAGGGGTGACGGGCGGGGCGCTGGCGGCGCGGGTGGCGGACAGGCGGCGCCCCACGGTGATCCTGGGAATTGTGGCCGTTCTGCTTGCGCGGCGATGGGCGGAGATGGTTGGCCGGTCATGGCAGCCTGCATCATGGCGGTGGCCATGGGCGGGATGAACAACGTGTTCGAGCGCGACGGACAGGTCAGCATCCCCCTTACGTACATGACGGGCAGCCTGGTGAAGTTCGGGCAGCTTGTTGCGGCCTCGCTGCTTGGCGGCGACCGGTTTGGGTGGGTGTCGTATCTCATCTTGTGGGTTGGCTTCCTGGCGGGCGTGCTGTCCGGCGCAGCGATGTACGCGCGGTTCGGATTGGCGGATTTGTGGGGGGCCGCGGTGGCGGCTGGCGTGCTGGCTGTTGTGGCTCTGGGCGTTCGGACGGAGAGGACGTAAGCGAGGCTTTCTTTTTTGAAAAAAGAAGCAAAAAACTGTTTGCTCCTGACGTTGTTGCGGAATTTTTGTTCTGGGGCGCGTAGCTGATGCAAGTGCGAGGGGCAAAGACTTTCGAAAGAGTTTGGGGGCAGTAGCGCTTTTCCGAGTCGGAGCTTGCGTGGCTTCGCGTTCATGGCATCTGGCTACAAGCCCGCCATCAATGCCGCGAACCGCGCGACGCTGCGTGCAAGTGTTTCTTCTTGTAGCGCCGAGGGATCTTGAGCCGGGCAGGTGTTTTTCACGACGGCGCGCCACAACACGCGGTCCAGACGGGACAGGCTGTTCAGTTGTGCCCATGCCTGTTTTGTCAGGTGGTCGTGGAGAGCGCCGCGCGATTGTGCCTGTAGCGGTGCCGTCCGGTTTTCGGCTGGAACGGACAGGGGGCGGCCTAGGAAGCGCGAGAAGTTGTGGGCGAGGCCGGGGTCTTCCACTACGCCGGTGAAGGCCAGCCGGTTCAGCTGTGACATGGCTTTCGTAAGCAGCGGCCGGTCGGAGGACGGGGCGATGAAGCCGTCATCGGGGATGAGCTTGTGGGGCCAGAGCAGCATGCGTAGGGCCAGGTTGTCGTTCTGGCAGGCCAGGATTGGTGCGGCGAGGAACTCGGCCAAGGGAAGGCGGGCCAGTTTCACGGCCTCGGCCCAGGCGCCCCAGGGTTGCAGGCGTTCGTTTGTGTGGCCACGCCAGAACAGGAAGTGGGAGAGCAGGCGGCATACCGGCTCGCGCAGCACGGTGGTGATCTGGGCGTGCGGCACCTGTTCCAGCGTAGTGCGTGCCATGTGGCCGGCAACGAGCGGGGCTTGCGGCAGGCGTGCGCCCGGGTGGTGGATGACGGCCTGCAACCCGGGATCGAGGCTGGCAAACGCGGAAAAGGCGCCGAACAGGACGGTGTCGAACCCTGAGACCACGGTGGCGGGCTGGAGCGCCTTTATCAGGGCGGCGATCAGGCTGGAGCCGGCGGTTTTTGGGACGTGCATGAAGGCGAGGGGGCGGGTGGGGTCGTAGGCGGGGGGGCGGGGCGGGAAGAGGCGGCGGAGGGGTGCTACCATACGCGGCCCTCGGCGCGGCCGTGGACCATGTAGTGGCGCCAGGGGCTTTCGCCGGCGCGCAGGACATCCTGGTTGCGGGCGAGGTAGCGGCGGGGGTCGAAGGCGGCGGGGGCTTGGGCGCGATGAGGGTCGGAGGGGTCCAGGATGGCGAGGAAGGCGTCGACTTCGGCGAGGATTTCCTCGTCGACGACGTATTGCGGGGGGCGGCGCAGGAGCCAGCGGTTTTGGCCGAGGTCTATGCGTTGGGCGGGGTCGGGGTAGTCTGTTTCGGTCCAGTAATGGGTGACCAGGGAGCGGCGGCGTTCGTTCTGGGCGAGGATGGGGCTGCCGCCGTGCAGGAGCTGGGCGTGCCAGATCAGGACGTCACCTGGTTCCGGCTCGAAGGTTTGTTTTTCGAGGCCGTGTTCGCGGATGATCTGGTCTATGTGGCCGGCGGCGGTGGTTTTCAGTTCGGCGAAGACGGCGGTGGTTTTGCCGTGGGAGAAGACGAACGGGTCTATCAGGTGCGATTTGGGATAGTAGTAGAGCGGGCCGTTGGTTTTGGTGACGCGGTCGAGGGCGATCCAGGAGGCGGCCATCATGTTGCGGGTTTTCGACGGCATGAAGAAGGTGTCGAAATGGGGGTATTGCTGGCTGCCCCATTCGAAGAAGAGCGAGTTGCAGACCAGGGGGTTGGCACCTAGCAGGGTGCGCAGGGTTTTGGTGAGTTCGGGGGCGGTGCAGGCTTCCCGGACGGGGCCGGGGTTGAGGTGCAGGTCCAGGATCTTGTAGGGGGCGGCGCGGGCGGCTTCGGGAGCGCGGCGGAAGTAGATGCGGGCTTCTTCGGGTTGGTCGAAATAGATGTCTATCGCGGTGTCGCCTTGTTCGGCGCGGCGGGTCCAGAGGTCGTCCAGGTGTTGGTTTAGCGCTTGCACGGTTTTTGGGGGGAAGAGCTTGGGGAGGATCAGGTAGCCGTTCTCCTCGAAGAAGCGTTGCTGCTTCGTGTTCGCGCGGTATCTGGAGAGGAACTGGGTGAGCATGGCTGCGCCTTGGGTGGACTGTCTAGACAGCAAGCAAGGCCTGCTTTTTTGAAAAGAAGCAAAAACCTTTTGTCGGTGCTGTCGCGGTGTTTTCCACGACGGGGCGACAGCGGAGTCAAAAGTTTTTTGGTTCTTTTTTCAAAAAAGAACTGCTTGCT
>CAXTJZ010000077.1:0-15624 GCA_964244695.1 uncultured Acetobacteraceae bacterium
GGCAAGCAAGGCCTTCTTTTTTGAAAAAAAGAAGCAAAAAACTTTTGCTACCTCGCTTGCACGGAGGCGCGCGCAGGTTCTGCAAACATGCGCATTTGCAGAAACCGCGCGGCCCTTCATGCAGGCGGGGAGACCAAAGTTTTTTGCTTCTTTTTTTCAAAAAAGAAGGGCTTTCTTCCTTTCTTGCTCATGACGGGCAAAGACCAAGGCGCCGACCTCCACCCGATCGGCAATTCTCCCGTAATCATCCTCGTCCGTCCGCAACTCGCAGACAACATCGGCGCCGTGGCGCGTGCGATGGCGAACGGCGGGCTTTTCCATTTGCGTCTGGTTGCCCCGCGCGATGGCTGGCCGCAAGAAGCGGCGTGGCGCAACGCCTCCGGCGCGCAGCGGCTGCTGGAGCAGTTGACGCTGCACGCGACGGTCGCGGACGCGGTGGCTGACCTGCACCACGTGTTCGCCACCTGCCCACGGCCGCGACACATCGTGAAGCCCGTGCTGACCGCGCGCGGGGCCGCGGCCGAGCTGCGCGCAATCTGCAACCGGCCGCTGCGCTGCGGGGTATTGTTCGGCCCCGAACGCGCGGGGCTGGACAACGACGACATGGCGCAATGCGATGCGCTGGTGCGCTACCCGATAAACCCGGCGTTTAATTCGCTGAACCTGGCGCAGGCCGTGATGGTGATGGCTTACGAGTGGTGGCAGACGGCGGACGACACGCCGCCGCGCGAGCTGATGACGAACGAGACGTCCGTTGCCACGAAAGGCGAGTTGGAAGGTTTCCTGGCGCATCTGATCGACCAGCTCGATGCAAGCGGCTTCCTGCGCAACGCCCCCAAGCGGCCGGGCATGGTGCGTAACATACGCCATCTGTTCCAGCGCGGCGAAGTGACGCGGCAGGAGCTGCGAACATTGTTCGGCATGGTGACAGAGCTGGCGATAGGCAGGCGGCAGCGTGGCCGGCTGGAGAAGGATATGACCGGCGAATAGCCGTGTAAGAGAAGAAAGCAAGCAGTCCTTTTTGAAAAAGAGGACCAAGAAACCTTTGCGCCGCTGCCAAGGACCTAACTGGCGAGTCCGCGACAGCGGAGCAAAAGTTTTTTGCTTCTTTTTTTCAAAAAAGAAGGCCTTGCTTGCTTACGCAAAGGTTCACTCGAACTAGCCCCGTATCGTGATCTCTATCGTTTCCGGCCGGACCCCATAGAACGCGGCTACAGACATTTTCGCGCTGCTGATGGACAACGGAACAACGTCGGCTTGCCGCGGCAGGGGCGGCGTGGCCGGATGCCCGGCCGTCTCTGCGTTGTAGCGGCCGATGGAGCCTGGCTTGGAGAACCGCAGCGCACGCGCGTCGAGACGCAGCTCGGCAAAGGTTCCGTAATGAACAGGGTTTTGCCAGCCTTGCCAGACGTCCTCGACGAGGCAGCTCGCATCTTCGGTGAACGTGATGCGCCAGCGTTCCGGTTCGTCCGGCGCGGGCAGGATGGCGCCGATCCGCGCCACCAGGAACGCCGCGCGGTGCGGTTCGTCTGTGCGGCCGAACCCACGCTGCCGATTGTAGCGGTCCTGATGCAGACAACATAGGCCGCCTGCCGTGCGCGGCCGGCATCCAGACGCCAGGCCTCCGTAAACGCAAATTGGCGAAGTTGCTCCGCCGGCTCTCCGGTGAACACAGCAATCGTCTCGACCATCACGCCTCACCTCACGCCCGGCATGCTAACGTAAACCAATCGGTTACGCAACGTTATCGGCTGCGCAGGCCTCCCAAGCGTGAGCGGCAGACACCCAGTCCATGCCTGAACGGCTTGCCAACCCGGCCGAGCGCATGCGCCCCCAGAGTGCGGCATCTTCCAGCACCTCGCGCACCCGCGACGCCATCTCTGCCCAATCGCCGCAGACAAAGCCGGTCACCCCGTTGGCCACCCGCTCCTTTAGCGAGCCGGTCCCCAGCGTCACCACGGGCACACCCATCGCCACCGCCTCGGCCGCGGCAAGGCAGAACGTCTCCGAGACGTGTCCGGGTGCCAGCAGCACCCGGGCGCCGCGCAGCACGTCCAGCATCGCGGCGTTACCCACCCGGCCACGCACCTCGATCGAGCCGTCCGCTTCCGCCAGGGCGCGATAGGCCGCCACGTCGCCATCCGCCACGTAGGCCACCAGCCGCGCTCCCGGCACGCGCGGCGAGACCTCCGCCCGCCACATGGCGACCACCTCGCGCAACCCGCGATACGCCTGGCTGGTGAACACCGCGCACGGCCCAGGCACACCAGCCTCGGGCGCGGCCGCGAGGACCGCCGGGGGTAGTCCGTATGGGATCACAACTCGGCGCCGGAACGGCAGCAGCCGGCTCGCGCTGCGCGCCTGCTCGGTGCCGATGAAGACTGCAAGCGGCCGGTGACGCCACAGCGCCGCAAGACGGCCCTTGCGAACCTCCCGCCAGGCGTCGACTTCGTTATGGAACCACACCACCGGCAGCCCGCCCCTCCCCTCAAGCAGCCGGGCGTCGTTCACGGCGACGCAAATGTCGGCGGCCGATTGTGCGTGCGCCGGCAACCAGCGGACGCCGTTGAAGCCGCGCGCCGCGCGAGCACCGCCCAGCACGCAGACCGCATGTCCGCGTGCTGCCAGCGCCGACGTCAGGTGGATGACCGCCTGTTCGGTGCCGCCCAGTCCGGCCGCGAACGGATCTCCGTCAGGCAGCCAAGGCCGCCCGACCGCGAAGACCCAGCGCAGCGCTCAGCGCTCCAGTTGCCGCGCCAGGCGCCGGGAGAGCAGCCAGCCTATCAGGCTGGAAGCCGGGGCGGCCGGGATTATCAGCAGCAGGCCGATGTTGAAATGCTCGATCACCATGGCGAGGCCGATGCCCAGGAGCATGCCGCCGACCAGGCCGCCGGTTACGCCGGAGGAGATGCCTAGCCATAGGATGTCGCCGCGGGTGATCATGAGGAGGCAAGTAAGGCCTTCTTTTTTGAAAGAAAAGAAGCAAAAAACTTTTGACTCCGCTGTCGCGCGCCAGTTCTGCAAGGGTGGGCGTGGCAGAACCAGCGCGAGCCATTATGCAGGCGGGGAGATGAAAGTTTTTTGCTTCTTTTTTCAAAAAAGAAGGCCTTGCTTCGCTCAATCCAAAACGTAGAACAACCCGCCAGCCAACAATATCGTAACCGGCAGCGTAAACGCCCAAGCCAGAGCGATACGCACCAGCATCCCGCCCTGCACGCCCTGCCCGCCGGCAATCATCGTCCCCGCGATACCGCTGGTGATGATGTGCGTGGTGCTTACCGGCAGCCCGGTGAACCCGGCCGTGCCGATCAGGACGGAGCCCACGAGCTCCGCGCTGGCGCCCTGGCCAGGAGTCATGTGCTGCTTGCCCAGCCGCTCGCCCAGCGTACGCACCACCCGTTTGTAGCCCACCATCGTGCCCGCCCCTAGGCACAGCGCGCTCAGGACACGCACCCAGTAGGGCGCATACTGCACGGGCGGTCCCATCTCCTTGACCAGCGACCTGGCATGCGCCTTGTCGTCCGGCGCTGCGTTCGCCGTCTCGCTTACGTGCTTCAGCTCGCTGAGCACGAAGTAGACGTCGCCACGGAGCTGGGCGCGGGTGGCGCGGGCCGGGGCGGCCGCGGCGCCGTTGCTGGGCAGGTTGGCCTGGCCGCCCAGGTCGGAACCTGCCGCCTGCAGCGCCAGGGCGGATTTTACCGCCTGGTCTTTCAGGTCATCGCCGTAATGCCGGATCAGCGGGATGGCTTCGCCGGCATTGGTGCTGAGTGCCGCCAATTGCCTGGGCACCTCGGGATTGAGCGCGTAGGTCGCCGGCATCAGCCCGATGATCGTCAGCATGATCAGCCCGATGCTTTTCTGGCCGTCATTGGTGCCGTGGCTGAAGCTCACGCTCGTGCAGGTCAGGATCAGCAGGCCGCGCAGCCACCAGACCGGCGGCTGGCCTTCCTCCGGCGGCTCGAAGAGGTGGCCGGTGCGCACCACTTTTTTCAGGATGAAGTAGAGCCCCCCGGCACCTAGCAAGCCGAGTATCGGCGAGATCGCCAGCGCCTTCAGCACCGTGACGATCTGGTGCCAGTCCACGCCAAGGCCCAGCCCGCGCGCATGCAGCAGCGCGTCACCGGCCGCCACGCCTATCAGCGCGCCGATGATGCAGTGGCTGCTGCTGTTCGGTAGGCCGAAGAACCAGGTGGCCACGTTCCAGAACAGAGCTGTCACCAAGATGGAGACCAGCATAGGCACCGCCGGCGCCCCGTCCGGCGGTGTCAGCACGTCCGGCGGCAGTATTTCCACCAGCGCGTAGGCCACCGCTATGCCGCCCACCAGCACGCCGATGAAGTTCAGCAGACCCGACCAGAGGACCGCCGGCACCGGCTTGAGCGCGTTGGTGTAGATGACGGTGGCGACCGCGTTGGCCGTGTCGTGGAACCCGTTCGTCGCCTCGAATGCCAGGACCAGGATGAAACACCCGACCAGCATGGCGACGACCGCGTTCGACGACAGCATGAAATGGGCGAGCATGTTGCCTCTGCGCGGTTGCATCGGCACAACGCCGGCTGGCGCTTTCAGCCTATGTGACAGTTTGACGACTCTGCCGGCTTGCTAACCGGTGCTGAGCAGGCGCTTCTTGTGGCAGGAACCTTGACATCTTCCTGCTAACCAGTGGTAAGCAGCGCCCTTCGGATTGCCGGGAACGTGGACGGGCCTTCGGGGCCTGCTCCCGCGCTACGTGTTTTCGTAGCGCCTACCGGTGCAACAAGCCATCAGCGGGATACCCGCGGGGCACATAAGCGCAGGAGTACTCCGCATGACCAAGCGGACTGAGAGCAAGTTCAAGATCGACCGCCGCCTTGGCGTCAACCTCTGGGGCCGGGCGAAGAGCCCGATCAACAAGCGGGAATACGGCCCCGGCCAGCACGGCCAGCGCCGCAAGAGCAAGCCCAGCGACTTCAACATCCAGCTGAAGGCCAAGCAGCGGCTGAAGGGCTACTACGGCAACATCGGCGAGAAGCAGTTCCGCAAGTATTACGAGGAGGCGGTGCGCCGCCGTGGCGACACGTCGGAGAACCTCATCGAGCTGCTGGAGCGCCGGCTGGATGCGGTGATCTACCGGCTGAAATTCGCCATCACGCCGTTCGCCTCGCGCCAGTTCGTCAACCATGGGCACGTCATGGTCAACGGGCGGAAGGTGAACATCGCCAGCTTCCAGGTGAAGGACGGCGACCTGATCGAGGTGAAGGAGAAGTCCAAGCAGATGGCTGTGGTGCTGGACGCGACGCAGAGCAACGAGCGCGACGTGCCGGAGTATCTCGAGGTGGACCACCGGGCGATGAAGGGGCGGTTTGCCCGCGCGCCCAAGCTTACGGATGTGCCATATCCGGTGACGATGGAGCCTAACCTGGTGGTTGAGTTCTACTCGCGCTGAGGCAAAGGCCAGGGGCTCTGCCCCTGGACCCTGTCGCGCGCGAGCATGCTGCGCACGACCGGGCCTAGAGGCCCCACGCCCCATCATGTTCGCTCGTGTTACAGGCTGGCTTGCGCGGCGGAGGCGGCCGGAGTGGCGGATAGACCGGGCCTACCGGGCCGCGCCGTCGCAAACCGCGTATCCGACGACCGGCGCTGTCGTCAGCCTGATCCTGCCGGTGCACGACACGCCTCCCGACCTGCTTGCCGCCTGCATCGCTTCCGTCCGCGCGCAGACGTATGGAAGCTGGCAGCTCTGCATCGCCGACGACGCCTCGCAAACGCCCCCTGCCCTGCCCGGCGACGCCCGTATCCTGACCACCCGTCTTGCCACGAACAGCGGCATCGCCGCCGCCACCAATGCGGGCCTGGCGCTGGCCACGGGCACGCTGATCGCCTTCATCGACCATGACGACGTGCTGGCGCCGCACGCCCTCGGCGCCATGGCACAAGCCGCGCAGCAACATCGCGATGCCGGCCTGCTATTCTCGGACGAGGACCAGCTTGTTGGCGGGCGGCACGTCAGCCCGTATTTCACGCCGGGGTGGAATCCGGATTTGCTGTTCGGCCAGAACATGGTCGGTCACCTGGCGGTCTACCGGCGCGCGTTGCTGGACCGGATAGGGCCCTTGCAGCCGGGCATCGAGGGTAGCCAGGACTGGGAGCTCGCCTTGCGCGCCGCCCGCAATACGCAGCCTTGCCACGTGCCCGGCATCGCCTATCACTGGCGCCAGCGTGCCGGCTCGTTCTCCGCGACGCGCACGCAGGCCGCCCGGGAGGCCGGGCTGCGCGCCGTGCAGGCGCACCTGCCGCCGGGCGCGCAGGCGGTGCCGGCGCCGGGGCTGCCGCAATGGGTGCGCGTGATCCATCCCCTGCCGGCCGAGGCGCCTCTGGTCAGCCTGGTCGCGCCCGAGGGGGCTGCCGTGCCGGCCGACACGGCCTGCGCGCACACGGAACGGGTGGCGCGTCCGGACCAGGCCAGAGGCGACGTGCTCGTATTTCTGGCACCCGGCTTGCGCGCCTGCGGCCCCGGCTGGCTGCGCGAGCTTGTCAGCCAGGCGCTGCGTCCGGAGATCGGCGCGGCCGGCGCCAGGATCGACCGCCCGGACGGCCGCATCGCGCAGGCTGGTTTGTTCCTGCACCCGAGCCGGATCGCCGAGACACTTTGCCCCGCCTCCGATGCCGGTGATCCCGGCTACCGCGGCCAGTTCGGCCTGGCGCGCAGCGTGTCCGCCGTCTCGCTGGACTGCCTGGCGATCAGGCGCGCCGTGCTGGAAGATGCCGGCGGGCTGGACGAGGCGTGCGGACCCTATGCCGGCGTGGATCTTTGCCTGCGGCTGGCCGCGCGTGGGCTGCGGTGTGTGTGGACGCCGTATGCGAGGCTGACCTACACGCGGGTGCCGCGCGCGCCGCGCGTCGACACCGCGGCCGCGGTGATGCGGGCGCGCTGGGGCGCTGCACTTGCGCAGGATGCGTATCTGAACCCCAACCTGACCATAAGGCGGGGTGGGCTGGCCCTTGCCGGCCGCCCTGTCGCGCGGACTGGGGCCGCGGGGTGACGGCGTTGCTGTTTATGCTCCAGGCGGTCCATGTGGCGTTCCTGTGGGCGCATGACTGGATACCGCTCGGCAGGTTAAACGATGTGGCCGCGATCAGGCGGCAGGATAGCGCCGCGAGGCTGGTGCGCGTGACGCTGATCCAGAGCGTGCCGTTCACCATCGGCTTCGGCTACAGCGTGGCATACTGGCTGCGGGCGCAGCCGACCCCCGGCTGGCTGTGGTCCTGGCTGTGGATCAGCTACGGCCTGCTGTTCGCCGGCGAGCTGGCGGCCTGGTGGATACCCTATCTGGTCCGGCCGCAGCCGGCTCGGGCGGCGCGCTACAAGGTGATGTTCGGCGACACGCGCGCTTTCCTGCCTGAACGCAACGGCATCATCCCCAACACGCTGCATTGCCTCCTGCACCTGGCAACGCTGGCCCTGCTGCTGCTCCTGTTCGCCAGAGCGGCCGCTCCAGGATAGAACCGCGACAGCCGAGTCAAAAGTTTTTTGCTTCTTTTTTTCAAAAAAGAAGGCCTTGCTTCCTTGCTACGTAAAAGGCCCACCGCATGACCCAAGCCGCCGAAATCGCCAGAAGGCGCACCTTCGCCATCATCTCCCACCCTGATGCCGGCAAGACCACGCTGACCGAGCGCCTGCTGCGTGCCGGTGGCGCCATACAGCTTGCCGGCAACGTGCGGGCGAAGGGGGAGCGGCGGCGCACGCGTTCGGACTGGATGGGCATCGAGCGGGAGCGCGGGATTTCGGTCGTCACCTCGGTGATGACGTTCGAGTATGCCGATTGCATCTACAACCTTCTAGACACGCCGGGACACGAGGATTTCTCCGAGGACACGTATCGCACGCTGACGGCGGTGGATTCCGCGGTGATGGTCATCGACGCCGCAAAGGGTATCGAGGCGCGGACGCGCAAGTTGTTCGAGATATGCCGGCTGCGCGACATTCCGATCATTACTTTTGTCAACAAGATGGACCGCGAGGCGCGCGATCCGTTCGAGCTGCTGGACGAGGTGGCCAGCACGCTGGCGCTGGACACGTCGCCGGCCACCTGGCCGGTTGGGCGGGCCGCGGACTTCGCCGGCACGTACGATCTGCACACGCGGGATCTGCGGCTGATTTCCGAGCTGCCGCAATCGGACCCGCGCTTGCAGGCGCTTGGCGACGAGCTCGATCTGGTGCGCGCGGCATTGCCGGAATGGGACCGCGACAGTTTCAACGCCGGCGCGCTGACGCCGGTATACTTCGGCAGTGCGATGAAGGAGATCGGCGTGCTCGATCTGCTGGACGCGCTGGCGCGCTTCGGGCCGCCGCCGCGCGCGCAGGTGGCCGACACGCGCACGGTGCAGGCCGATGAGGACAGCCTGACGGCGCTGGTGTTCAAGATACAGGCCAACATGGATCCCAACCACCGCGACCGGATGGCGTTCGCGCGTATCTGCTCCGGCCGGCTGGAGCGCGGGATGAAATTGCGGCAGGTGCGCACGGGCAAGCTGATTCCGCTGAACGCGCCGCAATTCTTCTTCGCGCGGGACAGGCAATTGGCCGAGGAGGCGTTTGCCGGCGACGTGGTGGGCATTCCCAATCATGGCACGCTGCGCATCGGCGACACGCTGACCCAGGACGAGGAGCTGCAGTTCCTCGGCGTGCCGAGTTTCGCGCCGGAGATCCTGCGCCGCGTTCGTCTGGATGACGCGATGAAGGCGAAGAAATTGCGTCAGGCGCTGCAGGAGCTGGCGGAAGAAGGCGTGGTGCAGTTGTTCCGGCCGCAGGATGGTAGCCAGCCGATCGTGGGGGTGGTGGGCACGTTGCAGCTCGACGTGCTGCAGGCGCGGCTGGCCGGGGAATACGGTGTTGGTATCGGGTTCGAGCCTACGCCTTACAATTTGGCGCGGTGGGTGTCTGGCGATCGGTTGCTGCTCACGAAGTTTGCGCAGGACCAGCGCACGCAGATGGCCGATGACGTGGATGGGGATCCGGTGTTCCTGGCGACGTCGGCGTTTACGCTGCGGCGTACGTTGGAGCAGAACGCTGGACTTAGCTTCAAGGATATCAAGGACCACAAGGATCGGGCTTTGGCGTAGGCAAGAAAGTTTGGGGAGCCTCAGCAGAACACGATCGGCATCCGCTTTTTTCCTATGCTCGCCGGAGCCTGCTTATTGTTGGGCGGCTGCTCAAAGGTAAGGATACATCCAGGATGATGCAGTTTTGTCTCAAGGGTCGCGAGGAAATGGCGGCCTTGACGAGCTTCATGGTTCGATAGCTCAAGAGTATCGGATGGAATTCTCGAACGGCAGCGGAGAAACAGAAGCCGAGCTCCTCCAGGTGAATGGGAAGATCCCGGTGCCTCGTCCCTACCTGAACATCGACGCAGATCGGAACGGAGATCTCGGATTTAGTGCGGGGAACCATGGTATGCCCGCCGGGCAAGTTATAGTCGGATTCAACGGAGAGAAGTCCGATGAAGTGCTGGGGGACCGACGCTGGCTGCGCTGTCGCGGACCTCTCCTCACGGCGCGACAGCCGTGGTAAAAGTCTTTTGCTTCTTTTCTTCAGAAAAGAAGGCCTTATCTACTGCGAGAACTGCCAGACGGCCTGTAAGCCGGGTTCTGTCCGCGCCTTGCGGCGTTGGACGACCATTCCTCTGCGACGCGCGTTGCCGCGCGCCTGACGCGACCAACCCGGGCGGCGAGGCGGAAACGCCCCCGGACCCGGCACAACCCGTAATCCTGCCGCCCCTATTCGGTCTTGCTCCCGGTGGGGTTTACCCTGCCGCCCCTGTTGCCAGGCGCGCGGTGCGCTCTTACCGCACCGTTTCACCCTTACCCTCGGCCGTGCGGCGTCGGGAGGTTTGTTTTCTGTGGCACTTTCCCTGGGGTCGCCCCCGCCGGCCGTTAGCCGGCACCGTGTTTCCGTGGAGCCCGGACTTTCCTCCAGGGGTCGCCCCCCAGCGGTCGTCCAGCCGTCTGGCGGTGCCGGTTTGGCGGAAAGGGAGGAAGAAAGGAAGGCCTTCTTTTTTGAAAAAAAGAAGCAAAAAACTTTTGGTCCGCTGTCGCGCGCCTGTCCGCAGCCGCCGACAGGGCGCAAAAGTTTTTTGGTCCTTTTTTTCAAAAAAGGACTGCTTGCCTCGCCTTAAACCTGCTTTCTTCCCGCCATGCTTCGCACCGCGTTCGCCCTGACCCTTCTCGCCACTCCTGCACTCGCCGGAGAAGCTGAGACGATTTGCGCCACCAATCCCGCCTATTCGCAGTCCATCATGCTCACCATCGTGCAGTCTCAGTTGCAGCGGGACCATGATGCCGCGCTGGATACCGATACGCCGGAACATTTGGCTACCCGCGCCGTGGCCCAAGGAATCGCCGAATGCGCGGTCCAGGTGCGCGCGGACCCGTCCATCGCGGCCGCCTTTGCCGGATTGGACAAGCACGATCTGTCTGTCGCGTGGGACGCCTACAACACGGTGTGCGCGGACCACAAAGCCAGCCGCGGCGCTTGCATCACGGCCGAGTTGGATGCTGCGAAGGCCATCAAGCACCTGATGTCTGCCGGTTCGTCGCCGGTGGCCAAGACGCTGGTGCAGGCCTGCGAGCTTGTTCTGCAGCCGGACCCTGCCATGGCGGACTGGCGCCAGTGTGTGGACGTCTCGCTTGCCCTGCATCCGACGCCTGAGCGCGCGGCTCAATGCAAGCTCTCGGCGAACTGGCACGCGGCGAAGACCGGTGCTGAGGCGGGTGCTTCGCTTGGGGCTTGTTTGCGTAGGTGAAGGAGCAAGGCAAGCAGTTTTTTTTTTGAAAAAAAGAACCAGAAAACTTTCGACTCCGCTGTCGCGGCTCCGTGGAAAGGTCCGCGACAGCGCTCGCAAAAGCTTTTTGCTTCTTTTTCTCGAAAAAGAAGGCCTCGCTTGCTTCTTTCAATGGTCAGCTCACAAGCCGTATTTGAGAATTGGGCCGGAACACCCGCATGCGTGCACTAAGCCTTGCAACCCTCCTAGGGCTTGCTTTCACCCAAACCGCATCCGCCCAAGCCGACCGGATCGCACATGGCGCCTACCTTGCGGCCATCGCCAACTGCGCGAGCTGCCACGCGCAGGACAAAGGCGGGCCGCTGACCGGCGTGGATGTCGGCTACCGCGTCGGCAATCTCGGCATCTTCTACCCGCCCAACCTCACGCCGGATCCGGATACCGGCCTGGGCAAATGGAGCGAGCAGGACATCGTCACCGCGCTGCACACCGGCTTCCGCCCGGATGGGCGTCAGCTTGCCCCGATCATGCCCTGGCGCGCTTACGCCCACCTGACCCAGGCGGACGCGCTGGACATCGCCGCCTACCTGAAATCCCTGCCGCCAGTACGTCACGCCGTGCCGCCGCCTGCCACCGTGCAGTCCGCCACCTACCCCTACCATGACGTAGTAACGCCCAAGCCGCAGCCCTGACGCGGACGCCGCCGCTCCCATCGTGAGCGCCACGGCGCGGGCGGTCGGACAGTCTGGCCGCTGTGCCGCGCGTCCGGCGCAACCGCCACGCTTACCCGACGGCCGCTGACGCTCCAGCTTGCGTGGCGGTCGGCGATGCCGCCTGCCCATGCGGGTCGGACTGACTTGGCGACTAGGCCCGGATGGCGCGGCAATGCCCCCTTTCGGACCGTCTTCGAAGTTGTTCACAGAGTTATACACAGGAACGAAAAGCGAATACTGAGTTACCTCAGGACGTTGCGGGTTGTTGCTGACGTGGGCGAGCTAAGTCCTTGATTTTTCGTTAAATGATTGCCTGAAAATCTTTGATGGAAGTTGTATTCCCTTTGACGCCCATGGTCGCCCATGGTATCCCATGTCATCCCAAGACGCCGCAGTTGTTCACAGTCAGCGGTTGGTCGGCGGGGTAAGGGGCGGGGGTCGTTGATCAGCACGTATGGGCCAGTTTCTGGGCACGCATTTGAACAGGATCGACGCGAAAGGGCGGGTGAGCATACCCGCACCGTTCCGCGCGGCTCTGCGTGCCCTGAGCGAGGAAGGGGTCGCGCCGCTGATACTGCGTCAGAGCCACGCGCATGCCTGCGTGGAGGGCTGGCCGGCCAGCGTGTTCGAGGCGCTGGCGACGCCGCTGGAACGGCTGGACGTGTTCGGCGAGGACCACGAGGATTTGGCCCAGGTGCTTTATTCCGACGCCTACCCTGTCGAATCGGACAAGGAAGGACGCATTGTGTTGCCGGACACGCTGGTGCAGCACGCGGGTCTTTCGGATACGGTCGTATTCATGGGCTTGGGACGGACATTCCAGATTTGGGAGCCGACGGCCGCCGAGAGGCGGCGCGTAGAGGCGCGCGAGCGGGCGCGGGCGCGCCGGCTGACGCTTCCCGGCGCGGTGGCGCCATGACTTATATGATCGTAGTGGCGTCATGAGCCATGTGCCGGTGATGCTGGGCGAGGTGGTGTCCGCCTTGTCGCCGCAGGACGGCGCCATCTATCTGGATGCGACGTTCGGCGGCGGCGGCTATGCGCGCGCCGTGCTGGACGCGGCTGCCTGTACCGTTTGGGCGATCGACCGCGATCCGGACGCGATAGCGCGCGGGGCGGCGATGGCGGCGGCATATCCCGGGCGCCTGCATTTGGTCGAGGGCAGTTTCGGCGAGATGGTGGCGCTGCTGGCGCAAGCCGGCGTGCTGGCGCTGGATGGCGTGATGCTCGACCTGGGCGTGAGCAGCTTCCAGATCGACGATGCGGCACGTGGTTTCAGCTTCCGGCTGGACGGTCCCCTGGACATGCGCATGAGCCGGCAAGGGCCGTCGGCCTCCGATCTGGTGGCGGATCTGCCCGAGGCCGAGCTGGCGGACACGCTGTTCCGGTTCGGCGAGGAGCGTATGTCACGCCGTATCGCACGGGCGATCGTGACGGCGCGCGCGGAGGCGCCGATCGAGACCACGGGGCAGTTGGCATCCATCATACGCGGGGTTATGCCGCCGGCGCGTGACGGGATACATCCGGCGACACGCAGCTTCCAGGCGCTGCGCATACGGGTGAACGACGAACTGGGCGAGATCGAGCGCGCGCTGGCGGCGGCGGCGGGGCTGCTGCGGCCTGGCGGACGGCTGGTCGTGGTGTCCTTCCACTCGCTGGAGGACAGGCTGGTGAAACGTTTCTTTACGCACGTTGCGGGCCGCGATCCGGCACCATCACGGCACGATCCTGGTGGGCTGGTGGCGGCCGCGGCGCCAAGTTTCCGTCTGTTGACGCAGCGGGCCGTGCGGCCCGGCGGGCAGGAGACGGCGGAGAACCCGCGCGCACGCAGTGCGCGGCTGCGGGCGCTGCAACGCCTGACCCCGGATAGCGAGGGCCGATCATGATAAAGCCGTTCACCTGCCTCTGTTTGCTCGCAGCCTGCGGTTCCGGGCTGTATCTGTATTCCGAAAAGCACCGGACGGCGCTGCTGGACAGGGATATCGGCCAGGTGATCCACAGATCAGAGGCGGCGCGGGCGCGTACCGGCCTGCTCAGGGCCGAGTGGGCGTTGCTGAACGAGCCTGGCCGGCTGGCGGACATGGCTGGCCGCTACCTGACGCTGCACCCGATGGCACCCACGCAGTTCGTGCAGGTGTCCGACCTGTCCGGGCATCTGCCGGGCGTAATGGCCGCGCCGGCCGACGCGGCGGCGGATGATGACGCCTCGCCTGCGGCAGGGCCTGCCCCGGCCGAGGCGGCGCCGATTGCAGTGGCGAGCGCGGGCACCGGTTTGCCGGCGCACCATCCCATGCTGCCGCCCGGCAAGCCGGACGGGCATGCAGCGGCCAAGCTGCTGGCCCATGCGGATGCCAGGCACGCGCCGCATCACGTGGAACTGGCCGACAGGCAGGACCCGCCGATGCACGACAGCCTGCTGGCGCACGGGACGCCGCTGCCGCTGGCAGCCCCCAGGCCGCTTGGCGCCAGTGTCTACAACGCGATGGCGCGGCCGATGCGGGCGCAGGCTGCGCGCGCCGTGGTGGTGAGCGCCTCGCCTAGCTACACCCCGGCGATGAGCGCGGCACCGGTATCCGCCCTGGGTGGCCAGGGTAGCCTGCCGCCACCGGTGCCTTACGGGCGATGACGGCCCCGCCGCCCGCTGACCGGCCGCCGCCCGCACGCCGGCGCGGGACGGAAGCCGCGCGCATGCGTGGCGCGCCTGGCGCCGGGGCGGCGATGCCGCGCATGGAGACGGTGCGCATAACCGCGCCCGACCTGGCGCGGCGCGCGGCGCTGGACCGCACGCGCAACCGGCTGGTGTTCACGGCTGGCGGGTTCTTCCTGCTGTTCGGCGCGGTGGCCGGCAAGCTGACCAGTGCCACTGTGATGTTCCCGATGGCGCCGAGCAAGGCCGAGATGCGGCCGCTGGTGCCGAACGATCCAGGACCGGACACGCCCGATACGGTGCCGCTCGCTGCCGGTGCGCCGCACACGCGGGCCACGATACTGGATCGCAACGGGGAGATCTTGGCGATCTCCTTGCCCACGGCAGGGTTGTTTGCGAATCCGAAAGAGATGATCGACACCGCCGAGGCGGCGCACAAGCTGAAGAGCGTGCTGCCGCGGCTGGACGAGAAGCAGGCGGCTGCGCGCCTGGCTTCGGCGAAACAGTTTGTCTATCTCGAGCGGCAGATCACGCCGAACGAGGAGCTGGCGATCAACGCGCTGGGCATTCCCGGCGTGTATTTCCAGCCCGGCGAGAAGCGGCGCTATCCGCTGGGGCGGGTGGCGGCCCAGGTGCTGGGCGGCGTGGACGTGGACAGCCACGGCGTGGCCGGCGTGGAGCGCTCCTTCGACCACCGGTTGGAGAGCGTGGCCGAGCCGCTGCGGCTGTCGGTCGATGTGCGCGTGCAGGGCGTGATGCGCGAGGAGCTGGAGAAATCCAAGGAGGAGTTCCATGCGATCGGCGCCTGCGGGATCGTGATGGACGTGCGCACCGGTGAGGTGATCGCCATGGTGAGCCTGCCCGACTACGACGCGAACCAGTTCGGCGAGACGCCGCCCGACGACCGCTTCAACCGCGCGGTGACCGGCATGTTCGAGCCTGGCAGCACGTTCAAGCTGCAGACGGCGGCGATGGCGATGGATTTCGGCACCGCGCATATCTGGGACCAGTTCGACGCGGCGCATAACATACATATCGGCCGCTTCACCATCGTGGACTACAAGGGCAAGCACCGTTTCCTGTACTTGCCTGAGGTGCTCGCATACTCTTCCAATCTGGGTGCCGCGCACGTGGCGCTGGGCGTGGGTGCGCAGAAGCAGCAGATCTGGCTGCAGGCGATGGGCATGATGCGCAAGGTGGGTATCGAGCTTCCGGAGGCCGGGTTTCCCATCGTGCCGCCACGCGCGAACTGGAAAGAGGCCACGACGATGACGGTTGGGTTCGGCCACGGCATCGCGGTCTCGCCTTTGCACGTGGTGCGCGGCACGGCGGCTTTGGCCAATGGCGGCGTGGTTCTGCAGCCGACGATCCTGGCGCATGACCCGGGCGATGCCCCGCCGGAAGGCCGGCGGATCATGAACCTGTCCACCAGCAACACGATACGCAAGATGATGCGCCTGGTGGTGACCGACGGCTACGGCAAGCCCGCCGACATCCCCGGCTA
>CAXTJZ010000078.1:0-15549 GCA_964244695.1 uncultured Acetobacteraceae bacterium
GTGCTGGTGGTGGACGACGAGCCGACCGTGCGCATGCTGGTCTCGGAAGTGCTGGAGGACCTGGGCTACACGGCGATTGAGGCAGCAGATGGACCGGCGGGACTGAAGGTGCTACGGTCCGACGCCCGGATTGACTTGCTGGTGACGGACGTGGGCTTGCCCGGCGGCATGAACGGCCGGCAGGTGGCGGACGCGGGCCGTGCATTACGGCCGGAGCTAAAGGTGCTGTTCATCACCGGCTACGCTGAGAACGCCGTGCTCAGCCATGGGCATCTTGACCCGGGCATGCACGTACTGACCAAGCCATTTGTGATGGAGGCGCTCGCCAGCCGGATACGCGGCATGATCACGGAAGGGCGACCTGGCTGAAGGTCGCAGCGGCACGCCCGGCACGGGACGACATGCCAATGAACGCTCCGCCACAGCAGCTCGCCAGCGTTGTGCGGCGCAATGGCGGGATCCGGAAACACCTCACAGCTAAGTGCCACAATCCCGTTCTCTTTGAAGACGTGGCCGCTGTGCTGGCTGACGCGGCGTCACGCTCGCCTGGCGGACCGCCGACGCTGATCCACGCCAGCAGCCGCCATCTAGCACCGGCGCTGGAGGCGGCGGGCTTCGAGGTCTTGCGGCGGGCTGTCCCTGGCTCCCAGCTCACGTTGTGACGACGTGTGACTCCAGGGAGAGCGGATGATGCCGGATGGCATTCATCGGGGCCGCTAGCGCGAGATGCTGCTCCGCCTGCCACTCGCGCATTTTTGGGCTGGCGACTCATCGTGTCGTGCGGGGCCTGCCGGGTTGCCCGCATCGTGATTGTCGCCGACCCCTTGGCGCTACGATCCTGGACGCACGCGGGCCGTCCTGGTGCCGCGACTACGGTGCAGGGAGTCCACTTTGCGGCCAGCCGCCTACGGGCGTGACGCTCAGGAACCGGCATCCCGGACAGAAGGATGGGCCCGTGCCCGTCCAGGTGTCTGTAATGGACGGAGGGCGCTACACGTGATGACCGTATCGCCTCGCAGGCGATCGCCGTCGAACAGGGGCAAGAAGTGATAAGGACCATGGAGCAGCAAACGGCCGGACATCCGGCGCGAGACCTCGAAGCGGCCATAGCCGCCGCCCTCGTTCACGCGCGCGAGCACGGCGAGCGGGAGGTCGCGGACGACTTGATGAAGAGCCTTGACCAAGTCAGGTCGAAACACCCAACGTAGCCGGATGAGCGGCCGCTACGCCTCCCAGCTTCCTCCTGAATTCATCGCGCGCCCGTTCGGCGCCGTGGGCGAGATCCCGAACACGCTGCCGTCCTGGAACGTGGCGCCGAGCCAGGCCGCGCTGGCGGTGCGCCGGCACCCCGGCCCTGGCGAGCGCCGCCTGGACGCGCTGCGTTGGAGGTTGGTCCCGCACTTCACCAAGGACTGAAGGCGTGCAAGCGGCCAATCAACGCCAGCTCCGAGACGATCGCCGCCTCGGGCATGTGCCGCGGCGTGTTGGCCTCCCGTCGCTGCCTGGTGCCGGCCGACGCCCTCTAGGCGTTCCGGTAGCAACCGAACCGAAACTGCAATTCAAGCTTCGTGTTTGCCGAGGAGCCGGGCTCAGGGTGTCGAGTTCGCCTTGCATATCAGCGACCATTTCACCTCGCCAGGACCGCCGCGAAGATGTCCGATCATCATCAGCCCCTTCGGATGGTTTCCTTGATCGCGAGCATCCATGATTGCGTCGCTCGCGCGGAGGACGCCGTGTGCCGGTTGAATCCGGGATCGGCTGGTGGTCTAGGAAGCGGTTTGGCTGGAGGATGATGGCCGGAAATCATTCTGATGGCTGCCCTTTCTTTCGCATGCCACGTGCCGTCGAAGCATCAGCTAAAGCCCGGACGGAGATCGCCTCATGACGTCGAAGCGGGCCGCCTCCAACGTGGATCAGCGACGGCGAGCTTTCTGCGTCATCCTCATGCAGATAATCGGTAGGGTAGTGTTTCGGCTGGCCGACTGGTTGGTCGCCATCGAACACAGGTTGTACATGTCACAGGCCGGGTAACCTCAGCGCACCAAAGGCGGAAGCCGCAGCCGGAACGTCTTCACTGCGGGTCTGAGCCGACATCTGAACCGCTCAGGCCTTCAGCAACGCCTCCACCAGCAAGCCCGGGCGCGCCTCCTCGCGTATCTGCTCGCGCGTGCACTGGCGCGGCGCCTTGTCGGGCCGCCAGCGGAGCAGCGCCGTGCCATGCCTGAACCGGCCCGCGCTGACGTGGTCGTAGCTGACCTCGACCACCAGCTCGGGCCGCAACTTCTCCCAGGCAGACGACTCCGCGGTCGCCCAACGGCTAGGGCCGCCCGGCGACTCCCCGGTGAAGCCGGTTCCGCCAAGGAGGGCTTCCAGCCTGGCCGTCAACGCGGGCCGCTCGGCGTTCGAGATGGCCGAGGTGAACCCGACATGGTCGAGCTTGCCCTCGTCGTCGTAGAGTCCGAGCAGGAGCGAGCCGACCTGGCGCGTGCCGCGGGCGTAGCGGAACCCGCCTACGACGCAGTCGGCGCTGCGCAGGCGCTTCACCTTCAGCATCTCGCGCTTGCCGGGCGCGTAGGCTTCGTCCAGGCGCTTGGCGACCACGCCGTCCAGCGCGTCGTGCGTGACGTCGAGCCAGCGCTGCGCCTCCTTGCGGTCTCGGGTGAACGGCGACAGCCGAATCCGGTGCGCGCGTCCGAGCCGCCCCGCGACATTCTCCAGGACCGCGCGCCGCTCGGTCAGGGGTGCACCCATCACCGGCCCGGCGCCGTCCGTGAACAGGCAGTCGAACAGGATCAGCAGCGCGGGCGTCTCCGCCGAGAGCTTGCGCACCCGGCTCTCCGCCGGATGCACCCGGTCCTGCAGGGCGCCGAACGAGAGGCTGTCGCCGACCGGAATGGCGAGTTCGCCGTCCAGCACGAAACCGTCACCCGGCGCCTGCTCCAGGGCGGCGACCATCTCCGGAAAGTAGCGCGACAGCGACTTGCCCGACTAAGCATAAAGCTCGACGGTCCCGGCCGGACTTGAACGCCAGGCAGCGGAAGCCGTCCCATTTGGGCTCGAACTGCCAGCCGGATCCGGTCGGCAAGGTGTCCGCCGACTTGGCCTCCATCGCCTCGGTAGTCACGGGCAGGCCGAACGCGGCGGGCATCAGGTCGCCAGCCGCTTGATCGCCGGGGCGAGCGGCCGTTCCGCGTCGCAGTACTCCGCCCAGGCCTTCGTCCTGGCCAGCAGGCCCGGCACGCTGCGGATTGTGTAGCGCTGCGGGTCCAAACCCGTCTTCACCTGCGCCCAGGTGACCGGCATCGAGACGGTGGCACCGGGGCGGGCGCGCGGTGACAGCGGCGCCACCGCCGTGGCCAGCCTGTCGTTGCGCAGGTAGTCGAGGTAGATGCGGGTCGTCCGCAGCTTCTTCGACATGTTAACGAGGTAGCGGTCGGGCGAGTCCTTCGCCATGGCGTCGCAGACGGCGCGCGCGAACGCCTTGGCCTCGGGCCAGCTCGGATTCGCGGTCTTCCCGCGGGCCAGCGGCGTCACGACGTGCAGTCCCTTGCCGCCGGTCGTTTTGCAGAAGCTCTCTAGGCCGAGACGGGACAGCCGCTCGCGTATCTCCTTTGCCGCTTCGATGACAGAGGCGAACGCCACCTCGGGTCCGGGATCGAGGTCGAAGACGAGGCGGCCGGGGACGTCCGGGTGGAACGGATCGCAGTTCCACGGGTGCAGCTCCAGGGCCGCCGTCTGGGCTACTGCCGCCAGACCCTCGACCCGGTCGATCTCGATGTAGGGCTTCCGGTCGCCGGAGACGGTGACCAGCTCGAGCAGGCTGGACGAGCCCGGCATCGCATGGCGCTGGAAGAATGTCTCGCCCTGGAAGCCGTCCGGCGCGCGGATGATGGAGCAGGGGCGGCCCTTGAGGTGGGCCAGCATCCAGGGGCCGACGGCCTCGTAGTAGCGCGCGAGGTCCAGCTTGGTCACCGGCACGCCATCGCCGCCCGCCTCCGGCCACATCATCTTGTCGGGCCGCGAGATGGGCACGCCCATGACCGAGCCGGGCTTGGCCGCCGTGGCCGTGGTCCGCTTCAGCGAGGGTGCGGCCAACTCGGTCTTGGCGGCTTCTGCCGGGGTCTCGGCCTCCACCTCGGCCGCGGGCTTGTCCTCGCGCAGGCCCTTGAACGCGCCCTGGCGGACCATGCCAGCATCGGTCCAGCCCGCGAACTCCACCTCGGCCACCAGCTCCGGCTTCAGCCAATGGATGTCGCGCGCGGGGCGTGGCGCGCCCGGGCCGGTGAACGGGCTGCGCTCCGCCGCTGCTTCGCGGAGGCGAGGCATTAGGCGGTCCACCTTGTCGCGGCCGAAGCCGGTGCCGACGCGGCCGACATGCACCAGCTTGCCGTCGCGATGGACACCCACGATCAGGGATCGGAAGCGGCCGCCGGTGTCGGTCCAGGCACCCACGACCATCTCGTGCCCGGCGCGGCACTTGGCCTTGGTCCAGGTCTCGCTGCGGCCGGAGACGTAAGCGGCGTCCGCCCGCTTGGACACGATGCCCTCGAGCGAGAGGCGGCAGGCGGAGTGCAGCACCGCGTCGCCGCCGGTGTCGAAATGGTCCACGTAGCGCAGCAGCGGACCTGGTTTCTTGGGCCCGGCCAGGAACGCCTGCAGCCGCTCCTTGCGGGCCGACAGCGGAAGCGGGCGCAGGTCCTCTCCGTTCGCGTGCAGCAGGTCGAAGGCGAAGAACACCAGCTGGTCGCTCTTGCCTTCGGACAGCGCCGCCTGCAGCGCGGCGAAGTCGGGCGCGCCATCCTCGCCCAGGGCCACGATCTCGCCGTCCACGATGCCGTCCGCCAGCTTGCCGCAGGCCGCGGCGATCGCGCGGAAGCGGTCCGTCCAGTCGAGGCCCTTGCGGGTGCGCAGGACCGCTTCGCCGCCCTCGATGCGCGCCTGGATACGGTAGCCGTCGAACTTGATCTCGTGCACCCAGCCCGGCTCGCCCAAAGGCCGCTCGACAGAACGGCAGAGCTGCGGCTCGATGAAGTCGGGCAGCGGCGTCGGCTTCGCTGACTTTCTGGCGGCCCTACGATTGGCGGGCTTGGCGGCCTCCTTGCTCTTGCGCTTCTCGCGCAAAGCCGGGGCTAGGCCGACCGAGGAGGCCCACACCGCGTCCGCCGTGACCTTGCCGGACGCGGCCTGCGTCATGAACGGTTTGGGCGCCCGGCCACGCCTGGCGGCGATGTCAGCCATCTTGCGGCCAGAAGCGACCGAGCTGTCGGCGGACAGCAGGTGGTCACCATCACCCTCGCGCGCGTGCTCGTCGCGGTGCTTGATCAGCAGCCAGTTCACCCGCTTGCCGGACCATCCCTTCATCCGTACGAGCACCCAGCTGCCGTGCAGATGCTCGCCTTCCAGGACGAACTTCAGGTCGCCCTTCGCCAGGCCCTCCTCAGGCGTCATGCCCTGCGGCGCCCAGTATCCGCGGTCCCAGAGCTGGACGGTGCCGCCGCCGTATTGCCCCTTGGGTATGGTGCCCTCGAAGTCGCCGTAGTCGAGCGGATGGTCCTCGACCTCCACCGCCAGCCGCTTGTCGTGCGGGTCGACCGACGGCCCCTTGGCGACGGCCCAGGACTTGAACACGCCGTCGAGCTCCAGGCGCAGGTCGTAGTGGAGCCTGGTGGCGTCGTGCCGCTGCACCACGAAGCGGAGGCGGTCGGAGGCCTGCAATGCGGCGTCGCCGCTGGGCTCCTGCGTCCGCGTAAAGTCGCGCTTTGACTGGTAGGTCGACAGCTTCGTGGCCACGGTTCACCCCGCCTGAGGTGGCCGTAACGTTCGCCGACCGGCTTGGACGCACGTCTTCCAGCAGCCGGGAAGGCAGGCGCTACCTGCGCACGCAGAGATCGAAGTAACATCTTAGAGGGGCATGCCTTCGGACGCCGCGTTGAGGCGTAGGTCGGCCTGAATCGACTTGAAAAGCAGGCGGAGCCGACATGGACTGGGATGACCTCCGCTACTTCCTCTCAATCGCCCGCCATCGAACCTTGGCTGGCGCCGCCAAGGACCTGCGCGTGACCCAGTCGACGGTAGGCCGCCGGCTGGCCGCGTTCGAAAAGACGATGGGCGCCAGGCTGCTGCATCGTAACGCTGATGGCTACGTCCTTACCCTTGCCGGAGGTGCGATCCTCGTTCATGCGATGAAGGTCGAGGGCGAGGCACTCTCCCTGCAACGCACCATCCGGCGTCACGAGGCGCATGTGTCCGGCTCGGTGCGGGTGATGAGCTCGCAGATGATCGCCACGCACTTGCTGGCGTCCTGTTTCGCGGAACTTCAGGCGCGCACAGCCGACGTCACTGTCGAGTTGCTGCCGATCGCCGCGGAGGGCACGTCAGCAGTCAAGAACGTGGACGTGATCGTGCAAATGCGGGCCTTCGAGCAGGAGGACCTCGTGGTCAGAAAGCTGACTTCCATCGCATTCGGATTGTATGGAAGCACGACCTATCTTGCGCGACGCGGTCTGCCGAGTGTCGATGATGGTTGCGCTGGTCACCTGCTCATCACATCCCTCGACGACAGGGAACTGTCAGCCCAGACCGAGTGGCTGTCAGACATCGGTCAGCGCGCCATCGTGGCGCTGCGGAGCGATTGCCATGAGACGCAGCACCGCGCGGCATTGTGTGGCGGCGGCTTGGCTGTGCTCCCGTGTTTCATTGCCGACTTCACGCCCGCGTTGCACCGGATCGAGACAAGGACTGCAGTCTGCAACGCGGAGGTCTGGCTCGGCGTACATGAGGCTCACCGGAACGCGCCCCGCATACGTCTCGTGATCGACTGCATCGCGGACGCAATTCGGAGCCGCAGTGCGGCCCTAGACTCCTCGTCCGCCCCGGACGGCTTGGCCGAGGTTCCTGAGACCCCGAAGTTGCCCACTTTGCAGACCCTAACGGCCTGATGCGGATTTCGCACCCATCACGATCGACCCGTCAACGGTCGCACGGCGGCTGTCGCTTAGACTTGGCGCATGCCGAACAACCAACAAGCCGAAGGAAAACAGCAAAAGAGCCAGTCCAACAGCATAGGTGACTTGCTGCACCTCGAAACTCCGCCTGACAAACGGGCAGAATGGAGACGCAAGGAGGCGATTTAAATCACCTGTTGTCAGAGCAAGCTGCGACATAGGGAATCGCGTGTCGCGAGGATGGCAGCGCCCATGTTCGTTCCCATCATGCATGAGTTCCCGCGCATGTTTGCACGTGCGCGCGCAAAAATGGTGCTCGCTCCTGCGCCTCCGCCGTGACCAGTTCGCGAAATGCAGTTGTTCCCGCCTGTTTCGAAGCATTGTGACGAAGACCGGCGCCATGGCAGGACGCCTGCGCCTTCCGATTACGCGTGGCACTGCTGATGGCATCTTCTCAGGGTGACACAACAATCGCCGCAGGCCAGGCTGCACCTCCGGTTGACCGCATTTTGCGGTGCCGGCTGGTGACCGTCGGGGCGTCTCGCCCGCAGACTCACCTCGGGGACCTGCCGCCCATCGACCTGCATGGGGCGCTCGGCATTGCAGAACCTGCGGGCGGCCCAAAAACTTCTACTCTTCTGCTCGCAACTCTTGGATCCTGCCTTCTGGAGCGCATTCGCGCCAACGCGACGATCGGCAGCATCGAAGTCACCAGCCTCGTGCTGGAGATCGAAGCGGAGCTCGCGGTAAGTCCTCTCTGGGGCGATGCCGGACAGCAACCCAACCCGGTCGGCTTCGAGGCGATCCAGGTCCGGGTGCACATGGACGCGAACGCACCCGAGCCGGCCCTGCAGGCGCTGATCAAGCACGCCATGATCTGGTCGCCGGTGGCAAACACGCTGCACGCGCCGATCCACCTCGACGTGTCGCTCGTCTCGAAAGCCGCGTCGTGACCGAGGCGCCCGAGCGCCCGCTCGAACTGCCGGGCAGCGAGGCCGGCGTGGTCGCCGTGCTCGAGCTGGCGGAGGAGCAGGCCGTCGTGTCCCGGCGCGTCGTGGCGGGGGCGACGGTCCGTGTCGCCACCACGACGTCCGTGCGCGAGCAGCAGATCGACGAGGCGTTGTCCCGCGAGACGATAGAGATCGAGCGCGTGCCGGTCGGCCGCGTCGTCGAAGCCACACCCGACATACGCCAGGAAGGCGATGTCACCATCGTTCCCGTCATGGAGGAGGTGCTCGTGGTCGAGCGGCGCCTCGTCCTGAAGGAGGAGGTCCGGATCAGGCGCGTCCGGACCGCGGAGGCGCATCGTGAGACGGTGCGGCTCCGCTTCCAGGAGGCGACCGTCACCCGCTCGGATGCGGGTTCCACGACCGTCGCCGCCAAGCCGCCAAACCTTGAAGCACCAGCAACCGAGAGAGATCAGCCATGACAGACCAGACCATCGTTGCCGTCTACGACACGCCTGCCCATGCCGAACTCGCCGTGCAGGACCTGATCCAGGCCAAGGTGCCGGAATCGGCGATCCATCGCCACGCCCAGGAAGGCAGCTATGCCGGCAGTTCCACCACGGCGACCACGCGCACCGAGGAGCCCGGCTTCTGGGCCAGCCTGTTCGGCGGCGAGCCGGATCACGACACGAGCGTCTATGACCGCAGCGTCAGCGGCGGCTCGAACGCCGTCTCGGTGAAGGTGCCCGACGAGCACGTGACGGCGGTGATGGACATACTCGAACGGCACAACCCGATCGACATCGACGAGCGGGCCGGCAGCTACGGCCTGACGCAGACCACGACGACGCGCACGCCGCTGGCCGCGGCCGCCCCGATGGCGGGTGCCGCCAAGGCCGCCACGGACGGCGGCACCATCCAGCTCTCCGAGGAGACGCTCGCCGTTGGCAAGCGCGTGGTCAACCGCGGCACCACCCGCATACGCCGCTTCGTCGTCGAGACGCCGGTCGAGGAGCAGGTGAGCCTGCACGACGAGCGCGTGACCATCGAGCGCCACCCCGTCACGGACAGCCGGTCCGTGGCGGATTCCTTCAGCGACAAGGTGATCGAAGTGACCGAGTCCGCCGAGGAGGCGGTCGTTGCGAAGACCGCGCGGGTCCGCGAGGAGATCGGCATCAAGAAGGAAGCGACCGACCGCACCGAGACCGTACGCGACACGGTGCGCCGCGAGGACGTGGAGATCGTCAAGGACTCTGGCGACAAGACCGGTTCCACCTACGACACGACGACCCGCAAGACGGGCGTCTGAACAGAACGGCCGAGGCGACCCGGGTGCCTATGGCACCCGGGCGATCGGCGCAGGAGAGACACATGTCGGCAACCAATTACAACGATCCGCCTGCCCGCGACCCTGGCGTTCTGGAGACCACCACGACCATGGTCGGCGGCGGCGCCCATACCCATCGCCGCATCTCGTGGGCGGCGATCTTCGGCGGGGTGATCCTCGTCGTGGCCGTCCAGCTGCTGCTCAGCATGCTCGGCGCCGGCATCGGACTAGGCACCGTCAACACGAACGCCGGGTCGACACCGGACGCCAGCAGCTTCGGCATCGGCGCGGGTGTCTGGTGGGTGGTCAGCAGCATGATCGCGCTGGGCTTCGGCGGCTACGTCGCCGCCTGGCTGGCCGGCATCGAGCTGCGCTGGGACGGGCTCCTGCACGGCCTGGTCACCTGGGGCATTGCCACGCTGCTGACGATCTACCTGCTGTCCAGCGCGGTCGGCGGCATCATCGGGGGCGGCTTCTCGGCGCTCGGCAGCGTGACGTCCGCGGCAGGCAGCGGCGTGAAAGACGCGGCGCAGCCGTTGGCGCAGGCCGCCGGCGTGTCGCCCGACATGCTGCAGCAGCAGGCGCAGGCCTACCTGAAGCCCGCCAGCCCCGACCCCGCGACGATGACGCCGCAGGATGCGCAGAAAGAGGTGGTGACCAACCTGGCGACCTACGCCAAGGGTGGCCCGGATGCGCCGGCGGCCAAGCAGCGGGTGATCGCCATCATGGCAGCGCAGCAGCACATCAGCACGGACGACGCGGCCCGCCAGTTCGACACGAATGAGGCGAAGCTGAAGCAGGCGCGCGACCAGGCCGTGCAGACCGCCAAGAACGCTGCAGACGAGAGTGCCGCGGCGGCATCCAAGACGGCGTTCGCCGGCTTCGGCGACCTGCTGCTCGGCGCCATCGCGGCGGCGATCGGCGGGTCTCTCGCCGTGCAGCGCCGTCTGCAGGTCTCGCAACGGGTAGTCCGCTAGCCGGGCAACCGGAGCGCCGCGGACCCGCAAAGTCCGCGGCCCCATTCGGATCAGGAGAGACACATGTCCATCATCGGTTGGCTCATACTCGGCCTGATCGCCGGCTTCATCGGCAGCAAGATCGTCAACAAGAGCGGCGAGGGTCTGCTGCTCGACATAATCCTCGGCATCGTGGGCGCCGTGTTCGGCGGCTACCTGTTCACCCTGGTGGGTGCCGCGCCCGTCACCGGGCTCAGCATCTACAGCATGTTCGTGGCCGTGGTCGGCGCCGTCATTGTACTGGTGATCTACCACGCCGTCATGGGCCGACGGACGGTCCGCTAAATGCAACGAGAACAGGGAAAACTAAATCATGGGACTACTTGACCAGGTTATCGGCGGCTTGATGGGCGGCGGTGGCTCCCCGATGGGCGGCGTGCTGTCCAGCCTGCTCGGCGGCGGCGGGCAGCAGCAATCGCCCATGGGCGGTGGCGGCATGGGCGGTCAGGCCGGCATGGCTGGCATGAGCGGCGGCGTCGGCGGCCTGGTCTCGATGTTCGAGCAGGCCGGGCTCGGCCATATCGCGCAGTCCTGGGTCGGCAACGGGCAGAACCAGCCGGTCTCGCCGGACCAGCTGCAGAGCGTGTTCGGCCAGGACCGGGTGCAGAACATGGCGAGCCAGGCCGGCATGCAGCCGCAGGACTTCCTGTCGCAGCTCAGCCAGCATCTGCCGAATGCCGTGTCCGGCATGACCCCGAACGGTCAGGTGCCCAACGAGGGCACCGTGTCGGTCTAGCCCGATGCGCGAAGGCATCGTCGCCGCGGCCCCGATGCGTTCGCGCATCTTCGCCGCCGCCGTCTCGGCCTGCCTGACGCTGCCCTGGACGGCGGCGCCGGCCAGGGCGGACAACCCGATGGGCTACCGCCTGGTCAGCCAGGAGGACGCGGCGTCGCTGCCGCATAACGGCGGCGCCCTCGGCATGGACATCGAGCGCGCGCAGCACATCACCGACGATGGGCTGGCGTTCGACATCATACGGGTCAAGCAGGTGCGCCGGGGTTCTCCCGGCGCGCAGGCCGGCTTCAAGCCGGGCGACCAGATCATCGCCGTCGATGGCCGCGTGTTCGCCAGCCTGGTCGCGTTCGGCGGTTATGTGGGCTCCCTGCGGCCGGGCACCCAGATCAAGGTGGATCTGATCCCAGACGGCGGCGGCCCGAAGCAGGCGCAGCGGCTGGTGGCGACCGTGGGTGCGGCCGGTCATGCGGCGCCGGCCGGCTTGTCCACCGGCACGAAGGTGGCAATCGGCATCGGGGCGGCGGCGCTGTTCGGCTGCTACGAGCTCGGCTGCTTCTCGCACCGGACCGGCCAAAGCGCGCCGAACGCCGGCCAGCTTCAGGCTGTGCCGCCCTCTGGCGGATATCAGCAGCGGCAGGTGGCGCCCCCCGGCGGATACCAGCAGCAGCAGATGCCGCAATCTGGCGGATATCCGCAGCAGCAACCCCCGCAGTGACCTCCGGCAACCAAGGGAGACCATTATGAGCGACAGCAGGAACACCGACGCTGTCGGCCGCAACGCCGCCGACCTCAAGGCGATGGGGGATGCCGCCAGGCAGGTCGGCGACCGCGCTGCCCAGGCCGGCACCGACGCGGTGCAGCAGGCCCGCGCGGTGGCGGGCGACGCCCAGGCGCGCGCCACGTCGCTGCTGGACGACGTGACGGAAAAGGCCGGCTCGCTTGCCGAGTCCCAGAAGCAGAACGTCGCCGGCTACCTTGACGACGTGGCAAAGGCGGTGCACCGCTCCGGCGAGCAGCTCGAGGGTCACCAGGACTGGGTGGCGCACATGGTGGAACGCGGCGCGGCCGAGCTGTCGGTGCTCGCCAACACGCTGCGCACCAATGACCTGCAGAGCCTGATGGGCGATCTGGGCAGCCTTGCCCGCCGGCAGCCTGCGCTGTTCGTCGGCGCCTCGATGGCGGCGGGCTTCGCGCTGGCGCGCGTCGGCCGTCTGGCCGCGACCGGCGCCGCCGCTTCCGCCGCACAGCCGCCCGCGAACAGGCCGATGGAGCAGCCGGCAGCGTTCGGCGAGCCGGCGCTGCCTTCCGCCAGGCTCTATCCTGGCGACAGGCCGTGAGCGGCGCGCGCGCCGACCGCGGCCACGGCCTGGCTGACATCGTCGGCAGCCTGGCCACCGATCTGGGCGAACTGGTGCGCGGCGAGGTACGCCTGGCGCGCGCCGAGCTGGACCAGAAGTTGGACCGCATGATCCTGGCCGCGATCTGGCTGGTGGGCGGGGCGCTGGTCGCCTTTGCCGGGCTGGTCGTGCTGTTGCAGGCGGCCGCCCTCGGGCTGGCTTACGTCATCCCGGCCTGGGCCGCCTTTCTCATCGTCGGGTTGCTGATCGTGGTCGTCGGCGGCCTGCTCGCGCGGTCCGGCCTTGCGATGCTGTCGCTCAAAGGCCTCACCCCGAACCGCAGCCTCGCCAGCCTGCAGAAGGACGCGACCCTCGTGAAGGAGCACACATGATGTCCGACACTACGAAGACGGGCCAGAAGACGGTCGGGACAACCGAGACCGGCCGCATCGAGCAGGACCTAGACCGCACGCGCGCCCGCCTGGGCAGCCATCTCAGCGAGCTGCAGGACCGGCTCTCGCCCGGCCAGGTGCTGGACGATTTGATGGGCTATTTCCGCGGCAGCGAGGGCGCCGCCTTTGGGCGCAGCCTGCTGGACAATGTGCGCGGCAACCCGATGCCGGCCGCCATCACCACTATCGGCCTGGCCTGGCTGATGGCGTCCAACCCGCGCGGCGCCGCGGGGACCGCCGCACCAGCCGCCGCCGCGCGGCTGCCGACATACGGCCATGACGACCACGCCGCCACCCTGGCGCGCCTGGACACCGCCAGGCAGGCCACGGCGCGCGACGCCGGCGAGCCGGAGCACGCCTATTCCGCCCGCCTGGACATGGCCCGCGGCGAAGCCCTTGGGCTGGCGCGCCACACCCAGGAGACCACCGAATCCTTCGGCGAGCGTATACGCCACGCCGTGACTGCGATTGAAAACGCGGTGACCGGCCGCGCGCACGATTTGCGCGACCAGGCGGGCGGTGCGATCGGCAGCGCAAGCGAGGCTGTTGGCTCTTTCGGCGCTTCGGCCCAGGGCGCACTCCAGGACGCGGCCTCTTACGCCGGCGGTGCGCTGTCCTCGGGCGGAAAATCGGCCGGACAGGCCGGCGGCAACCTCATCGCGGCGATCTCCGAAAGCCCCGTCCTGCTCGGTGCGCTCGGACTGGCCGCCGGCGCGCTGCTGGGCGCGCTGCTGCCGCACTCGGACCAGGAAGAAGCCGCACTCGGCGGTATCGCCGGCCAGGCGAGGGACGCGGCGCGCACCCTGGCCAGCGAGACCATCGAACGCGGCGGCCGCGTGATGCAGGCCGTCACCGCCAGCGCCCGGGACGGCGTGCACGGCCAGGGCCTGGCCGGCGAGAAGACGCCCGGCCAGCTCGTCGATGCGGCGCTCAGCGGTGACCTCGCCAGCAACGTGAAGAGCGTGGCCGGCGACGTGCTGCGCGCCGGCGACGAGGCGATACGCAAGGAAGGGCTGAGCTAGGCAGACGGTCGGGAGCGCCGCATCGTCTCGGCGGTGCGGCGTGCCATGCGCATGACTGCCGCTTCTTCCCCTATGAATGGAAGATTGCCGACAAAAACCAACTGCCGAGAATGGCCGTGAGCAGTCCGTCGGCATTTAGGAAGCTGGATCGCGAAACCGGACATTCTGCGAGCAGCATGGTGGATGCTGCGCGCTCACTGGTAACCTTCCATGGCGATTTTGGCAGTTACGGAAATGGCTGTTCACGAGTGAATCCGGTCGGCCGTTCTTCAACTGAAGAATGACCACCTGGATCTGCCAAAGTGCACGTCAGCGCGCCGCTTTTGAAAGGCCGAAGCTGTCTTCCAGCATCTGGAAGCGCGTCACGACGCCATCGGCGACGGTCAGGATGAGTGCGAACTGCGTGGCGGTAAACTTGCCCGTCGCCTTGATCCGGGTCTGGAGGGACCCGACAATCGCAACGCGGCACTCGCTTGCCAGGATGTCTTCGACATCGAAGGTCAGGGGCTCGGTCAAGATGCGCAGTTCCCGCATGGAGTCGACCATCGCTTTCCGGCCGGTCTTACGGCCGATCCAAGGCATAATGCCGTCATCGCCCTGAATCTCGAAAACGAGATCTCGGCGAATGGCGCGGCGAGCTCGGCGGGGTCTCGCCCCCCGCCCATTCCATCCAGAAGCGTCCGAGCAACCTTGATATTTTGTTGCATACCCATGCTCATTCTCCTCAGGCTCCGGCGATGAACGCGACCTTGCCTTTGGGCTTATACGCCTTCGTCTCCGTTCTTTGACAAGACGCGATATGGATCGGCGCTGCTGGCGCAGGTAGAACCCACCCAAAGGTAAGTATGAGATAGCGCATGGCGGTCAATGAACCCAGCTGCGGCCTCGATGTCGCGCTGGCGGTCATGGGCGGGAAGTGGAAGCCACTGATCCTGTACTATCTCCGTTCTGGGCCCAAGCGGTTCGGCGACCTCAAGCGGCTGGTCGCCGGCATTAGCGAGAAAGTGCTGATCCAGCAGCTGCGCGACCTGACCGCTGCGGGTGTGCTGGTCCGCCACGATTACCTGCAAGTGCCGCCGAAAGTCGATTACACCATGACCGCCTTCGGTATGACGCTCGTGCAGGCGCTCCTACCGCTGTGCGACTGGGGAACGGAACATCGGACTCTGGTCGAGGAGATCATGCTTTCGCGCTCGCCGGAGCGAAGAAACTGAGCGGAGCCGCCTTACCGAATGCCGGCTACAGGCAGCGAAGTCCTGCAACGAGATGGCTGGAGCTGGGCGAAGCTGACGATTGGGCTTCGGCTGGGAGTGGCCGGAAGCGGATTGTCCGGTTCGGGAGGCAATCAGAAAAGTAGGCAGCTGCATATGGGCGACAGAGATGAACGAACACCTCTAGATCTACGCAGGATCATCCGCCTCGCCGAGCACCAGGGCGTGTCGAGTCCACCACGCATTAAGTGGTTGATCAAACGGGCGAGATCCACCCCGCTAAACAGCAGACGAATAGCCGGCGAGGTCGACTGGGAAAAAAGCCTTGCCTTCCATCAACCTGCGCGCGGTGCGACTGAATCCCAACTCCTCGAAATGCACGAAGGGCCGCTCGGAGACGGCGCGCGCGCGGACCTGCGCGGGCGTGACACCAGACGGGTGCCCGATTCTGATCACATCCTGCCCCGTCTGCCTGGTCAGCCCAAAAACGCTGGATCCCTGGCTACGAGAAGCTGCCGCCAAACAGATGGATCCGGTTCCGGCAATAGATTCGTGCA
>CAXTJZ010000079.1:0-15431 GCA_964244695.1 uncultured Acetobacteraceae bacterium
CTGCCGTTCATCACCCGGTTTCTTTGCGAAAATCATCACCTGCCGGCCCACCTCCGTCGATCCGGTGAAGATCAGGTGGTCGAACGGCAGCCCGGTGAACGCGCGGCCCACCGCCACGTCACCTTGCACCACCAGCACTTCCTCGGGCGTGAACACCTCGCCCAGCATGCGCGCCAGCAGCGCACCCGTAGCCGGCGTCAGCTCGGACGGCTTGATCATCGCCCGGTTGCCGGCCGCCAGAACGTCGATCAGTGGGCCGAGGGTGAGGAATATCGGGTAGTTCCACGGCGAGACCACGCCCACCACGCCGAGCGGCTGATACTCGATGCGGTTGGTGCCCGGCTTGAAGTTCATCGCCGTCGCCCGGCGCTGCGGCCGCATCCAGGACGCCACGTGCCGCCTGGCATGCGCGGCAGCGCCAATGGTCGGCAGCACCTCGGACATGATCGTCTCCACGCGGGAGCGATTGCCGAAATCCGCGCTGATCGCATCCACGATCGCGTCCTGATGCGCGCGTATCAGCGCCTCCAGCCGCTTCAGCGTTGCCTGGCGCTGAGCCGCGGTGGGGAAGGGGGACGCATCAAAGGCGCGGCGCTGGCGGTCCAGGGCGCCTTGCAGGTCCAGCTCGGTGTTTGGCGGTGAGGCTATGATCTGGTCCATGGAGCGGTCCTGGAGTGGGAGAAGGTAAGGAAGGCCTTCTTTTTTGAAAAAAAGAAGCAAAAAACTTTTACTCCCCCCGCTGCATCAAGGCATCGTCCGGTTCTGCGGACACACGTCCTTGCAGAACCAGGCAACGCCTTGATGCAGCCGACGAAGTAAAGGTTTTTTGGTCCTTTTTTTCAAAAAAGGACTGCTTGCCTTACCCTAAACCCGCCCGGAACACCGATCCAGGCAAATCCTCCCCGAACAGCCGCCCCTGCGCAGCGTCACAGTGCATGTCCGCCAACATATCCCGCTGCAGCGCGCTGCCCACGCCCAGCGCCACCACAGCCGCGTCCATCGCATGCGCGAAAAGGATGACGCGTGACAATAAAACGCGTGTTTCGGCATCCCGCTCCGCACCCGCCACCAAAGCAGGATGCAGGCGCACCGCGCTGAGCGGCAGCCGGCGCAGCACGCGCTGCAGATCGCCTGCCCGGTCGCCGCTATCCAGCGCAACGCCCACGCCGCTATCTCGCAGTGCAGACAGGAGAAGCAGCAGGTCGGGGCCCGCATCGGCCAGGTCGGCCTGCGGGAACGCCACGGTCAGCCTGGGGTCGGACATCGCCCCGCCGCCTCTCGCCGCCTCTATTTGCGCCAGCAATGTTTCGCTCCGTGCAGCGTATCCCGGCAGGGCCACGGAGACACTAAGCCCAGCAGGGCTCGTCAAATCGGCTACCCACCCCGAAGCCTCCTGACAGGCTTCTCGCAGCAGCCAAGCCTGTCCCCCGGCATCCGGGGCCGGCGCACCGTCCGCCTGGAATACTTCAGCGCCAGCCAGCGCACCGTCGCAGAGCCGGTGGCAGGGCGACACGCGCAGGGCAGGGCGCGCCGGAAGAGCAGCCTGACAGCGCCCAGCCAGGACAGGCCGGGACGGGCGTCTTTCAGCGCAAGGGTGGGACAGCATGCAGAGTTGTCTCGCGGCACGTTTGGAGTCTCAGTTTCCGGGTGCCGGGTGAATCAAAAGCTAAGCCGCACCCCAAACCAGCGTGTGCGTGATCAGATGGCGTGTAGCGCCAGACGCTGGCGTCGCGGGTATTCAGTGGCATCCATGCTCCCCACCGCGGCGAGAGGCTGTATTTACATCAGACGCCGGCACAACGCCGGCGAGGACGGCACGATGGAGCCTACCTACAAGGGTTCGCCTGCGGTATCCGCGCCTGCCCTGATGCTAGCCATCTTCGGAGAACTGAAGGCCGCTATAGGCAAACAAAGTGGCGACGCACCCGGAACTTGGGGGTAAAGCCGAGACAAATCCAAGACAATCCGGTAGGCGGCCGCCAGGCTCCGGCTACTTAATCTTGGCTTCCTTGAAGACGACGTGCTTGCGCGCAACGGGGTCGTATTTCTTGAACTCCATTTTCGTGGTCTTCGTGCGGGCGTTCTTCTTGGTCACGTAGAAGTAACCGGTGTCGGCGCTGGAGACGAGCCGGATCTGCACGGTGTTGGACTTGGCCATGAGGCACCTCAAAGGGGGCGCCGGTTGCCTGGCGCCTGGAACCCAAGAAAATGCGTCCGGCGCGGCGGAGGGTCAAGAACCTTTTCTGCAGACCACCCTGCCTGCCCTCAGTCTTTCCCGCCCCAGACATACCGGCTGGACATGGCGAAGTTGAACACGGCGGCCACAAACGCGCCCGCCAGCCCGGAGGCGAACCACCCCGATCCGTGGGTGAACACGAAACTGGCCACACCGATGTTGGAGAGCGCGCCGGTCCCGCACACAAGGTAGAACTTCAACAGCCCCGTCGCCGCGGACCTGCCGCGAAGCCTGCGGTCGCCGTAGGTGAAGTTGTTGTTGAGCAGGAAGTTGAACGTCATGGCGGCCCCGGTCGCCACTGCCTGCGAGCGGTTGAAGCCCACCCCCACCACCAGCGCCAGCAAGTAAAGCACCACCATGTTCACCGCCACCCCGAGCAGCCCGGTGAAGGCGAACAGGGCAAAGCGCGCCGGAATCCACCCCAGGCTGCGCTTCTCGATGATCATGCCGATGTAGTCGAACACCACCGTGGCGTTCAGCTTGCTGTCCCCCTCCACCCGAAGCCGGAACGTGTAGGGCACCTCCCTGATGCGCAGCGGACGCGAGGCCGATGCCGCGATGTCGAGCAGTATCTTGAACCCGGCGCCGGACAGGCGGGGTGCGATGCCGAGGAACAGGTCGCGCCTGATGTCGAAAAATCAGCTGATAGGGTCGCTGATCGGCGAGGCTGTCGCCATGCGCGCCATCCAGGTGGCGACCGTGCTGCCTGTCTTTCGCGTGCGGTTCCAGTCCCCAACGCCGCCGCCGGCCGCGTAGCGTGACGCCACGACCATGTCGCAATCCGACCCGGTCAGCAGGGCGAGCATCTGCGGTATGATCGTCTCGTCGTGCTGCAGGTCGGCGTCCATCACGATGATCAACGGTGCGAAGGTCGCCAGACACCCCTCGATCACCGCGGTGGAGAGCCCGCGCCGCCCGATGCGGCGGATGCAGCGCACCGGATCGCCCGCGCGCGCCGCGTCATCGACGATGTCCGCCGTCCCGTCTGGCGAGTTGTCGTCCACCACGATCATCTCCCAGCGGCACACATCGGCGAGCAGCCGGTGCAGCCGCCCCGCGAGCACGAGTATGTTGCCGGCCTCGTTGAAGGTCGGCACCACGATGGCGAGCTCGGCCGTGCCGCCGGCGCCGTGGCGCGGGCCGATGTCAGCCGGGCCATGGCCGGCCAGGGCGGCGGACGCTGTGTCGGGCAAACGCGCCTCCGAACAAGGTTGCAGTGCACAATGGTCTGCCAACAGGATACACCTTACGTCAGCATCAGTTCCGGCTTGCGGCCCGGCTGAAACATCAATGCCTGACCATGAACAAGGCCGCGATACCCTTATGGGTCAGCAAGGCCAGCCTGCCGGGCAACAGGCCGTCGATTTGCGGCCCCGGGTCTGCACCGAGCACGAGCACATACTCAAAGCGGCCCGGCCAGCCGGCCAGCAGCGCCGCGGGGTCTCTGTTTGAGGCGGCGGTCGCATTGGCCTCGAGCAGGGCCACGTCGTGCGGCGGCGCAAAGCCGCCATCGCTGGATGCGTCGTAGGGCGGCAGGATCACGATAGGTTGCTGGCCAGGCTCGGCGAACGCGTTGGACCAGAAGGCCCGCCTGTCGAGCAGCGCGAACGCACCATAGTGCCAGTAGGCGGTGGCCATGCCGTGCGCGGCCACGCGGCTGGCCGGGATGTCGCCGGCTTCCCAGCGATGCTGCTGCGGGTCGGCGTCCATCACTAAAATCCGGCTGCCGGGCTCCACATGCGTCAGCACCGCGCGCACGTCTGCCACATCCTGGCGCGAGCCCGCCCACACCGCGGTGATGTAGGCCATGCGCCCGGCGAACACGCCGGCCAGCACCACGCTCGCCAGCATCGCCTGCCGGCGCGGCAGCCGCACCGGCAAAGTCACGGCGAACACCAGGAAGCCGAGCAGCACCGGCATGCGCGTATCGATCCAGTAGCCGCCTTTCGCCCCCACCGGCAGAATGGCGTAGGCCGCCAGCAGTAGCGCCCCAGCCAGCCAGCCGAACGGCGCCACGCGGAGCTGGCGGTGCACCGCCCACCATAGCATCGCCCCGGCCAGCACCGCCGCCACGAAGAAGCTCTCCAGCCGCCCGTAGCCCAGCACGGGCACGAGCAGCAGGAAGAGCTTGTGCCTGACCGACTGCCACATCACCGCCCCGCCCGCCCTGGCAAAAGCCGAGGTCACATAGAGCACGACGCAGGGCAGCAACGCCGCCGCCACGGCCAGCGAGCGCCCGGCCGCGATACGGCGCCCGGCTGCGTCGCCGAGCCCGCGCCTGCGGATGGCCGTGAGCTCGACGGAGCCGATCAGCACGGCAAAGAAGCCGTAGCCGAACAGGTGGCACAGGAAAGCCAGCAGCGCGAAGACCGCGCCCGCGGCGGCCGCCCAGACCAAATGCCTGGCGGACAGAACCACCCACACCGCGGCCCCCCACAGCGCCACCCCGGCGGCGAACTGGAAGTTCAGCGAGCCGGACAGAAACATCATGTCATAGACGACAAAACCGGCGCCTAGCTGCCACAGCGAGCGCACCCTGAACACGGCCAGGCTGAGTGCCACGATTCCCGTCGCCGGCAGCACCACCACCAGGGCCACGAACACCCGCCCCGCTACCAAGGGCGGCAACGCGTGCATCAGGGCCGGCACGATCAAGTCGATCGCCAGGTTCGGCACGAGCTGCCACCGCGCCGCAAAGATGCGCGACATCACCGGATCGGACGCGCCGAACGCGAGAAAGTAACAGCGGGCAAGATGGTCGGGGTAGTCCGACAGCGGCGGCACCGTCACCACGAGTATCGGCGCCATCAGCGCGGCCAGCATGAGCGCCAGGCCGCTCCACCATAGCCAGGCTGGCAGCGCTGGGGGGGACTGGTCGTCCGTCGTCGTTCTGTCGTTGGGCAGTATCAACCCGCTCCTTTGCGTGGGATCATCATACGTGTGCTGGGAAGTCATCAGGCGGCTTAGGACGGGATCGAGGGAAGGAAGCAAGACCTTCTTTTTTGAAAAAAAGAAGCAAATAACTTTCGTTCCCGTCGCTGTCGATGCAGCCTTGATCGATACCGAAGCAGCCGCGACGTCGATGCAAGCGGTGGGAAGCAAAAGTTTTTTGGTTCTTTTTTTCAAAAAAGAACCGCTTCCTTGCCTTCCTGCGACACACGCGCTATCTTCGTAATCGCAGGCGCAAGCCGGCTATGGCGATAAACGATGCGTGGAATAAGCGTTGTGGACCCGGGGGCAGTGCCCGGCGTTTCCACCATGTATGGGGACGACACAGGCTCGACACGCGTGGTAAAGACTCATCTTTTGCCCGGCATGATACCGCCGTTATCGGGTCAATTCACAAGTGCCAACGATAACTTCGAGGCGCTCGCGATCGCTGCGTAAGCAGTGACACGCGCGGTTAGGGGGCCCCGGGCAACAGAATGCCCCCACTCGCCGCATTCGCCTGCAAACGCGCCCTGGCGGCCGTCTGCCGCGGTTCTCCTGCGCTCCGGTGCTCATGGCCCAACGGCCACTCCGCTCCGGTGCTCGGAGAACCACGCCAGCCGACTCACCAGGCCACGTTTGCAGGCGAATGCGGCGTGACGCTTTTAGAGATCGCGCATGTTCGGTAGGGAACGGTATGCCACTAACCGAATCACAGCTTGCCGAGATTGCCGTTCAGCGGGAGGCGGCGAGCACCACCAGGCGCGCTACCGTGCCGGCGTTGGAGGCGTTGCTGTTTACGGCGGTGCCTCTGCTGGACCACGGGTTCGTCCGGGTGATCGACTACATGGGCGATGACGGTGCGATCGTTCAGGCGGCGCGGGTGAGCTACGGGCGCGGGACGCGGCGAGTTTCCGAGGATGCGGGGCTGATCCGGTACTTGATGCGGCATCGGCACAGCACGCCGTTCGAGATGTGCGAGATCAAGCTGCACGTGAAGCTGCCGATCTTCGTGGCGCGGCAGTGGATACGCCACCGCATGGCCAACGTGAACGAGTACTCGGCGCGCTACTCGGTGATGGATCGGGAGTTCTACATCCCGGCGCCGGAGCAGTTGGCCGCGCAGTCCGCGGTCAATCGCCAGGGTAGGGGGGCGGTGCTGCAGGGCGACGAGGCGGCCGAGGTGCTTGCCCTGCTGCGCGACGACGCTACCCGCAACTACGACCATTACGTCCACATGCTCAACGAAGCGCCGGACGGCAGCCCCGCCGACGAGCAGCGCCTGGGCCTGGCGCGCAGACTGGCGCGTATGAACCTGACGCTGAACGGCTACACCCAGTGGTACTGGAAGACCGACCTCCACAACCTGCTGAATTTCTGTGCGCTCAGGGCCGACACCCACGCGCAGTACGAGATACGCGTATACGCGGACGCCATCCTGGAGATGGTAAGCGCCTGGGTCCCGGCGGCCTACCAGGCGTTCTGCGACTATCGGCTCGGTGCCGTCACGCTGTCGGCACAGATGCTTGCCGTGGTTCGGCGCCGCCTGGCGGGTGAGGCGGTCGAGCAGGCGGCCAGCGGGTTGTCGAAGCGTGAGTGGGGGGAGCTTGAGGCTGTGCTAGGCCAGTAAGGAAGCAAGGCCTTCTTTTTTGAAAAAAAGAAGCAAAAAACGTTTTCTCCTGCCGCCTGCATCAACGCGCGCTTAGTTCTGGAACGCCCTAGCCTGCCCCAGCCGCGCGACAGCGGAGTAAAAGTCTTTTTCTTCTTTTCTTCAGAAAAGAAGGCCTTTCTCGCCTTCAGGCAGCCCGCAAAGCCCGCGGCAGATCAGCGATCGCCCGGTCCAGCAACGCCATCTCGCGCTCCTCCCCCAACCCCTCGCCAATCACCCGAGCCGCAGCCCGCGTCGCGATGTCGGCCGCAGTCTGGCGCACCTCGTCCAGCGCCGCCTTCTCCGCGGCGGCAATCCGGTCCAGCGCCAGCCGCTCGCGCCGCTTAGCGGAAGCCTCCGCCTCGGCATTGGCTGCCTGCGCCACCTGCGCGGCCTCGACCCGGCTGCGCGCCAGCACCTGCTCGGCCTCGGCGAGCGCGTCGGTCCGCGCGCGCTGGGCGTCCGCCAGCATGGTCTCCGCTTCCTGGCGCAGCCGGTGCACCTCGGCCAGCTCCGCCCGGACCCCGTTCGCCCGGCCGTCCAGCAGGCCGGTGATGCCGCCCCACAGCTTGCCGCCAAACAGCACGAAGAAGATGACGAAGCTGACGAGGACCCAGAATTCCGGTTCGGCTAGGAGATGCATGTGCTCGGGATCCTTCAGGCAGCCAGGCCGCGCTCGGCCAGCAGGTCGCGTACCGCCTGGTCCACGCGGTGTTCGTCGGAGTGCCCATCGGTCAGCCGCGCCACCACGGCGGACGCGGTCTCGGTCGCAACCTGGCGCAGCGCGCCCATGGCGGACGCGCGGGCGCTGCCGATCTGCGCCTCGCTTTCAGCCAGCTGCTTGTCCAGGCGGGCATCCTGCTCGGCATTGCGCGCGGCTGCCTCGGCCTTGGCGCGCGACGCCGCCTCGGCAATCGCCGCCTGGCTTTGCGCGTAAGCGGCGCGGCGCGCCGCGGTCAGTTCCGCCACGGCCGCGTCGGCATCCATCTTGTCGTTATGCGCGCGCTCGAGATCAGCGGCGATCGTACCAGCGCGGAAGGTCAGGATGGCGCCGACACGGGGCAGGCCCCAGCGCGAGGCCAGCAGGTAGAACGCCACGAAGATCACCGCGCCCCAGACGATCTGTGCGATGAGCAGCCCGTGGGCAGGATCAAGCTGCGGCATGGTATCCGCGTGCGCCACGCCGGTTACGGCGAGCGTCAGGGCTAGGGCGGTAGGGCGCTTCATGGCACAGGCCTCGGAAAGGAAAAAAGCAAGCAGTCCTTTTTTGAAAAAAAGGACCAAAAAACTTTTGCTCCCTGTAGGCGGCTGCTGAAACGTTCGCCGACAGGGAGCAAAAGTCTTTTGCTTCTTTTCTTCGGAAAGGAAGGCCTCGCTTCCTTGCTCAGGTGAACAGGATAAGAAACGCGATAAGCAGCGCGAACAAGGCCACCGCTTCAGTCAACGCAAAGCCCAGAATTCCAAGCCCGAACACCTGATCGCGTGCCGAAGGATTGCGCGCAATGCTGGTCACCAGCGCCGAGAAGATGTTGCCGATGCCGATACCCACGCCGGCAAGCGCGATCACCGCGATGCCTGCGCCGAGCTTGGTTGCCGCTGCTACGTCCATGAAACCAGTCCTTACGTTTATTGAAGAGTGCTGCCGGATATGCCCGCGTGAATTAGTGCAGATGCACCGCGTCGTGCAGGTAGATGCAGGTCAGGATCGCAAACACATAGGCCTGCAATGCGGCGACCAGCAATTCGAAGCCCATCAGCGCCACGTTGACGGCCAGCGGCCCGATCGCGGCGAACGCGCCGATGATCGAGTGGCCGCCCATCATCACCACGAAGGTGGCGAACACGGCGAACATCACGTGACCGGCCACCATGTTGGCGAACAGACGGATGGACAGGCTGACGGGGCGCGAGAGGTAGGAGATGATTTCGATCGGCACGATCAGCGGTGCGAGGAACACCGGCGCGCCGGCCGGGAAGAAGTAGGTGAAAAACTGGAGGCCGTGCTTCACCAGTGCCACGATGGTTACCAGCACGATCACCATCACCGCCAGCGCCGCGGTGACCGCGATGTGGCTGGTGTAGGTGAAGCTGAAAGGCACGAGCCCAAGCAGATTGCCCATCAGCACGAAGAAGAACAGCGTGAACACGAAGGGGAAGAACTGCCGTCCCTCGGCGCCGATCTGGTCGGATGTCATCTTGTAGATGAAGTCGTAGGACAGCTCGGCCGCCGCCTGCAGCCGGCCCGGCACGATCGCGCGCGGCCGCGAGCCGAAATACAGCAGCGCCAGCACCAGCGCGCTGCCCACCACCATAAGCAGGTTCGCCTGCGTGAACGTCAGCACGCCGGCCATCGGGCCCAGCGGCACCAGGTTGAACTGGCTGAGCGCGTCGATCGTGTGGCCGCTGCTGTGTTCGACTGCTGGTGGCACCCTGCGCGTATCCCTATCCGGCCGCTACGGCCAACCCGTTTCGCCTCAACCCTGGCGGCGCGCCGGCCCAACCAGCCGCCACACATTCGCCACGCCCGCCGCCCCGCCCAGCACCAGGAAGATTACGAGGAACAGCGGCAGTGTGCGCAGCCAATGGTCCAGCGCCCAGCCGATGGCAACCGCCACGGCCAAAGCGGAGACCAGCTCCACACCCACCCGCAACCCGACACCCAGTGCGGACCCGCCACCGGTTGCGGCAGAACCGGCCGGCACCTGCTCAGGGCCGCCGATCCCCTGCCGCACGCGCGCGGCACGCAGACGGTCCTCGAAAGAGCCGCCCGCATTGTTCTCATCCTCGCTCATCCATGGCTCCAAGGGCTTGCGGCCCCCGCGCTGGAAAGCCCGGGCTTGCTAGATGCCGTGCCATGGGGTGTCAAGGCAGCAGGCGCCGGTTTGAGCAAGGAGGTAAGAAAGCAGTCCTTTTTTAAAAAAATGACTTCCATCCCGCCGCATTTGCGGCAGTCGGTCATCCCCTGCAGCAGTTCACTGCGGGAGCGGAACCTTCACCTCCACGCCGGTCGCCTTCGCGGCCTCCCGGTCGTCAAGCGCCTGGGAGCTCGATCCCGTCGTGTAGCCATCCCCCTGCGGCGGGTAGTGCAACTGGAACACGCTGGGCGCCACGCTCGCGTCCGGCCCGGCATTGTCGATGGGCGCGTTCACCGCCTCGTTGGGCACCGGCGCCGGCGACGAGGCCGGCACCGCAGCCGAGGCCGGTGCCGCGCTCGCCACGGGAGTGGCCGGCTTTGCAGCGGCGTGCCGCCTGTGGTGGTGAGTGGAGACGTGCTGGGCCGGCACAGAACCGGCGCCTGTCGCGGGCGGGCTCGGGCTGGCCAGGGACGAACCGCCGGCATACGCTGCAACCAGTACAATCCCGCCCGCTAGACGGGCCGAGCGATGAGCCATGACGCCCTCCAAAATACGTTGCCAGGTAATGACACGCCGCCCCAACGGAGCAGGATGCGCACTCGTTGCGTGTGTGCTTGAAACAGCCTCATTGCAAGCCGCCCGTGCAAGCGGCCGTTCCCTGCAGGGCGGACGCACGGCAACGGACGGGGCCTAGAGCGGCATGGCATACGGCCTGGATCAGTGCAGGAAATGCGGCAAGGCGATGCCGCCGCCCGGCCCGGACGCGGCCGCGCGCTACGAACTCACCAAACGGCAGAAGCCGACGATGCCGGAGGCAGAGTGGCGCGCGCTCGGTCTCAAGGCGGCGCCCACCGTCTACCAGATGTTCCACAAGCTGGATGGATTGTGCCGGGAATGCAAATGGGAGGTTGGCGTAAAGGCGCCGTACAAGACCCGGCCGTTTGTCATCGTCTCTGTCGCGACGGCCATCCTCTTCATCGTCTCCTACCTTCTGCTCTAGCCTCCGGGATGGCGCCGGGGTCCGCCTCATTTCCGCCTCGCGCCGTCTTCCACAAGCAGGGAAGGCGCTTGCCATGGGCCGCTCAGCCTCACGCCGAAGCCGCCTGGCCCAGGCGATGCGGGTGTCAGCCTGACATGTGCATCGATCGTCCTGCGCGCCAGGTCGGCCCCGCCTGCGATCTCCGCCACACCGTCACCGGAAGCCAGCCTCGCTGATGACAGTGTCACCACGCCGTCCTTGATGACGGCCTCCGCCGTGCCGGCCAGGCCCGGGCTCGTGCCCTGCGACAGGGCCGTTCTGAGCGCGAGCCGGCCTGCCTTCGTGTGCAGCGAGGCGGCGGCCGCGAGTCGTGCCATGTCGAACCCTGCCACGGAGGCGTTCCGCAGCTCCGCCCGGGCCGTGCCGGAAAGCTGCGTCAGGCTGCCCGCAGCGAGATCGAGTGACAGGCTCAGATCCGCCGTGCCGGATTCCAGGTCGACCGGCCAGCCGGTCAGTCCTCCATCCACCGCCGCACCGGTCAGCCGGAGACTGGCACTGGCGCGAGGCGCGGCCAGGTCCGCATCCACCTGGCCCGCCAGCCTGCCGCCCGCCATCTCCGCCGACAGAGATTGCAGGCGCACCTTGCCGCCGCCGGTCGTCACATCCAGGCCGGCCATGCCGGCAACGTGGCGCAGCCCGACGCTGACTGCGGCGGCAGAAACATGGAAGCGCGTCGTCCAGGCAGCAAGCGCGGCCGCCTGCTTCAGGTCGGGGATGTCGTCCGCAAGAGGCAACTCGTCGAAGGCCAGGCTGCCAGCCAGCGCGGGTGTCTGGCCGGACCAATCGGCATCGAACCTGCCCGAAACCCGCAGTGCAGCGGCGTCGAGATCGAAATCGTGCACCACGAGACGAGATGGCGAGTCCTGGAAATGCGCGCGCAACGTCAGCGCCCCGCTATCCAGCCAATGCGCGGTGGCCGCCATGCCGGCCGGCAGGCCCAGCGCCTGCGGCAGGCCGAGTTCGGCAAACAGGCGCGGGGCGCCCGGATGACGCAGCGTGACCGTAGTCGTCCCGGTGCCGGCGCTTGTGTCGCGCACCGAGTCGGCCTCCAGGACAAGATCGTTTGCATCTGCCCGGATTTGAACCGACACGGCGCGGGCGGGGCCGTCGGCCGCCACCTGCAGGCGGCCGCTGCCATGCCAGAAGCCGGGCGCCACCCGCACGGAAGCGGGCACGCGCAGCAACAGGCTGTCCAGCGCGGCGGCATCGGCTGTCCCCCTTATGCCGGCCAGCCTCCCCTCCGGCGTGACGGAGCCGCTCAGGCGCAGCCTTGCCCCGTCCAGCCCGGCTTGCGCCTGCTGCAAATCCAGGCCGCCGGCGCCGGTTCTGGCAGTCAGGTCCAGGCCGTCCAGCCGTTGCCCGAACAGCATCGCCTGCGCGGCCCTGATGTGCAGTACGGTGTCGGCGCGGGTGAAAGGCCTGGCGAAAGCGGCCAGGCTGCCGGCTGACGCCGCATCGCCAAGCCACGCATCGAGCGGCAGTTCGGCCAGATCCAGCGTGGCCGCCAGGCTGGGCGCGCCGTCGAGGCGCAACGTCAGCTCCCCCGCAATCCGGGTTCCGTCCACCTGGCCGGAAACAGCGGTGAACGAGCCCCGCTTTGCCTGCAAGGTCAGCAGGCCGGTCAGCTCGGCCCTGCGCAGGATGCCGCCTGGCACCGCCTCGCCGAGAGCGGGAGCCAGCGGACGCAGCCAGGCCAGGGTGTCGTGCAAATCCGGCGCGGACAGGCTGGCCATGCCGGATACGGCGAGCTGGCCGTCGTGTCCCCTGGCCAGTCCCACTTTGTCGGAGGACAGCCTGCCGCCGCCCGGCAGGCCCGCTTCGGCGTGGTCGAACTCCAGGCTGCGTCCGTCAGACACGAGGCTCGCCTGCACATGGCTTAATTTACCGTCCAGCAGCCGGGCCGAGTCCGCCGACAGGCCGATCTGCAGGGAAATCCCGAAATCCGTCTCCGGGGCAGCGCGCAGGCTGCGCCCCAGCAGCGCCGCCCATCCGTCCAGGTCGAGTGCCGCGGCATGAAGGTGGCCCTCCAGCCTGGCGGGCGCGTCTATGTGCAGGACCAGCGCGCCCTCGGCTGGCGCACCGCCCAGCGACAGGCTGATCGCGTTTGCCTCGATGCGCGTGGCGTCGGCCACGAACGGCGCCTCCGCTGTCCAGGAGGCAGCCGAGGCAGGCATCAGCAAGGAGAGATCCGGCCCGCCTGCGCGGAGCCGGCCCTGCACCACGCCGTCCGCCAGGGTGCCCTGCAGGCTGCCGCCGGTATCGCCCACCGCGCCTTGCCCGCGCACGGCGATGTCCACCGCGCTCACGCCGTCCGCATCGGGCGCGCCGAGGGCGGCCGTGAAGCGCCAGTTCCTGCCGCCGGCCGCGGCGAAGCCTTCCGCGCCGAACGCCGATACGGGCATCCCGTCCGGCGCGGCGGTTCCGGCGGCGCTCGAGGCGGGGCCGCCATGGAGGGAAGCGGTGATGCCGGTCACCTCGGCCTGGCCTATGCGCAGGCTTCCGTTCTCGATGCGGGCGGCAAACGGGTGCGGCACCTGTGGCCGAGCGGACTGGCCCAGGCCGCGGGGCAGGGACCAAGGCAGGTGCAGCACCGGCGCGGACAGCACGAGTTCGCGCAGCACCACCCGGCCTGCCAGCAGAGGCAGTGTGGCCACCTGCAGGCGCAGGGCCGCGACCTGGACGGAGATGCCGTCGCCCGGGTCGGCGAGCGTCACGTCCGACGCGGTGAGCACGGCCTGCGGCAGCAGGCGCAGGCTGATCTCGCCGCCGATCACCACCGGCCGGCCGAGGCGGGCCGCGGCGATGCTGGCGATGGCGGTGCGGAAGCGGCCCCAGTCCAGCATGGGCGGCACGGACCAGGCGGCGAGCAGCAGCAATGCCACCGCGCCGGTGAACCAGGCGAGGGGGCGCCAGTTCGCGGCTGAGCGCGCGGGGCTTGCTAGGGTCTGGGGCATTGGCACCGGGGTATAAGCAAGGCCTTCTTTTTTGAAAAAAGAAGCAAAAAACTTTTGCTCCCTGTCGGCGGGTGCTGAAACAGCCGCCGACAGGGAGCAAAAGTTTTTTGGTCCTTTTTTTCAAAAAAGGACTGCTTGCCTTCCTTGCGCAAACATCCGCGCGATATGCTGTGACCATGAGCTACTGGGGCAAACTACTAGGCGGCATGGCAGGCTTCGCCATGGGCGGCCCGCCAGGCGCGGTAATGGGCGCAGCCCTCGGCCACGCCGCGGACCGCAGCGGTGTGAACGCCGCCCGTTTCCACCCCGCAAGGCTGGCCGCGATGTTCGTCCCGCGCGAGCAGGTGTTCGCCATGGCGGTGGTCGCGCTATCCGCCAAGCTGGCCAAATGCGACGGGCCGATAACCCGCGCCGAGATCGACGGCTTCAAGCGGCATTTCCGCGTGCCGGCGGAGAGCGCGCGCGAGGTGGGCCGCCTGTTCGACCAGGCGCGCGACACGCAGGACGGCTTCGAAGGCTACGCCCAGCAGCTCGGCACCAGCTTCGCCGACAATCTCGGCGTGCTGGAGGACGTGCTGGCCGGCCTGTTCGGCATCGCGCGCGCGGACGGCGCGGTGAACGCGGCCGAGCTGGACTTCCTGGCCCGCTGCGCCCGCGGCTTCGGCCTGGACGGCGCCGCCTGGGACCGCGCCCGCGGCGGCACCGCGCGCACGCAGGCCGGCACCGAAGCCGATCCCTACGGCGTGCTGGGCATCGCCCGCTCGGCGACCGACGACGCGGTGCGCGCCGCCTGGAAGCAGCTCATGCGGGACAACCATCCGGACGGCCTGGCCGCGAAAGGCGTGCCGCCGGAGTTCATCGCGCGCGCCACCGAGAAGGTGGCCAACATCAACGCCGCCTGGGACAGGGTGAAGCGGGAGCGCGGCCTATGAGCGAATTGCACATCACCGACCTGCCAAGCCCCAACCAGGACGAGCGCCCCTGCGCCATAGACATGCTGGTGCTGCACTACACGGGCATGAAATCCTGCGCCGAGGCGGTGGCCAGGCTGCGGGACCCGGACGCGCGCGTCTCCTCGCATTACGTGGTGGACGAGGACGGCACCATCCTGCGCCTTGTCCCAGAAGCGAAGCGCGCCTTCCACGCCGGCGTGTCCTACTGGCGCGGCCGCCGCACGCTGAACGACCCCTCGGTCGGCATAGAGATCGTCAACCCCGGCCACGAATGGGCCTACCGGCCGTTCCCGCCCGCGCAGATGGTGGCGGTGCGCGAGCTGTGCCTGGGCATACTCGGCCGGCATGCGATCCCGCCGCAGAACGTGGTGGCGCACAGCGACATCGCGCCCTCGCGCAAGCAGGACCCTGGCGAGCTGTTCGACTGGCGCGGGCTGGCGGAGGCGGGGATCGGCCTGTGGCCCGGGCCGGACGGCGCGCCCACGGCCGACCTGCGCGATACGCTGCTGGGCATCGGGTACGAGGGCGACGACGCAGACAGCATCCGCGCGTTCCAGCGGCGTTTTCTGCGCAACCACCTGAGCGGGCAGTCGGACGGGCCAACGCTGGTGCGGGCTGGTGCGGTGCGGGCCGCGTATGGGTGAAGGCAAGCAAGGCCTTCTTCACTCTGTTTTCGCGACAGCCTGAAGAAAGCAAGGCAGCAGTTCTTTTTTGAAAAAAAGAACCAAAACTTTGACTCCGCTGTCGCGGCTTCGTGGAAAGCTCCGCGACAGCGCTCGCAAAAGCTTTTTGCTTCTTTTTCTCGAAAAAGAAGGCCT
>CAXTJZ010000080.1:0-15367 GCA_964244695.1 uncultured Acetobacteraceae bacterium
ATGGTGGATTTGTCCAGAAATAGCGGAACAGGACTAAGGGCGATTTAACCGGGTTGAGGTTCTGCTCGTGGTGTCAAAAGGCAAGCAAGGCCTTCTTTTCGAGAAAAAGAAGCAAAAAGCTTTTGCGGGCGCTGTCGCGGGGTGTCGACGCGCGCGCGTCAACGACGTGCGCCCGAACGAGATGAAAGTTTTTTGACTCTTTTTTTCAAAAAAGAACTGCTTGCTTCCTTACGCCCCAGACTTGACCAGCACGTAACTCCCAGGCGCATCCTCGATTGGCACCAGCCGGCCGTCGCCAGGCACGCGCGCGGGAACTTCCTGCGGCGCGTGGGCGGTGACCCAGGTGTTCCAGTCGCTCCACCAGGAACCGGACATCTCCACCGCGCCGTCCAGCCAGGCTTGCGGCTCCGGGGGGAGCGAGTCGTTGACCCAATGGTTGTACTTCCCGCCTTCGGGCGGGTTGACGACGCCGGCGATGTGGCCTGATGCGGCGAGGATGAAACGTTTCGGGCCGCCGAGGAGCTGGGTTCCGCGGTAGGTGCTGCGCCACGGAGCGATGTGGTCTTCGCGGGTGGAGAGGAAGTAGGCGGGGGTGGTGACTTCGCCGAGGTTGAGTGTTTCGCCGTCCAGCGTCAGCGCGTCGGGTTTGGAGAGCAGGTTCTGCTGGTACATGTGGCGCAGGTAGTAGCTGTGCATGCGGGCGGGCATGCGGGTGGCGTCGGCGTTCCAGTAGAGTAGGTCGAAGGGGAACGGATCATTGCCGAGCAGGTAGTTGTTGACCACGAAGGACCAGATCAGGTCGTTGGCGCGCAACATGTTGAAGGTGGCGGCCATGTCGCCGCCTTCCAGGTAGCCCTGTTCCTGCATACGGCCTTCGAGGGATTTGAGCTGTTCCTCGTCGATGAAGACGCTGAGCTCGCCGGCTTCCTCGAAATCCAGCAGGCAGACGAAGAAGGTTGCCGATTTAATGCGGTCTATGTCGCGCTTGGCCATCCAGGCCAGCGTGGCGCCGAGCAGGGTGCCGCCGAGGCAGTAGCCGATGGCGTTGACGTCATGTTCGCCGGTCGCGGCCTCGATCGCGTCCAGGGCGGCGAAGATGCCTTTGTGCATGTAGTCTTCGAAGCCGGCGTCTGCCAGGCGTTCGTCCGGGTTCACCCAGCTCACCATGAAGACGGTGTGGCCCTGGGAGACGGCGTAGCGCACCAGGCTGTTCTTCGGGCGCAGGTCCAGGATGTAGAACTTGTTGATCCAGGGGGGCAGGATCAGGAGCGGGCGCTTGAGGACGGTTTGTGTGGTGGGTGTGTATTGGATGAGCTGCATCAGCTCGTTCTGGAAGACAATTTTTCCGGGCGAGATGCCGATGTTTTCGCCCACCTTGAAGGCGTCCGGGTCCGTCATGCGTATGCTGAGCTTGCCGCGGCCGCGTTCGAGGTCCGAGAGAAGGTTGTTCAGGCCGCGCAGCAGGTTTTCGCCGCCGGTCTCCTTCGTGCGGCGCAGGACTTCGGGGTTGGTGAGGAGGAAGTTCGACGGGCTCATCGCGTCCATGAACTGGCGCGCGTAGAAATCGACTTTTTTGGCGGTTTTTGGGTCCAGGCCATCGACGTTGCCGACGACGTCGTGCACGTAGCGGGCGCTCAGCAGGTAGCTTTGCTTGATGAAGTCGAAGACTTCGCCCTGGCGCCAGGAGTCGTCGCGGAAGCGCTTGTCCTTGGCGTCCGGCTCGATGACGGGGGTGCTGTCGATGCCCATCATGCGGCGCGTGGTGTTCTGCCAGAGGGTGACGTAATCCTGCCAGAAGCCGATCTGGGCTTGCACCAAATGAGCGGGGTTGGCGACGAGGCGGGCGGTCATCTCCAGGAAGGCGCGGCCGATGTTGAGCGGGTCGGCAGTCGGCGTGGTGCGGGACTGGCGGTCCAGCCAGTCGGCGACGATGCGCTGCGAGCGCTCGGCGACGTCGGCCATGGTTCGGCCGATAACCTGCGGGTCGGCCAGCTTGAAATCGACCGGCTTGGGGTCAGAGGGTACGTCCGGCGTGCGTGCGTCTGGCATTTCCTGGTGTATCCTTTCCGGCGGGCGCTGACCGGGTTAGATCGGGGCGACGGTCGGAGGCTGCGGCTTTATGCCTGGTTATTGGTCAGAGGGTAGGCTTCGCCTGGGTCTGGTTCAAGCGAAGCGCCGGTATGCGCCCGCAGGATTGATGCTGGCCGCGGGGTTGGCGCTGGGCGGATGCAGCGATCCGCTGAGCGGACCGGTGGATCTGTTCCACGACTTGCAGGGCGGCGAGATTGCGTCGCAACGGCCGCCGCCGCCTGGGGCTGGGCAGCCGTATCCGAAGCTGGGGTCCGTACCGGCCAAGCCGGTGTTGCCGGCGCAGGCGTATAGGAGCGGGCTGGCGGCGCAATTGCTGGCGGAGCGGGACCGGACGGAGCGGGTGGCGGCAGATACGCCGGTGGCGCCGGTTCCGCCGATACCGCCACCCCAGGTGCCCGCGGCGGCGCCGGCAGCTCCCGGCGCTGCCGCAGACACCCCTGGCGTGGTGGCTGCGGCGCCGGGCGTGATCCCGCTGGCGTCTGCCACGCTGGATACGGCGGACGCGCCGCCGCCTGCCGCGCCTGTGTCCGTCAAGCCTGCGCCGGCGGTGGGGCTGGCGGGTCCGGCGGCCTCGGCTGGCGCGATACCGGTGCAGGTGGGGCCGGCGCCTGGCACGGCGGTGAGCTTGGCTGGCGCTTCGGCCGATTTTGCCGCGGCGCCGAGCCTGCCTGACGCGCCGCCGGCGCCGGCGGCGTTCGAGGGGGTGCCGGCCGAGCCGCTGCCGACGCCGCGTGTGCTGCCGGCGGGCACGGCGTTGCCGAAAGGGACGCAGGTGTTTTTTGCCGACGGGTCCGCGGGGCTGGTGGCGAACGAGACGCAGGCGCTGAAGGATTGTTTGTCGCACCGGCGCAAGCAGGGCATCGAGGTGGTGGGGTTGGGGGGCGCTGCTTCCGACACGCCGGACGGCCAGGCGGCGGCGGTGGAGCTGGCGCTGAAGCGGGCGCGGGCGGTGGCGGCCGCGCTGCGGGCGCAACGTGTGCCGGCGGATGCGATTCGGCTGAGCGCGGATGCATTCGGGCGCGGAGCTGTGCTCAGGTTACAGTAAGCAAGCAAGGCCTTCTTTTTTGAAAAAAAGAAGCAAAAAACTTTCGCGCCCTATCGGGTGGTGGGGACAGGCGCGCGACAGCGGAGTAAAAGTTTTTTGCTTCTTTTTTGCAAAAAAGAAGGCCTTTCTTTTTCTTTAAGGCGAGTACGATGAACGAAGAATTCCACCGCATACGCCGCCTGCCGCCCTACGTGTTCGCCGAAGTGAACGCCGCCAAGGCGCGCGCGCGCACGGCGGGGCAGGACATCATCGATCTGGGCATGGGCAATCCGGACAGCCCGACGCCGCCGCACATCGTGGCCAAGCTGGTGGAGACGGTGGCCGATCCGCGGACGCATCGGTATTCGACGAGCCGGGGGATCCCGGGGCTGCGGCGGGCGCTGGCGGGGTATTACGCGCGGCGGTTCGGGGTGAAGCTCGATCCGGAGAGCGAGGTGATTGCGACGCTGGGATCGAAGGAAGGGCTGGCTAACCTGGCGTCCGCGATCACCAGCCCGGGCGACACGATACTGGTGCCGAATCCTTCCTATCCGATACACCAGTTTGGATTTATTATTGCTGGGGCTTCGGTGCGCAGCATTCCGGCACAGCCTGGAGAGGCCATGCTGCGGGCGCTGGACGTGGGCGTGCGGCATTCGGTGCCGAAGCCTACGGCGCTGATCGTGAACTTTCCCAGCAACCCCACGGCGTATCTGGCGGATCTGGATTTCTACACCGAGCTGGTGGCGTTTGCGCGGCGGCATGAGGTTTGGATCCTGTCGGATCTTGCCTATGCGGAAATCTATTTCGGCGACGTGGCGCCGCCTTCCATCCTGCAGGTGCCTGGGGCGAAGGAGATTGCGGTCGAGTTCACGTCGATGTCCAAGACGTATTCGATGCCTGGGTGGCGGATCGGGTTTGCCGCGGGAAATCCGCGTCTGGTCTCGGCGCTGGCGCGCATGAAGAGCTACCTGGATTATGGCGCGTTCACGCCGATACAGGTGGCGGCGACGGCGGCGCTGAACGGCCCGCAGGATTGCGTGGCGGAGATGCGGGCGCTGTACAAGGAACGGCGAGACGTGCTGGTGCGCGGGCTGGCGCAGGCGGGGTGGGACGTGCCTTCGCCTGAGGGCAGCATGTTCGCGTGGGCGCCTATTCCGCCGCGTTATGCGCATCTGGGGAGCGTGGAGTTTTCCAAGTTGCTGCTGCAACGGGCGCAGGTGGCGGTGGCGCCGGGGTTGGGGTTTGGCGAGCATGGCGACGGGCATGTCCGCATCGGGCTGGTGGAGAATACGCAGCGGCTGCGGCAGGCGATTCGCAACATTCGCGGTTTTCTGCAGGTGGACAGCAACGTGGCGCCGGCGCTGCCGGCGTTGGCTGCCGCACCTTGAACGAGACGCAAGTCGCGCCGCTGCGCGTGGGCGTGGCGGGGCTGGGGGTGGTGGGCGGCGGCGTGCTGCGGCTGTTGCGGCAGAATGCAGACGTGATCGCGGCGCGGGCCGGGCGGACGATCGCGGTTGTGGCGGTCAGCGCGCGTGATAGGGGGCGGGACCGCGGCGAGGATTTGACGGGACTGCGGTGGCACGACGATGCGGCAGGGCTGGCGGCCGATCCCGGCGTGGACGTTGTGGTGGAGCTTATCGGCGGCTCGGAGGGTGTGGCGCGGGGGCTGGTGCTGGCGGCTTTACGGGCCGGGCGGCCGGTGGTGACGGCGAACAAGGCGCTGCTGGCGCTGCATGGGTCGGAGCTGGCGCGGGCGGCCGAAGAGGGCGGCGCAATGCTGGCGTTCGAGGCGGCGGTGGCCGGCGGGATACCGGTGATAAAGGCGGTGCGCGAGGGGCTGGCGGGCAACCGGATACGGCGGGTTGCGGGGATACTGAACGGGACGTGCAACTACATCCTGACGCAGATGCGGGAGCGTGGGCGGGAGTTCGCCGACGTGCTCGCGGATGCGCAGAGACTGGGATACGCGGAGGCCGATCCTTCGTTCGACGTGGACGGCGTGGACGCGGCGCATAAGCTGGCGATACTGGCGGCGCTGGCGTTTGGGCGGCCGGTGGATTTCGCCTCCATGCATGTGGAGGGGATTCGCGCGATTTCGGCGCTGGATCAGGGGTTTGCGCGGGAGTTGGGCTACCGGATCAAGCTGCTGGGCATAGCGCGGCTGGTGGATGGCGGGGTGGATAGCCGGGTGCATCCGTGCATGGTGCCGGAGGGCGCGCCGCTGGCGCGGGTGGATGGGGTTTATAATGCCGTGGTGGTGGAGGGGGATTTCTCCGGGCGGCTGATGCTGGAGGGTCGCGGCGCGGGGGCGGGGCCTACGGCGAGCGCGGTGGTGGCCGACCTGATCGATATCGCACGCGGGCGCGCCGTGCCGGTGTGGGGGACGGGGGCAGCGTACATGTCCGAAGCGCCGTCCGTGCCGATGTCTGCGTATGTGGGCGCGTATTACCTGCGGCTGATGGTGACCGACCAGCCGGGGGTGATTGCGGATGTGACGTGTGCGCTGCGTGATGCGGGGGTTTCTTTGGAGAGCATGCTGCAGCATGGGCGCGCGCCTGGCGAGGCGGTGCCTATCGTCCTGGTGACGCATGAGACCCGGGAGGCCAGCATGCGAGCGGCGCTGGACAGGATCGAGCGGTTGGAAAGTGTGCTGGAGCGGCCTTCACTGATACGGATCGAGCTGGGGTAGGGAGGGTGGACGCGTTGATTGAGATATAGAAAGCTTGCAGGCTGAACATGCGGCGTGAGAGAAGGAAGCAAGGCCTTCTTTTTCGAGAAAAAGAAGCAAAAAGCTTTTGCCCGCGCTGTCGCGGAGTGTTGAAGCGGATGCTTCCACGAAGCGCGCCCGACAGAGACAAAAATTTTTCTTCCTGCTGTGATACGGTCCGCAAGGTTCTTGGATTTTTACAAACTCGGCATTTGCGGCAGCCGGTTGCCTTCTGATCACACGAGCAGCTCAGCGTGCGCGGGTAGCAAGCTCAGCCCGGGGTTTCAGCGAATACGCTGCGCGCGATCTGCAGGGCCGACATCGCAGGCGGCCAGCCGGCGTAGAACGCGAGATGCGTGATCGTCTCGATGATCTCGTCCTTCGTCACGCCATTCTCCAGCGCCCGCTTCAGGTGGAACGGCATTTCGTTGATGCGGTATAGCGAGATGAGGCTGGTGATGGTCACCAGGCTGCGGTCGCGTGGCGACAGTTTGTCATTCGCCCAGACGTCGCCGAACAGGATCTTGTCCGTTATCTCGGCCAGATGCGGCGCAATGTCGCCGAAGGTGTTACGCGCATTTGTTGGTTCGTCGGCCATTTATGTCTCCGGACTGGGCGGCGAAGAAAGCGAGGCCTGAAAAGACTCTCGTCCCGCGCTGTATCAGCCGCCCCGGTCTATATCCAGGCACCCGCATGCCGCAAATGCGGGGGGAGCAAAAGTTTTTTGGTCCTTTTTTTCAAAAAAGGGCTGCTTGCTTCTGTTTCCTCCCGCCCGGCCCGCGACGAAGCCATGCGCCGGCAGGCCGCGCTGAGCGCGAGACGGCACCGGGGTTGCGAGCGCTGTCGCGGAACGTTGAAGCGGACGTGTCCACGAAACGCTGCCGACAGAGACGAGGTCTTTTGTCTCTTCGTCAAAAAGAAGGCCCTGCCTCAAACCGTCTCCAGAGTGGCAATTTCCGGAGTGACCGTGCGCGGCATACCGAGGTAACGCCGCCAGCTCGCCTCGCTGGTGAAGCCTGCATGTGCGTCACGCCAGGCGGCGACCACGCCCGGGCTCCGGCGAAGCCGGCGCAGCAGAGGTATGGCGCGGCGCAGCAGGGCGCGGTAGGTGGCGCGGCTGCGGGTGTAGAGGGGCGGGTCGACCTCCCAGGGCTCGCGCACCACCACGGCGTCCGCGCCCAGGACTCGGAACCAGAGGTGGTCCCGCGGCTCGATCGCGATGGTGCGGCCGGTGCCGTCGCGGCGGAGGTACTCGGCGATGAGCGCGCGGGTGACGCCGATGTTGAACTGCAGGCGGGTGCGTGGGCCGATCGGCGGGGTTATCGTGGGGACGACCTGTTCGCGGCGGGCGGTGTGGACGGGGTAGGCGGCGCGCAGCACCTGCAGGCTGGCGTGCAGGGCGCGCGGGTCGCGGGTGAAGAGCTCGGGGCCGGCCAGGAAGTCCTCCACGGCGCGCAGGAACAGGGCGGCGCGCTGGTAGCGGAACATCAGCAGCTCGGCGACGATCCAGCGGGCGGCGATGCGGGCGATCAGGCGGTGGGCGTCCGGGCGGTGGCAGGCGGCCAGGACGAACATGTTGCGCAGCTCGTAATAGGCGTGCCAGTTGCCGAGCTTGGCGTAGAACGGCTCGTGCCAGATGCCTATGCCGGCCATGGCGACGAGGGGGAAGCCGGCGTCGTGCAGGCGCCGGCCGTATTCGACGTCGTCGCCGCGTATGAAGCAGGGCATCGGCAGGCCGATCCGGGCGATTAGCGAGAGCGGCAGGCCCATGAACCACCAGCCGTTGTAGTGCATGGGCTGGTCGTCGAGGAAGCGGTCCAGCGCGCCAGGGGTGGCCATCTCGGCGCCGAGATGCATCGGCACGAGGGAGAGTTTTGCGTCGTCGAGGCGGGCGCCTGCCTCGTAGAGGTGGGTTGGGCGGAACAGGTCCAGCATGTGGCCGGCGAGGGCGAGTTCCGCGATGGCGAGGCTGTAGAAGCGGGCGGTGCGCAGGAGGGCTTCCGGTTCGAGCGCCACGTCGTCGTCCATCAGGATCACGTGGGTGGCGCCCAGGCCGCGGGCTTCGAGGAGGCCGCGGGTGAAGCCGCCGGCGCCGCCGGCGTTGGGCTGTTCGACGATGTGTATGATGCGGCCCAGGCCGTTTGGCAGGCGGGCGGTGGCCAGGCGGGCGGGCAGGCCTGGCGGGCCGTTGTTGACGATGACGATGCCGGCCAGGGCGGCGGCGGCAGTGGCGTCGGCGGCGATGCGTTCGAGGAGGTCGGACAGGGCGGCATCACGGTCGAAGGTGCACAGGACGGGCATCAGGCGGATGGCCTGGGGCGGCGTGTCCGTGGTCCAGGCGCCGCCCAGGAGGCGTATCGGGCTGCCGGTGGCGCCCGGTTCGGCATCGTTGACGATTTGCAGGGCGAGCCGGCCGGTGCTGCGCGGGTGTGGCGGCTGCGGCACGTCGAGGCGGAGCGAGCCGGTGCCCACGGTCTCGGCGAGCAAGGCGGGTGCGGTGTAGCGGCTGTGCCGCCAGAGCTGGACGCGGCAGGTGCCGGACAGGTTGACGGTCACGGCGAGCTTGCCCAGGCGGGTGTGCCGGCGCCAGGCGGCTTCGTCGAAGCTGTTGAAGTAGGTGTCGAGGTCGATCGTGTCGCCGGGTGCATTCTGCGAGGCGGCGCAGCGCTGGCCGGCGCGGCCGTTCTGCCGGAGGTAGAGGCCGGCGGTCTCGGTGGCCGAGGGCAGGATGATGCGCTGCAGGACCAACCCGGGAGGGGCCGGGCCAGTCGGGACCGGGCTGGTCAAGGCGCGGCCGTTTCGCAGACGGGCAGGAGAGGCAGCGGTGCGGCGGCGGGCTCCAGGCGGCCGAGCACGCCGGACCACGTGGCGTGCAGCCAGGCGGCGTAGGCGGCGGGGTCTCGCTGGCCGAGGAAATGGATGGCGTAGCGGATGTGGTCCGCGGCGAGCCAGAGCCATAGGCCGTAGCGGGTGAAGATCCAGCCGCGGTTGCGGAACTGGCAGGTGCGCTTGGCTGCGTCCAGCGGCACCACGGCGTAGAACAGGCCGCCGAGTATGGGGTGTATTTCCGCGTTGGAGGACGGGTGCAGGAAAGCCGTGTGCGTGTCGGTGACGATGCGCAGGCCGGCGCGGCGGGCGCGCAGCAGGAAATCCACCTCGTCGCCGCGCATGCCGAGGCTGGCGTTCGGCAGGCCGATCGTATCGAAAGCGGACCTGGCGATGAGCGCGCCGTTGAAGAGATGCGCGAAGCCCTCGATGTAGCGGCGCCGCGCCAGGGCGGCCACGGTGAACCGGGTGCGTCCGGTCTGGCGTATCGGGAAGGCAAGGCGTGCGGGATCGGCGACGTCCAGCACCAGGGGGCAGGTCAGGTCGCTGGCGCAGGCCGCCTCGGTTGCGAGCAGGCCGGCCAGGCAGGCGGGGCCGGCGGGCTCGCCGTCATCGTCCATCATCCAGACATGGGTGAAGCCGCCGGCGCGCGCGGCGCGTATGCCGGCGGAAAAACCTGCCGCGGCGCCCAGGTTACGCTCCAGGCGTATGGTCTGTGCGTTCGGAGTACGGGCCACGACGGCGCTTGCCGGTTCGCGGCTGGCGTTGTCGATGACGAAGACGGCGTCCGGCTGGCGGGTTTGGCTGGATAGGGCGGCAAGGCAGCGCGTGAGCAGAGCAGGCCGGTCATGCGTGACGATGACGGCGGCGACGCTGCGCTGGTCAGTCACGAGACCCTGGATTACGGGCCCGATGTTCAGCGCTGTCGCATAGCTTCCATCCAAGCTGGCGCCTCATCACTCTAGGTGTGTATTTCCCCTTGTTGCGGATGGACAAGGCTCGCCGGGGCTCTTCGCCCTGTTGGAGCACTAAAAGAATTCATCAAGCAATCGCTTCTTTGTTTAAAAGGAACACAAATCCTTTACTCCCTGTCAGGTGCCCGCTGGATAGCACTGCGACAGGGAGTAAAAGTCTTTGGTTCACTTTTTCGAAAAAGGACTGCTCGCTTACTTGCTGTTTGCCGGTTCCACCACTGCACGCTCCTGCTCATGCAGGCTCACCAGCTGCGTGTGCTTCGCCGCCGCGTCGGCGAGCTGAGACGCCGTCAGTACCGCGCGCATCTGCAATCCGCTGCTGACCTTGATCTGGTCGAGCTGGTCGCGGAGCTGCTCCTCCTGCGTCACCAGCGGCGCCAGGTCGGCCTCGCTGACGCTGCCGGCTGCCAGCATGCGGGCCATGATCTGCTCGTGGACCGAGCGGACCTGCTCCATGACGGGCTTGGCCTGCGCCCAGCCGGCCTGCTCGATGGTCTTCATCTGGGTCTTCTGGGCGTCGTTCAGGGCGACGCCGTGGAACAGCTCGTCGCCATGGTGGTGGCCATGGTAGCCCTGCGCGAACGCCGCGCCGCTGAACGCGATCACGGCCGTTGTCAGAAGGATGTGAGGGAACCGCATCGGAAATGTCCTTTGTGCTGCGCCGTTTGCTGCCGGCGGGCGGAACATAGGCCGGGACTTCGTAAGCAGAGCCGGACAAGTAGTAACGATGTGCAACGCCTTGGTCAGGCCAGGGCGGGTGGGTGCGGGTTGCGGCGCAGGCGGGTTTGCAGGGGCGCGTCCACGAACCTGTCCAGCGCCAGGCCGGCGGCGGAGCAGGCGACGAGGCTGGCGAGCAGGAGCGCAGGAGTCGCCAGGGCGGGCGGCAGTGGCAGGCGTGCCAGCGCGTGCGCCAGCACCGGGATGACGAAGACGTGGCTGAGATAGATGGCGTAGGAGGCATCGCCGAGTTCGAGGAGGAGCGCGGGCAGGCTTGCCGCCAGGCGCTGCTCCAGCGCTACGGTGGCGGCCACCACGAGCAAGGCGGGGGCGCCCCAGGCCAGGAAGCGCCACGGGCCGGCGGAGGGGACCAGGAGGAGCAACGCCAGGCCGAGTGCCAGCATGCAGGTGGCGGTACGCTGGTTCGGGTGCCGGAAGGCGGCCATGGTTTGTGCGAGGGCCACGCCGGCGCAGAGTTCCAGGACCAGGCCGTTGGCCAGCGACAGGATCGCCGGCCAGTCGGGGGCGCGCCAGAAGCCGGCCAGGCCGAGGGGCAGCAGCACGGGCAGCAGGATGGCGAGCGGGCTGCGGCGCAGTGCCAGGCTGGCGGCGAAGAGGGCGTAGAACAGCATCTCGTAGGTCAGCGTCCAGCCGACGGGCAGCACGGGGCGGACGATTCCGGCGGCGTCGCGGGCCGGGATGAAGAGGAAGGAGGCGGCGAGGTTCCAGGCGGTAGGGCGTGTGGTGGGGGCCAGGCCTGGGGCGGCCAGGGTGATCAGGGCCTTGGCGGCGGTGAGCAGCCAGTAGAGCGGGACGATGCGCTCGAGACGGCGCTGCAGGAAGACGCGCCAGCCGTCAGGGCGCGTGGCGAGCCGGCGCGAAGAGGTGAACATGACGAAGCCGCTGATGACGAAGAACAGGTCCACCCCGGCGGACCCGTTAGGCCAGGCAAGGCCGGAACGCGGTGCTGCGGCTTCCAGGGTATGGAACGCAACGACCATAAGGCAGGCAACCGCCCGAAGCGCCTGCAAGCCAAGCAGCGTGCCCTGAGGTAGTAAAAGTTTTTTGCTTCTTTTTTTCAAAAAAGAAGGCCTTCCTTGCTTACTGCCTGAATACGCCTGTAGCGCGACACATTCGTTACGTGACATGATCGCGCGCGATGCGAAAGAGCAAAGATCAACTCAGGGTTGCCGTGCTGGCAGGTGGCGGCCTGGGCCACGTCTCCGGCGGCGTGGGCACGCTGATGGGTTACATGCTGGAGGCCTGGGGCAAGCGGGCAGATGGCCCGGATGTGACCGTGTTCGACACGCGTGGCGCGGGCGGGCGCGCGGCGGGAGCGGCGCGTTTCCTGGCTGTGCTGGCGCGGCTGGGGGGGTTGTGCGCGGCCGGGGGGGCGGACCTGGTGCACGCGCACATGACCACGCGCGGCAGCGTGGTGCGCAAGGCGGTGCTGTGTGGGGTGGCGGGCCTGCTGGGCGTGCCGTTCGTGGTTCACATGCATGGGGCGGATTTCGCCGCGTTTCACGGCAGGATGCACCCGGCGGCGCAATGCGGCCTGGGGTTCGTGCTGCGGCGGGCGTCCCGGGTGATCGTGCTGGGCGAGGGCTGGCGGGATTTCCTGGTCGGCGCGATGCGGATCGATGCCGGCCGCGTGGTGATCGTGCTGAACGGGGTGCCACGGCCGTCGGAGCGGCCTGCGCGTGCTGAAGGACCGCCGCGCATCCTGTTCCTTGGCCGGATCGGCGACAGGAAGGGGGTGCCGGAACTGCTTGCCGCGCTGGCGACGCCGGTGCTGGGCGCGCGCGCGTGGCGGGCGACGATTGCCGGCGACGGCGAGGTGGCGCGCATGGTGGGGCTGCGCGATGGGCTTGGGCTGACGGGGCGGGTGGACCTGCCTGGCTGGGCGAGCCGGGAGCAGGCGGCTGCGCTGCTCGCGCAGGCGGACATGCTGGTGTTGCCGTCCCATCACGAGGCGCTGCCGGTTGCGGTGATAGAGGCGCTGTCCTGGCGAGTGCCGGTGATCACCACGCCTGTCGGTGCGGTGCCGGAGTTCCTGACCGATGGGGTGGATGCGCTGCTGGTGCAGCCGGGGGACGTGGCGGCGCTGGCGGGCGCTATCGGCTGGTTGCTGGATGATGCGGCGCTGGCGGGGCGGGTTGCGCAGGCGGGGTTCGGGGTGTTTGGAGCGCAATTGGAGGCGGAGGTGGCGGCTGGGCGGCTGCTTGGGGTGTATTTTGATGCGTTGAAGGAAGGAAGGCCTTCTTTTTTGAAAAAAAGAAGCAAAAAACTTTTGCTCCCTGTCGGCGGCTGTTCCGATCAGCCGCCGACAGGGAGCAGAAGTTTTTTGGTCCTTTTTTTCAAAAAAGGACTGCTTGCTTTCTTCGCTTCCTCATGACGCGCGCAGTCTTGGTCCTCGGCGGCGGCGGCTTCATCGGCCAGGCGATCATGGCGGCTTTGGGGGAGGGCGCCGTGGCCGCTTCCAGGCGGCCCGTGCGCGGTGTGGCGCATCGTGTGTGCGACGCCACGGACCGGGCCAGTCTGGAGGCCGCCTGCGCGGGCATGTCGGCCGTGGTGAACGCCGCCGCCGGCAGTGCCGCTTCCATGCAGCGCGTGACGGAAAATTTGTGTGCGGCGGCGGCGGGGCGGCAGATCGTGCATCTGAGCTCCATGGCGGTGTATGGGGCGGCGGAAGGCGTGGTCCATGAGGACCGGGCGCTGGAGGCGGCGGGCAGCGCCTACGCGGCAGGCAAGATCGCCTGCGAGGCGGCGTTGCGGGGCTTCGCCGCGTCGGGCGGCCGCGTCTCCGTGCTGCGGCCGGGGATTGTGTATGGGCCTGGCGACCAGCAATGGGCGGGGCGGCTGTGCCGGCTGTTGCGGGCCGGGCGGCTGGGCGACCTGGGCGCGGCGGGCGACGGGTTCTGCAACCTGGTGCACGTGCGCGACGTGGCAGCGGCGGCCGTGGCTTGCCTGGAGACGCCTGGCGGGGTGTTCAACCTGGGGGCGCGTGAGCCGCCGCGTTGGAACGCGGTGTTTGCGCGCCTGGCTCTGGCGATAGGCGCGGTGCCGCTGCGGCGCATCGGCGCGCGCCGGCTGGCTTTGGAACGGCGCGTGCTGGCGGCACCTTTGCAGGTTGCCAAGCTGGTGGCGGGGCGCGCCGGACTGGCGCCGGGTCGGCTGCCGGAGCCTGTGCCGGCCTCGCTGCTGGCGCTGTTCGCCCGGCAGATACGGCTCGATCCGGCGCGGGTCGACGGGCTCGGCTTTGCGCGCAGCGACGATGTGGCGGGGCTGGCGGAGGCGGCTGCCTGGTTCACGGCGCAGGGATGATCGGCGATGCGGAAGAGGTGGAGGACGGCGCGGTGCTCGCGGCGGACATCTGCATCGTGGGCTCGGGGGCGGCGGGAATAAGCCTGGCACTGGGGTTGATGGATTGCGGCTTGTCGGTGCTGCTGCTGGAAGGTGGGGGCGCGGGGTTCGAGGCGGCGTCCCAGGCGTTCTACAAGGGAGGGGTGGCGGACACGCTGCTGCACTCGCCGACGGACACCTACAGGCGGCGCGGGTTTGGCGGGTCCACGGCGATCTGGGGCGGGCGCTGCGTGCCGTTCGACGCGATCGACTTCGAGGCGCGGCCCTGGGTTGGGGGCGGTACCTGGCCGATCGGGTTGGGCGAGCTGGCGCCCTGGTATGGGCAGGCGAACGTGCTGTGCGAGGCTGGGCGGTTTGCCTACACGGCGGCCGACGCGTTTCCTGCCGGGTTGCGGCCGATGCTTGCCGGATTTTCCGGTGCGGATTTCAGCGCGGACACGCTGGAGCGGTTCAGCATACCTACCGATTTCGCCGCTCGCTACCGTGCGCGGCTGGCGTTGAGCGGCAGCGTGCGCGTGCTTCTGCATGCGAGCGTGGTGGCGCTGCGCACCGCCGCGGACGGGCGCGCGGTTGACAGGCTGGTGGTGGCGGGGCCTGGCGCGCGGCGTTTCACCGTGCGCGCAAGGCAGGTGGTGCTGGCGGTGGGCGGGCTGGAGGTGCCGCGGCTTCTGCTGGCTTCGCGCGACGATCATCCGGACGGGATCGGCAACGCGCACGGCCAGGTTGGGCGGCATTACATGTGCCATGTCGCGGGCACCATCGGCACGCTGACGCCGGCGTCGGCGGCGTGGCACGGCTACGATGTGTCCGATGACGGCGTGTATTGCCGGCGGCGGCTGGCGCTTACGGCGGCTGCGCAACGGCGGCTGCGCACCGGCAACTTCGTGGCGCGGCTGCATCATCCGCGCATACCGGATGCGTCGCACCGCACGGGTGCGCTGTCTGCCTTGTATTTTGCCAAGCCGTTCATCAGCCATGAATACGGCAAGCGCCTGCATGGCGGGGTGCGGCTTCCGGCCGCCGCCTGGCTGGCGCATGCGCGCAATGTTGCCGGCGATGCGCGGGGTACTGCCGGCTTCCTGCTGCACTGGTTGCGGTATCGCACGCTGGCCGCGCGCAAGTATCCGAGCGTGATCGTGGCACCGCGGGGCAAGGGGTACAGCCTGGATTTCCATGCCGAGCAGGAGCCGAACCCGCTGAGCCGGGTGAGCCTTTCGCACGACACCGATGCGCTGGGGCTGCCGCGCGTGCTGGTGGACTGGCGCTACACCGCGCTGGACATGCACACGATACGCGCTGGACTCGCAGCACTTGCCGCGCAACTGGCCCAGTGTGGGGCTGGCAGCCTTGCGTATGACCCGGCCGAGGTGGAACTGGCGGCCCTGCAGGACGGCGCCTATGGCGGGCACCATATCGGCACCGCGCGCATGTCGGCCGACGCGCGCACGGGCGTGGTGGATGGTGATTGCCGGGTCCATGGGATGGCAAATCTCTTCGTGGCGGGGAGTGCGGTTTTCACGACGTCTGGTCAGGCAAATCCGACGCTTACGGTGGTGGCGCTGGCTTTGCGGCTGGCGGATTATCTGAGCCGAGGAGGCGGTCAAGTGAGCAAGGAAGGCCTTCTTTTTTGAAAAAAAGAAGCAAAAAACTTTTGACTCCCGC
>CAXTJZ010000081.1:0-15114 GCA_964244695.1 uncultured Acetobacteraceae bacterium
GCGCGGCGTCTCGGCGCGCCGTGGCGCGGGCTCCGCCGGCCGCGGCTCGACGTGGGCTGGCGGCACCACGGCCCGCGGCTCTACCGCGTTCGGCCGGGCCGCGCGGGTAGGAACGCCTGCTTCCGGGCGCGCCGGTTCGGCCGGGCGGGCCTCCTGGCCACGCAATGCCGGCGTGGCGCCGGGGCGCTCCCCGGCTCGCGTTTCCGGCCGCTGTTCAGCCGGACGGCCCTCCTGGCCGCGCAAGGCGGGCGTGGCGCCGGGGCGCGTCTCTTCGCGTGCGTCCGGACGGGCCTGGGCCCCGGGGCGAGCGCCTTCCGGCGTCGTGCCCTGCGGCGTGCGGGCCGTCTCGCCCGGCGCGCGCAACTCAGGGCGGCCGAGCGGCTGGTCCGGGCGGCTGCCCAGGCGCGCATCCGGGCGGCCGGCGCCGGGGCTGCGTAGCGCCGGCAATCCGCCCTGCGTGCGCGGCCCTGCAGCCGGCTCGCCAGGGCGCGCTTCGGTCCCACGGAGCGGTGCCGGCTGGCCGGGGCGGCCTTCCACTCCGCGCTGCGCTGGCAGGGCTCCGGGTTCCACGCCGTGCTCACCGCGGCCCACCTGGGCTGCGGGTACGGCGTGCACGCTCGGCGGCAACGCGGCGCGGCGCAGCGCCGGCGGCGCGCCGCGGCGCAGATCGGCTTCCGGCACGATGCGCGGGCCTGCCATCACCCGAAGCGGCGCGGCGGGTGCCGCGATGTTGAAGCGGCGGGCGGCTTCACGCGGCAGGTTGGGTGTCTGTGCCGTCGGCACCACGGCCAGGCGGCCGACGAACGGGCGTGCATTCACCAGGGCGGCCGCCGGCAGCGGCCGGTATACCCCCTCGATCGGCCGGCCGGCGGCAAAGGCCGATTCCGGCACGACCGTCGCCGCGCGCTCGTTGATGAACACGTTGCGGTTGTTGATGGTCGTGTTGTTGATGTAGGTCGGCCCGCGCCGGATGATCGTCTCCGGCACGCCGTAGGGCGTGTTCAGCCGCGCGAAGTAGTTCGGCTGGCAGTGATACCAGGGATAGTACGGCTCGCGCGGCCCGAGCGGTATCCAGGCCGGGGCGTAGCCGCCGACGGCGAAGTTGATGGAGGCACCGGCAAGCGCCGCGCCGCCCACGTTAAGGAATGTTACCAGCGCAGGCGAATACACCGGGTAGGGCGAGCCGACGCTCACATTTTCCTGTGGCTCGCCGGGCACCCAGCCCCAGCGGTTCTCCACCTGCACCCAGCGGCCGTAATGGAACGGCGCGAAGCCCCAGCGGGCGTTGTCCACCCACGTCCAGCCCCAGGGATGCACGTAGGACCAATGGCCGTCGCGATACGGCGCCCAGTTTGCCGGCACGCTCTGCGGGTACCACACCTGGCCGTATTGCTGGGTCTGCGTGAAGCTGCCGTAGGTCTGCAGGTCGGCGGCGCCCGTCATGTACTGCACCTGCGCCGGCACGCCGGCGGCAAAGCTGCGCCTTGCCGGCGCGCGCAGCAGGCCCTGCAGGAACGCGTCCGTCTGTATCGCGCCCACCGAACCCTGCAGCGTGTCGGTGCCGCCAATCGTGGCGGTCTGCTGCGGTCCTATGTCGAGCGACAGGTTGGCGCCCGCTACATGCGCGGCACCCTCCACCACCGTCACCATGGTCGCGTCGTTCGTGTCGCCGGCGACGATCTCGTAGCGGCCTACGGCGGTGATTTGCACGGCGCCACGTGGGGTGTTGATCGTGACATTCTGGCCCTGCGGCAGGCTGTTGAGCTGCAGGAACATCGCTCCTTGCGCGGCCGTGGTGGTGAACTGCGCCTGGTCCAGCTCGGTCACGTCCAGCTCGGTGGAGCTGGCCAGGACCACACGGTCGTCGGCGATCTCCAGGCTCGCCTGCGCCGAGGGCTCGGTCCAGAACGCCTCGCCGTTGGTCACCGGATAGTTCAGCGTCGCCGGGCTCCATTGCGTCTCGCCGGCGGAGTGGAAGGAGACGGATCCGGTGAGCGTGGCGACCCGGCCGGCCAGGGCGGGCGGATCGGTGTTCGCATCGCCGGCCTGGTCGGCGCCCGGCTGCTCGTCGCCAGGCGGGGCAGGCTGGGCCAAAGCGGGCAGGCTGGCCGTGAGGCTCAGGCTGGTTGTTGCCAGCCACATGCTGAGACGCATCAGCCGGGTGTGAGAACGCATGCAAGACACTCCATCTACCAGGCAAGACCGCCTGTTCCCCACTTAACATTACGAACATGGCGGGATCGCGACGGCCCGGGTAACGCGAGGTAACGATGGTCAGTTGCCGCCGTGACATAGTGTGACATCGCACCGAAGCACATGGTTTTGCCGCTGACTTGAGGCAGCTTGCGCCTAATCTAGCATCATGAGTTCGGCTGGCCTTGATGGCAGACAAAGAGAGGTTTTGCGATGATCGGACGTATCTTGCGGCGGGCAGTTTTGCCGGCCGCATTGCTGGCAACGACGGTGCTTGGCGGCTGCTACGCCTACCCGTATGGCGGCTATGGTTACGGTGGTGGTTACGGCTATGGCGGCTATCCGTATGGCGGCTACGGCTATGGGTACGGCTATCCGGGCTACCTTGGGACCGGCGTGTTCGTGGGCGGCTGGGGCGGCGGGTTCTATCGCGGCGGCTATGGCGGTTTCTATAACCACGGTTGGGGCGGTTACGGCGGGCGCGGCTTTGGCGGCGGTGGCCATTGGGGCGGTGGATTCCATGGCGGCGGCGGCGGCGGCCATGGCGGCGGCTTTGGCTTCCATCATTAGACCGTTCTGAGTGGACGGCGCGGCAGAGATGCCGCGCCGTATTTGCAAGGATCACGCAATGGACGAGACACCGCCTCCAGAGAGTTCGCGAGGACGGGTGTTTGCCATCTTGTTGATTGCCGTCCTGCTGGCTGGCAGCCTCTGGCTGGTTCACCGGCTAAGTTCGGCCAGCGCCCTGCAGGATTGCGTGGCCACAGGGCGACACGATTGCGGCTCTTAGCCGCGATCCGCCGTCGCGGTGCGGGGGACAGGACCCGTCCGTCAAGCAAACGTCTTTGCGGATTGCGATAGGTCCGGTAGAGGCGGTCGCCATGTCGATCGGCCACTATCGGAATAGGACTGCGATGCCACTGCAGCCGCGCGTGGTTACCTCATTCCCAACGCATCCTGTCTACCCTGCGCTCGCATCGCTTGTCTCCGCGCCTGATTTGGCGAGCTCGCTCCCTGGTCATGACTCCACCCATCTGACGGACTTCTGGCGCCGCTACCATTTCGAACACGCCTGGCTGATCGCCTTGCCGGGTATCACGCCTCCTGCTGCCAAGGTGCTCGCGGCGCGCATCGCAGCAAGCCAGCCGGCGGCACCGGACGCAGACCAGTCTCCAGACCAGCTTGCTCCGTTCCGAGACAGCAAACCTGACCAGGCTGCGCTGCTGCCGGCGTCGCGCGCACTTGGCTTGTTGGCGAACGAGGAGTCGCTTGGTCGGGCTGATCTTTGCCTAACTGCCAGTGCGTGGCCGCTGGCGTTGGCCGTCGAAGCCCTGCTTGCCAGTGGCGGGGACGACCGCCTGACGCTTGATCCTAATACAGGGCTGAACCGTTACGGCTGCGCGCCCTGGCCCAGGCCGGAGGTGATCGGGTTCGCGTCCTGCACCGCCTCCAGCCTGTCTGAAGCGCAGTTCCAGGCTGCCGAACGGCGCCGCCGCGTGTTGATCGAAGCCGCGCTCGCATCAGGCCCCGACGCCGCTTTGGCGGAAGCCAGCGCAGACGCGGCCGCGCAGATCCTGGCCCACTTCACCGTCTCGGACGTGGCCGTCGCGATACTGGCCGCCTCCGGCACAGACGCCGCCCTGATCGTGACCGGCCTGCTCGCCGCGGAACATGCGGACGCCCCGCTCACCAGGATCCTCGTCAGCCCCGCCGAGACGGGCAGCGGTGTGCCGGATGCTGTCCAGGGCCGCCATTTCTCCACCTGCACCCCGTCCGGCCAAGCCGTGCCAAAAGGCGGCGTCCTGGACGGCCTGCGTCACATGCCGCGCCTGGTCACGGTCGCGCTGCGCGATGAGACCGGTGTCCCTTGCAGCCCCCAGGAAGTCGCCGCCGCTTGCGAGGCAGCGATATCCGCTGCCCTGCCGGCCGGGCGTGTCGTCCTGCACGCGATAGACGGCTCCAAGACAGGCCTGACTGCACCCGATCGGCCCACCCTCCTGCGCCTCGCCCGCCGGTCCGGCCACTCGCTGGACATCGTCGTCGACGCCTGTCAGGCCCGTATCGAACCCGCACTGGTGCGCTGGTATCTGCAACAGGGCTTTCCTGTGCTTGTCACGGGGTCGAAATTCTTCGCGGCACCCGGGTTCTGCGGCGCCGTACTGTTCCCGCGCGCCCGCCTGCAAAGCATTACCGCGAGCGCCGTGCCGAACGGCCTTGCCTGCTACGCCGGCCTTGCGGACGGCATAGGATCCCGCCTCTGCCCCGGGCTTGTCCTGCGTTGGACGGCCGCCCTGCACAGCATGGCAGCATTCGGTCACCTGCAGGCAGACGAAGTCGGGGCGCGTCTGGACAGGCTTGGCTTGTCGATCAGGCAGGCGCTGCGCCGGGAGTCCCGCCTACGCCTGGCGGCCGCCCCACGTCCCGGCGGCCTCGGCTGGTCGGACAGGGCAAGCGTGTTCACCTTCATGGTCCGCGGCCAGGATGGTTGGCTGGATGCGGCCCGCCTGCGCTCCCTCTATCTGGCGCTGCACGACGATGTCTCTGCCGGCCCAGGCCCAGCTTCCCTGCCGTGCCAGATCGGCCAGCCGGTGCAACTCGGCGGCCCGGCCCTCGGCGGATTGCGCCTGGCGCTCAGCGCGGCGCAGATCTGCGAAGGGGGTGACCAGGCGGCAGCATTGGCGGCCGTGCTCGAAAAGATGCGCTTCCTGCTGGATCGCACGGACGCGGCCGGGGTTCGCGAGGGCGCTGAGTCGGCACTGGTTGAGAGTTGAGTGAAAGCAAGGAAGGCCTTCTTTTTTGAAAAAAAGAAGCAAAAAACTTTTGCTGGCGCTGTCGCCGACGCTTCAACAACACGCACGCAAGACAGACAAAGGTTTTTTGCTTTTTTTCAAAAAAGAAGGTTTTCCTTCACTGCCCGGCCTCGCCCAAGCATGAACCCCGAACGCCTTGCCCAACCTACCTGCTCCGGCGTGTCCAGCGCGCGCAGCACCACCTCCGTCCCACCCGGCACGCAAGCGCGCACCTGGCCAACCGCCGCCATCAGTTCCGCCGAACACGCAAGCTGCACATAATCCAGCCCTGCTGCTGCCAGGTCGAGGAGATGCACCAGCGCAAGGCTGGCGTCGGCCAGCGCCAGACGATAGCCGCGCGCCTGGGCGAAACGCCTTGCGAAGGTGAAGCCGTCCAGGTCGGCCAGCAGGTCCGCACTTGCGACGTACAGGACCACCTCGTTGCGCAAGGCGAGCGGAAGCGCTTCGTCGAACGCCATGAAGCCGGCAGACAGGATGGTCTCGACCGTCAGGTTGATGGCAAAGGCGCCGCAGCCGCGCAGCTCCCTTGGTGCGGCCAGCATGGCGAGCATGCGGCGATCCAGCGTCCTGGTCAGCCGGCAAAACATCCAGGGTTCCGCCTTCAGGTCGCATTCAGGGCAAAGCTCGGCGGCAATCTCGGGCACAGCGAAATAGCGTTCCTCCCAGGCAGGCAAGCCGGCCTGCCCATCCAGCCGCAGCACCGGCCGCCAGCGGGAAAAACGCGAGAGGTCCGCCTGTTGCAGCCTGGCCTCCAGCGTTGCCAGACTGGCTGCATCGAGCGGTGGCAGCGGCGCCGCGAGGCCGGCTGGCGCCTCCGCCTCGCTGATCTCGTCAAGCAACCAGCCCACCTGTTCCGGCAGCTCGTAGAGCGCGAGGAGTTCACCGGTTTCGGGCACGGCGCCAACAGGCTGGCCCGCCAGCAACTGGCCCAGGGCCGCCCTCGCCTGGGCCAACTCGGCGTCACCGCCGTTGCGCCACACGATCGCCACCTGTCCCCGCGAAAGCTCGAACATCTGGGCGCGGTCGGCACCGGCCAGCGGCGAGACAGCCTCGCGCGCCAGGCGCAAATGATGCGGCCGCGCCAGGGCCGGCGGCAGGCAGTTCGTGTGCAGCACCACGGCGCGCCGCCTGGCGCCGGCCGCCGCACTCTGCTGGAGGATCTGCCGAAGCGCAGCCTCGTCCCGCCCGAGCATCAGGAAGTTTCCTGTTTGCGGCGTAACGAGCGTCCATCCAGCCAGCCCCCGACAGGGAGCAAAAGTTTTTTGGTCCTTTTTTTCAAAAAAGGACTGCTTGCTTCATTTTTCACTACCAACCCGCCCCAAGAAGCGCCGGATTGCCACACCCCGCCCGCCCCGGCAGCCCAAGCGCCGCAGCGCGTCCGCCACATAGCGTCAGCGTGCAGGCGGACGCGCTGTGGCAGCGCTGCATGCGCAATGCGGCCTGCACCTGCTCCAGGAAGGGGCCAGCGAACAGGCCTATCCCATGTGCCTGGCCCCAGCTGAGTGCGTGCTCCCCGTCCACGCCGGTCAGCACCAGCTCCGCCGTGTCGGACAGCCTGGCCAGCCCTGTCCCATGCTCGCCATGTCGCAAGGCGGGTGACCAGGTCAGCACGACCAGGTCAGCGCGCAGCACGTCCAGCCGCGCGAGGCCCAAGGCTGCCGGTTCCACGCGATTGATCACCAGCCTGCACCCGGTCAGCTTCAGCAGCCCGCGGGCGTGTTCCAGCAGGTCCAGTTCGGCGGCGGCTTCATGCAACGAGACGGCGATCCAGAGGCGCAGGCCGGACGAGGCGGCCAGCTTGGCGAGTGCTGCAAAAGCCGGCGAGACGATCGCCCGCAGCCCGAGCTCGATCAGCACGGGCAGTCCCTGCGCCATTGGCTGCCGCAACAGCCTGACACGCGTGCCAAGATCCTCGCGCAGCACTGCGGTCAGCCGCGCATCCAGCACGGACGAGAAATGGCGGAAGAGGAACGGGTCGGTCACGGCGTGGCTGACGAGCCTGTCCAGGCACAGCCGCTCCAGGCGAACGCCCACGGCCTGGAACGCGGGTGCGAGCCGGCGCGCGAGTGTCAGGCTGCGGTCCGCCGCCAGCGACATGCCTGTCTGTTGCCCGAGCAATCCGGCCAGCGGGGCCTTCGCGATGATCTCCTGCAAAGCCGCCAGGCTGACCGGCTGGCCAGGCGGGGCGATCTCCGGCGCCGGCGCGCAAGCCGCCACACGCGCCGCCAGATAGGCGTCCAGGCACGCAGGATCGTCCTCCAGCCGCCACAGCCCCGTCAGATCAGTGCCGTCCGGCGTATCGATGGCGAACAGCCGCGCCAGCATTTCAGGCAGGCGGGTGGGCGCATACGGGTCAGCCGCCTGCTCCGGCCTGCCGTCAGCGCACAGCAGGACAAGGTCCTGGTTGGACATGGCGAACACCTGACCGGCAAAACGCTGCGCGCATTCCTGCAGGAGCACGCGCGCCACGCGCAGGTGGTAGCCTCGTGGCGCGGCAAGCCGCGACAGAAGCAGCACTACCACCAGCTTGCCGGCCGGGTTGCGCAGCGCACGTCCGGCCGCTTCCGCAAGCTGGCGCTCCGCTCCCTGGAGCTTCGCGGCCGGATTGCCACCCTGCGGCGCGGCCACGGGGCGCCCGTGTGCGGCCACGGCGTTGCCGGGCTGCATGGTCAACATCCCGGCACCCTGCCGAACACCACGCCCCACCATTTTCCGCTTGCAGACATCCCGTGTAGTCTGGCGCCACCATGGTTGAACTATCGTTAGCGCCCGCCACCCTGCGGCCAGGTTTGCGCGTCTATGCCATTGGTGACGTGCACGGATGCCTGGACAGGCTGGTCGCCCTGCACTGGGCTATCAACGCCGACCTCGCCACCTACCCCGTCACCGAAAGCGTGCTGGTCCATCTTGGCGACTACATCGACCGCGGGCCGGACAGCGCCGGCGTTATCTGGCTGCTGACCGGAACCGTGGCCCCGCCGGTCACTCGCCGCGTGGACCTGCAGGGCAACCACGAGCTGATGATGCTGGCCTCCCTGGCAGGCGACACCAGGGCCGCGGAGATCTGGGTGGAGAACGGCGGCGAGAAGACGCTGGAAAGCTACCGGGTTCCGCCGGAAGCCGGCCCGGCCGAGTGGAGCGCGCTGCTGCCGCTGGCGCATCGCCAATGGCTGAAGACGCGCGCGCTGACGCATCAGGAAGGCGGCTACTTGTTCGTGCATGCCGGCATACGGCCTGGCCGCAAGATATACCGCCAGAGCCCGGACGACCTGCTATGGATACGCGAGCCTTTCCTGTCCAGCAAAGACAAGCACCCGTTCGTGGTGGTGCACGGCCACACACCGGTCAGCGAGCCGGAGGTGCGCAAGAACCGTATCGGGATAGACACCGGGGCGGTTATGGGCGGGGCGCTTACCTGTCTGGTGCTGGAGAGCAATCACATGCGGTTTCTGAAGGCTTAGCAGGCAAGGCCATCTTTCCTGAAAAAAGTGAAACCTCGCTGCCTCAGCATCTTGTTGTCTCAATTGCTGCAAATGCAAGGGCGATCCGGTTGCGAACTCTGGCTTGCTTTCTTCAGGCCACCGCAGCCCGCCCGGCCAGCTCGTCAAACAGCTCCAGCATCACCCCACGCCAGACCGCCACGGGATCGCCCGCCTCCAGCACGTCCGGCACGCTTACGCAGCGCATCCACTGGAAGCACCCGAACAGCGCATAGTCCGCGTAGCTCGGCTCCTCGCCGCCGGCGAATGGCTGGCCGGCAAGCATGCGGCGCATTGGCGCCAGCGTGGCGCGCACGCCCGCAAGCCGGCCCGGCGCAGTATCCCGGGCGGCTTCAAGCGTCATGCCCAACCGCGCCTCGCGTGACTGACGGAAATAGGCTTGGTCCGTCTGGTGCAACTGGCTGAACACATACCAGGCGGCGAGCGGGGACAGCGCCGGCGCCAGTACCGTATCGGCCCAGGCGATGATGAAGCGGGCATGCGCCTCGCCGCCGCCGCCGCCGAACAGGCTCGGCCCGTTCGTGTAGTTCTCCTCGAGATAGTAGGCGATTGCGGTAGAGTCAGCCACTACGGCGTCCCCATCCACGATCACCGGAACCTGGCTGTTATGCGGGGCGCCTGGCAGCAGGGCCGCCTCGCTGAACCGCCAGGGCACCGTCTGCGGCTCCAATCCCTTGTGGGCCATCGCCAGGCGCACGCGCCAGCAATATGGGCTGAAGCGCAGCTCCGGATCGCGCCCCGCCAAGTCGTATAGCTCTATCAAACACTCACCTCCGGCCGCACTGCAGAAAACTTCTGGCCCACAGACCATGTGGCGCTAACATGGCGGTGTGAACATCCTCGCTCCCCCTAAAGCCCGCCTGGCTGTCGAGGTGGTGCACGACCTTGTCTGCCCCTGGTGCTATCTTGGCATCCGCCGGTTGCGCCGCACAATAACCCGCCGGCCGGACCTGCTGGTCGATATCACCTGGCGGCCGTTCCTCCTGAACCCGGACATGCCGCGCGGCGGCATGTCGCGCGGCGACTACGTGCTGCGCAAGTTTGGCGGCGAGGAACGCGCGCGCCGGATGTATGCCTCGGTCACCGAGATCGGCCGCGCCGAAGGGGTTATGTTCCGCTTCGATCGCATACGCCGCACACCCTCGAGCGTGGATGCCCACCGACTTGTGCGCTGGTCCGCCGGCTTCGGCCGCGCTGACGAAGTGGTGGAGGCCGTGCTAGCGGCCCACTTCACCGATGGGCGGGACATCGGCGACATCACGGTGCTGACCGCAATCGCCGCAAGCTGCGGCCTGCGCGCCGCTGCGGCGCGCAGTTTCCTGGCGAGCAGCGCGGAAGTCGACGGCGTACATGCGGAAAACCTGCGCGCGCACCGGCTGGGGATCAACGGGGTACCGTGCTTCGTCGTGTCGGGGTGCCACGCGATTGCGGGGGCGCAGGAGCCGGAGGTGATCGAGCGTCTGCTGGATGTGGCGGCGGCGGAGGCGGGGTAGGAGAGATCGTAGGCATTTACGGTGGTGCCTGGAGGGAGGCCGGGCGGCAGAGCTGGCATCGAGCTTGAGCTGGCCGCTTCGGAAGCGGACCGGTTAAGGGTGAGGTGCGAAGGAAGTGCGTTGTGGGGGGGATCGGCCGATGCGGATCGCATCCAGTGCGGTTGATGGATTGTTAAGCGAAGTTCAGGGATTGATGTGGAACACCGTGCCGTTCTGATACGTCCCTCCGCCGACAGTGGTCCCCCAGAGGGAACCGCGGAAATATACTAGGCTCGAGGTCGGGCGATCGCCGTCTGCGTAGCCGGAGAAGCTGTGCAACACGGTTTCGGAGCCCGCCAGGGTGACGCTGAAGACGACCCCGCTGCTGTTCGCGCCGCCGCCACCCTGTGCGACGCCGTAGAGTACGCCATCGACGTTGGCGAGGGTCCCGATGGGGTACGCACCATCGGGACCGCAGGTGAAGTTGTAGAGCACCGTCTCGATGCCCGCCGGAGTCAATCGGTAGATGGTTCCGCAACCGCCTGTGCCGCCGTTATGGGTGGAACCGTAGAAGTTGCCCGCGACGTTCACCAGGCCGGCGATTGGGGATGCACCGTCATTCCCGGCACCAAACGAGTGCAGCACGGTCTCGGCGCCATCGGGTGTGATGCTGAACGCGATGCCGCCACCGTTCGCGCCATGGGAGTAAGTAGTGCCGTAGAGGAGGCCGTTCCAGCCGACAAGGGGCGCGAACGGGTAGGCGCCTGTCGGATAGCCGAACGTGTAGAGCAGATGACTATACTTCAGACCGGTGAACTTGAAAAGAGTTCCGTAATTCGTGCTACCGTCATCGTAGTAGTTGCTGCCGTATATGGCGCCTTTGTAAAAAGTCAGCCCGGTAATCGGGTTCTGGCCTTCTGGCCCGCTGTCGAACGATTTCAGCACCTGCTCCTCGCCGGCCGTCGTCAAACGGAAAACCGTGCCGGCACCCGAGGCACCTCCCTCGTAGGTGGTGCCGAACAGAACGCCGCTGTTGTTGATCAAGCCTCCATAGGGCGACTTGCCGTCTCCGGTGCCTCCGAAGCTGTGCAGCACGCTCTCGGTGCCCGACGGCGTGATCTGGTAGACAACGCCCGCGTTAGCGGCACCGCCGCCGGCAACGGTGGTGCCGTAGAGCACGCCTGCGACAGCCACCAGCGGGGCTGTCGGCTCGCTGCCATCAGTATTACCCTGGAACGAATAAACGGTGCTGAAGTCGGCGGCCCAAGCAACGGACGTTGGCAACACGACGAGTAAGCCTGCAGCCTGCGTGATGAGCCGCAACGACTGTACTAACTTCATGTTTTTGAAGCCCTTGGCTTTTTCGCAAGCAATCATTGCAGTGGCGAACCGCAACGTCAACTCCGACACGCGCGTAGCTAGGCCACCCGAACGGCCTCATATAGCTCCTTCATTCCGGGCGGCCCTTGAGAGCCAGACGGCGCTGCAGTCGATACAGCCATGACGCGCGTGGCCAGGCACCACGATCGGTTCCTCGCATCGCCAGCGCGATCAGCAGCGCCAGGCCGAGCAGCGCGAAGGCGCCAGCGGCCAGCGGCGGCGAGCCGGAGGGCGCCACGTCTAGTACGGTTGGTCTTTGATGGCAGAACAGGATGCCACGCGCCGCGAAGCCGACGCTGAGCACGAGAAGTGCGAGGAAGATGACGGTGCCGGCCGGCAGCTTGGTATCCAGTCGAGGCCGCGCCCTGCCCTGTGAGCTGCTACAGGCAGAACGGCTCCACATCTCAGCCCTCAAACGCAATGAAGACGCGACGTTTTGCCGAAGCCCGAAAGCAACGGCATTGCAGTTGGATGAGGTTTTGAAACCGTAAATGATACGCCAGGATTGGACAGTCCGGCCCGCTCCGCAGCATGTTCAGGGGCCACATCACCCGGAATAACCCATGGCAACCTATCGGCTGCACTACTTCCCCGAGTCAGGAAACAGCTACAAGCTCGCCCTGATGCTCACGCTGTGCGGGCAAAGCTTCGAGCCGGTCTGGACCGATTTCGGCGCCGGCGTCACCCGCACGCCCGAGTGGCGCAGCACGGTCAACGAGATGGGCGAGATCCCCGTCCTGGAACAGGACGGGGATCTCCTGACGCAGACCGCACCCATTCTGCTGCGCCTGGCCGATACCTACGGCCAGCTCCACGCCATCACCGAACGCGAACGGTTCGACATCCTGCGCTGGCTGTTCTGGGACAACCAGAAGCTCTCCGCCGTGATGGCCGAATACCGCTACCGGCGCGCTTTCACGCCCTCGCCTAATCAGATAGTCCTGGCTCACCTGAAAGCGCGCCTGGACGACTTCCTCGACATCCTGGAACGCCACGTGGCCGAGCACGCCTTTGTCGCCGCGGACCGCCCGACCGTGGCCGACCTTTCCATGACGGGTTACCTCTGCTTTCCGGTCCACGAAAGCGGCTACGACCTGGCCGCCAGCCATCCCGCGATTTCCGCCTGGTACGGGCGCGTGTCAGCGCTGCCCGGATGGAAGGCGCCGTATGATCTGCTGCCTGGGCGGCGGTTACAATGTTACGTCTAGAGGCGAAACCAACCTGCCCTAACTACCGCCTGCCGAAAGCCCGGCGTTCCGCGTGTCCGAATAGAACCGGCAGCTCTGTTCCCCGCCAGGCACATATTGCGGGCACCCGATAGCGTTCACCCGGCCGGGCTCGGGCACCGGCACATGCGGCGGCAGGTCGCCTACGATCGCCTGCCCCAGGCCGATGGCGCCCGCCACCGCGGCCGCGTTCTGCCCGGAGGCCGCGGCCGCTGCACGGAACGCGTCATGGCCGCTGTTCCAAACAACCGCCGCTGTCAGCAGCGCGGACGGCTTCACCGCAGGCGAGGCGCCCAGCACGATCCCCATGCCGGGCGCCACCCGCCCTGTGCCGAACAGGTTCTCCATGGTGATCGCGCAAGCGACGGCGTCGCCGCGCCGGTCGATCACGACGAAGCTTGTGGAGGCCGGCAGGGAGGGTAGCGTGCCGGAAGCGGGCGGGTGCTGCAGCAGCGCCAGTGGGTCGCGCCCTGCCTGGCCGGAGCGCCAGGCGGCCACCGTGCCGATCGACACGTCGGCCATCGACTGCGTCACCGTGTTGGTGCGGAGGTAGTCCAGGTAGGCCGCCGCGGCGCCCAATCCGCCATCGGCCGGCGGCGGCAGGAACGCGGCCTGGTCGGCGCCCGTGCGTATGATGATGGGGTCGGCCAGGATCGGCGCGCTGCGGCGCAAATCACCTGCGCTGACCGGCCCGCCGGCGAGCCGGCTCGCCTCCTCGAAACGCTGCGACATCAATCCGGTGTACAAATCGCCGACGCCCACGACGGCAAGCTGGTTCAGCGTGGCGCCCAGATCGGACTGCACCAGCCGCGCGCCTTCGCCGAGCGGCTGGCCGCCCGGGGCGAAGATCGCCGCCGCGTTCGGGTCACCGAGCAGCGGGCCCTGCACCTGCGCCAGGTCGCGCGCCAGCGCACGCGAAATGGAGAAACCGGAGTCGGCCGCCTGGCGCGCCGGCGCGATCAGGGAGCCGAACGGCTTGGACCCGTACTGGGCGGCCAGCAAATAGAGCCCGCGCGCCAGCATCGGCACCGCGGCCGGCCGGTCGCCCGCGTTCACGGTGGGTGCGCGCGGCGTGAACATGATCGCCTGCGGGATGCCGTGGCCGGGTGAGCCCGCGCCCGGCTGGTAGGCGATGCAGGCGCCGCCGGCGCCCAGCGAGGCGCGGGAGGGCAGCGTGGCCGACAGCATGAACCCCAGCGTCACCGCCGCGTCCGCCGCGTTGCCGCCGGTCGCCAGCACTTCGCGCGCCGCCAGTGCGGCCAGCGGCTCGTCCGCGGTCACGCCGCCGATGAAGCCCTTGAGGTGCTCGCCGGGGTCCAGCGGGCCGCCGAGCAGGGTCTTGCTGACGCTGTGCACCGTGCTGTGAACGGTCTCGCATCCGCCGCTCAGCAGAGAGAGGCCAACGGCCAGCACCATTCCTAGCCGTGTCCGGCCGCCCACGCGTGTGCTCACCGGTGCTACTACTCCACCCTGGAAACGTGGGGTCGGCATAAACGTGATCCTGTAGCGGGGCAAGGAAGTGGTTCTTTTGAAAACAGAACGCCCGACGTAACCGCCAAGCGGCCACGCCCGCATCACCAGCGACAGGGGCAGAGGTTCAAACAAGAACTGCTTGCTTCCTTTCTTCCTCCGCGATGCTAAACCCGCCGAAAATCACGAGGCTCCCCATGCGCCGCGCCCTCCTGCTGACCGCAGCCCTCCTGTTCAGCGCCGCCGCCGCCGCCGATCCCGCCTTCACGCCGGAGCAGCGCCAGCAGATCATCCAGATCGTGCGTGACGCCTTGAAGACGGACCCTTCCATTCTGCGAGACGCCGTCGTGGCGATGCGGGCCGACGCCGAAGCGCATGAGGAGGCCGATAGCAAGGCGCGCATAAGCTCCAGTGAGCACGCGCTGACCGCAGCGCCCAACGACCCGGTCGCCGGCAACCCGAAGGGCGACGTCACCCTGGTAGAGTTCTATGACCCGCGCTGCCCGTATTGCCGCCGCATGCTGCCGGCCATACAGGCTCTGATCCAGCACGACCCCAAGCTGCGGGTGGTCTACAAGGACATCCCCGTCCTGGGCCCGGCCAGCGTGATGGAGGCACGCGCCATACTCGCGGCGCAGCGCCAGGGCGGCTACGAGAAGATGCAGACGGCGCTCATGAGCAACCCCGCCCAGCCGACGGACGCGCTGATACGCGACACGGCGAGGTCATTGGGCCTGGACCCTGCCAGGCTTGCGACCGATATGAGCAGTGCATCTGTGACGCACCAGATCGACGCCAACCTGGCGCTTGCCCACGAGTTAAAGGTGGAGGGAACGCCAGTCTGGATCGTGGGCGACGATTTTATCCCTGGCGCGGTTGATCAGACGGCGCTTGAATCGGCGATCGCAGCGGCACGCCAGAAAGGGTAAGGCAAGCAATTCCTTCTTTGGAAGGAAAAGTCACAAGCCGCTTGTTCTGAGCGGGTTTGGGTCGCTGATGCGCAGGCTGCAGCGTTCCGCGACAGCGCTCGCAAAAGCTTTTTGCTTCTTTTTCTCGAAAAAGA
>CAXTJZ010000082.1:0-14811 GCA_964244695.1 uncultured Acetobacteraceae bacterium
CGCTTTGCCTGAGGCGCGGGTAGCGCTGTTCCTGCACAATGATCCGCTTGGGATGCGAGGCGCCAGGCTCGCACGGGAGCGGACGGCGTTGCTGCGCGCGTTGCGGGTGGTTTGTGTCTCCGAGTATCTGGCCGGGCGGTTTCTGGAGGGGGTTGCGGCGGGGGCGGTTCGGCCGGCGGTGCTGCCGAACGCGCTGGCGCCGGGGGAGCTGCCGGTGGCGTTGGGGGCGGGCGCGCGGGAGCGGACGATCCTGTTTGTCGGGCGGGTGGTGGCCGACAAGGGGGCGGACGCCTTCGTTCGGGCTTGTGGGGCGGTGTTGCCGCTTCTGCCTGGATGGCGGGCGGTGATGATAGGGGCGGACCGGTTCTGGGCGGGGAGCGCGGTGACCGTGTTCGAGAGGGCGCTGGCGCCGGCGGTGGCGGTGGCTGGGGTGGAGCGGTTGGGCTATCTGCCGCATGACGCGGTGCTGGCGGCGATGGCAAGGGCGGCGATTGTGGTTGTGCCGAGCCGTTGGGCGGAGCCGTTCGGGCTGACGGCGCTGGAGGCGATGGCGAGCGGGGCGGCGTTGATCTGCAGCGATCGTGGCGGGTTGCCGGAAGTCGCTGGTGACGCTGCGGTTTACGCGGGGCCGGACGAGGACGGGGCGCTGGAAGCGGCGCTATTGCGTGTTGCGGGGGATGCGGCGTTGCGCGAGCGCATGGTGAGGGCGGGGGCGGCGCGGGCGCGGTTGTTCGATGCGGGGTTGGCGCGGGAGCGGTTGGCTGGGTTGCGGGCGGGGTATTGATGGGGTGGTGGGCGGTGCCCATTGAAGAAAGCAAGACCCTCGTTTTTCAAACAAGAAGCCAAGACTTTTTTACTTTGGACGCTACGAAGCGGGTGCTCGCCAAAAGTGAGCGGCTGCTGCAAATGCGGGGTTGCAAAAGTTTTTTGGTCCTTTTTTTCAAAAAAGGACTGCTTGCCTTCTTTACTGGAGTTTTCCGATGTCCACTGACGCCCGCGTTCCCGTAACTGTCCTGACCGGCTTTCTGGGCGCCGGTAAGACCACGTTGCTGAACCGCATCCTCACGCAGGAGCATGGGCGGAAGTATGCCGTGGTGATCAACGAGTTTGGCGAGCTGGGGGTGGATAACGATCTGGTGGTGGATGCTGACGAGGAAGTGTTCGAGATGAACAACGGCTGCATTTGCTGCACGGTGCGCGGCGATCTGATCCGGATTGTCGGCGGGTTGATGAAGCGGGCAAAGAAGTTCGACGGAATCATCATCGAGACGACGGGGTTGGCCAATCCGGCGCCGGTGGCGCAGACGTTTTTCGTCGATGAGGGCGTGCGAGCGAAGGCGCGGCTGGACGCTATCGTGACGGTGGTGGATGCGAAGAACTTGCCGGCGCGGCTGGCCGATAGCGAGGAGGCGGCGGCGCAGATTGCGTTTGCCGATGTTATTGTCCTGAACAAGCTGGATCTGGTTTCTGGCGACGAGCTGGAGGCGGTTGAGGGGCGGATACGGGCGATCAACCGGTTTGCGCGGATACATCGGGCGACGCGCAGCGATGTTCCGGTGACGGATATCCTCGATATCGGGGCGTTCGATCTGTCGCGGATACTGGATGTGGATCCGGCGTTCCTGGAGGCTGAGTCGCATAGCCATAGCGAGGGGGTGAATAGCGTCAGTTTCGAGGTTTCGCGCGATGTGGATCCGCACAAGTTCCAGCAGTGGATGGGGACTTTGCTGCAGGAGAAGGGGCAGGATCTGCTGCGGACGAAGGGGATACTGGCGCATCCTGGGGAGGCGCGGCGGTTTGCGTTTCAGGCGGTGCACATGATTGCTGATGGGGATTTCATCGGGCCTTGGCCGGAGGGCTCGGCGCGGAAATCCAAGCTGGTGTTTATCGGGCGGGACTTGAACCGGCCGCAGTTGCGGCGGGGGTTCGAGGCTTGCCAGGTGGCGGCGTGAGCGAGGCTGACTCCGCGGCGTTGCTGCTGGAGACGCGGGGGGTTTCCCAGTCGTTTGATGCGTTCGTGGTTGCGGCGGCGTTCGATCGGGGGAGTTCGCAGGCGGCGTTTGGGTTGGGGGATGGGTCGGTTCGGGTTCTGGCATTGGGGGGTGAAGATTGGCGGCGGGTTGAGGTTTGTGATGGCGGGGTGTTGGGGTTGGCGGCCGATGCGGCTGTGGGCGGGTTTATTTGCGGGGGGGATGACGGGCGGTTCGTGCGGTTGGGTGCGGATGCGGCGGTGGGCGAGATAGGGGCGTTTGGGGGGAAGTGGGTGGAGCAGGTGGCCTCGTTCTGGGATGGCAAGAGCGGGGTGGTGGCGTGTTCGGCGGGGAAGTTCGTGCATCTGTTTTCGGCGGGTGGGGCGAAGATGAAGTCCCTGGAGCATCCTTCGACGGTGACGGGAATTGCGTTTGATGGGCGGGGCAAGCGGGTGGCGGCCTCGCATTACAACGGGGCGTCCGTCTGGTTCGTGAACAGCAGCGGGGGGACGCCGCGGCGGCTGGAGTGGAAGGGGAGCCACATCGGGGTGGCGGTGCATCCGGCGGCCGAGGCGGTGGTGAGTGCGATGCAGGAAAATTCGCTGCATGGGTGGCGGCTGCCGGACGGGCACGACATGCGGATGAGCGGGTATCCGGCCAAGCCTGAGTCGATCGGGTTCACGAAAAGCGGGAAGTGGCTGGCGAGTTCTGGCGCCGATACGATCGTGCTTTGGCCGTTTTTCGGCGGCGGGCCGATGGGCAAGCCGCCTTTGGAGCTGGCGCAGATCGAGAACGTGATCTGTACGCGGGTGGCTTGTCATCCGAGCGATGAGGTGGTGGCGGCTGGGTATGCGGATGGGACGGTGTTGCTGGCCGATATTGCGGGCAAGCGGGTGCTGCGCGTGGCGGGAGGCGGCCATGGGCCGGTTAGCGCGCTGGCTTGGGCGCCGTCTGGCGGGTGGCTGGGGTTTGGGACGGAGGAGGGGTTTGCGGGGGTGATCGATTTTACGCCGCAGGCGTAGGTTGGGGATTCATTCTCACTGGCACTGCCAGGTTTTGTGACTTCTGGGTGCTTCGCAAGTGCTTGCAACAACAAGATAAGGGCTGGACGCGGGTAAATCCGCAGTCCAGCCCAGGTAATAAAAGTTTTGCTCCTTTTTTCAAAAAAGAAGGTGTTGATTTTTCTTACACCCGCGCCCGTTACCGGGCGCGGGTGCCTCAAGTCACATACGGTCGTAACGATCGGCGCTCATGACCTTATTCCAGGCAGCAACGAAGTCGCGCACGAACTTCTGCTTGTTGCCCGACGAGGCGTAGACTTCGGAGAGTGCCCGCAATTGCGAGTGTGAGCCGAAGATCAGGTCCACGCGTGTGGCGGTCCACTTGGCCTCTTTGGTGTTGCGGTCGCGGCCCTCATACGCGTTGTCGGAGTCGGTGGGCTGCCACTCCGTGTCCATAGCGAGCAGGTTGACGAAAAAGTCGTTCGTCAGCTTGCCGGGCTGGTGGGTGAAGGCGCCGTGCTTGGAAGCGCCGGAATTGGCGCCGAGCACGCGCAGGCCGCCGAGCAGGACTGTCATCTCCGGGCCGGAGAGGCGCAGCAGCTCGGCCTTGTCCACCATCGCTTCTTCCGGGGCCATGAACTGGGCGCCTTCGTAGTGATTGCGGAAGGCGTCGGCTGTGGGCTCCAGCGGGGCGAAGGAGACGGCGTCCGTCTGCTCCTGGGTCGCATCCATGCGGCCGGGGATGAACGGAACCTTTATTTCGGTGCCGGCTTCCTTGGCCGCATGTTCGACCGCTGCGCAGCCGCCGAGGACGATCAGGTCTGCTAGCGAGACCTTCTTGCCGCCGGTGGCCGAGCTGTTGAACGCCTGCTGCACGGACTCGAGCTGCTGCAGAACCTTGCTCAGCTCAGCAGGGTTGTTGACCTGCCAGTCCTTCTGCGGGGCGAGGCGGATGCGTGCGCCGTTGGCACCGCCGCGCTTGTCCGAGTAGCGGAACGTGGCGGCAGACGCCCAGGCAGTGCGCACCAGTTCACCGACGGTGAGGCCGGTGGCGAGGATCTGGCTCTTCAACGTCGCGATCTCGTTCTCGCCTACCGTGGGATGGTCCAGAGCGGGGATCGGGTCCTGCCAGATCAGCGTCTCCTTCGGCACGAGCGGGCCGAGGTAGCGCTGGATGGGTCCCATGTCGCGGTGCGTGAGCTTGAACCAGGCGCGGGCAAAGGCGTCCGCGAACTGGTCCGGGTTTTCGTAGAAACGGCGCGAGATCTTCTCGTAGGCCGGGTCCATGCGCAGGGCGAGGTCGGAGGTGAGCATGGTGGGGACGCGCTTTTTGGAGGGGTCATGCGCGTCCGGGATGTCGGCGGGGGCGTCCTTGGCCTGCCACTGCCAGGCGCCGGCCGGGCTTTTGGTCAGCTCCCACTCGTACTTGAACAGGTTGTCGAAGTAGTGGTTGCTCCACTGGACGGGCGTCTGTGACCAGGTGACTTCCAGGCCGGAGGTGATGCCGTCGGCACCGTGACCGGTGCCATGCCTGCTGCGCCAGCCCAGGCCCTGATCCTCGATGATACCGGCTTCCGGTTCTGGGCCGACGAAGGACGGGTCACCAGCGCCGTGGGTCTTGCCGAAGGTGTGGCCGCCGGCGACGAGGGCCACAGTCTCCTCATCGTTCATCGCCATGCGCGCGAACGTCACGCGTATGTCGTGCGCCGAGCCGAGCGGGTCCGGCTTGCTGTTGGGGCCTTCGGGGTTGACGTAGATGAGGCCCATCTGCACCGCGCCGAGGTTGCTCTCGAGCTGGCGCTCGCCGCTGTAGCGTTCGTCGCCGAGCCAAGTGCCTTCGGGACCCCAATAGAGCTCTTCGGGCTCCCAGGTGTCCGCACGGCCGCCGGCGAAGCCGAACGTCTTGAAGCCCATCGATTCCAGGGCGACGTTGCCGGTGAGGACGAAGAGGTCGGCCCAGGACAGGCTGTCACCGTATTTCTGCTTGATAGGCCAGAGCAGGCGGCGCGCCTTGTCCAGGTTCGCGTTGTCTGGCCAGCTGTTGAGCGGGGCGAAACGCTGCTGGCCACCACCTGCGCCGCCGCGGCCGTCTATCGTGCGGTAAGTGCCGGCGCTGTGCCAGGCCATGCGGATAAACAGGCCGCCGTAATGCCCGAAATCGGCCGGCCACCAGTCCTTGGAGTCGGTCATCAGTGCGGTCAGGTCAGCGATGACGGCGTTCAGGTCGAGGGTTTTGAACGCTTCGGCATAATCGAACTCGGCGCCCATCGGGTTGGCGCGGGGCGAATGCTGGCTGAGCGTGCTGAGGCTGAGCTGCGTCGGCCACCAGTCACGGTTGCCGCGGCGCGACGTCTTGGGGCGTTGCGGGGCGCCGCCGTGGGCGACGGGGCACTCGCCCGAAGCTGCGGGATCGGTCATTCCATCCATGGTGTCTCTCCTTTGTTGTGGCGTTTCCGGCCCTGCCGTCTGGACGGCGGGCCTGGTGTTGCTGAACTCCACGCCGATACATTAGCGAGTGTGCAGCCGGTTGTGAAATTGATTGTTGGTGCTGGATTGATTGAGTGAGGCTATGACTTGGTTTGAAGGCAAGCAAGGCCTTCTTTTTCGAGAAAAAGAAGCAAAAAGCTTTTGTCTGTGCTGTCGCGGAGCTTTCCATCCGGCGCGACAGAGGAGTCAAAAGTTTTTTGCTTCTTTTTTTCAAAAAAGAAGGCCTTGTTTTCAGACTTGATTGACACCCGGCGGCAGGTGTTCGCGCAAGGTCTTGGCCAACAGGTGGATGTCCCGGCGTCTGGGATAGCTGCGGCGCCAGACCAGGCCGATACGGCGGCCGATTCCGGCTTCCAGCGGACGCGTGGTGACCGAGCGGGCGCGGGCGTCGCTGCAGGCCATTGCCGGTAGGAGCGTGCTTCCGAGGCCGGTGGCCACCATCTGCAGGATGGTCTCCAGGCTGGTGGCGCGGAAATCGCCTTCGTCCTCACGGCCGGCCGTGCCGCAGATCGCCAGCGCCTGGTCACGCAGGCAGTGGCCCTCCGTCAGCAGCAACAGCCGTTGTCCGCGCAGTTCATCCTCTTTCATGATCTTCGTAACGTTCGGTTTGCGGCCTTTCGGTTCGGCGAACCAAAACGGCTCGTCGAAGAGGGGGAGCGTCTCCATGCGGTTGTCCGGGGCGGGGAGGGCTACAAGGGCGGCGTCGAGGCGGTGGGAGCCTAGGCGTTCGAGCAGGGGAGCGGTCAGGTCTTCGCGCAGCACCAGGCGGAGTTCGGGGTAGTCTTTGTTCAGGGCGGGGACGAGCCAGGGCAGGATGTAGGGGCCGAGGGTGGGGATTACGCCGAGGCTGAAATCGCCGGACAGCGGGCCGGAGGTGTGGCGGCCGACGCTTATGATGGCGTCCACTTCTTCGAGGACATGGCGGGCGCGGGCGGCGATCTCGGCGCCGATGGCGGTTGTGCTGACGGATTTGGTTGTGCGTTCGAACAGGGTGACGCCGAGCTGCAGTTCCAGGTTCTTGATCTGCGTGCTGAGGGTGGGCTGGGCGATGTCACAGGCGGCGGCGGCGCGGCCGAAATGGCCGTGTTCGGCTAGGGCGACCACGTAGCGCAGGTCTTGGAGCGTCATGCGGGTTTGATGGGCGCGCTTGCCCGGAGAAAGCAAGCAAGCAGTTTCTTTTAAGCAGAACCAAAACCTTGCCTCTGTCGGGTGCGTGCCGTTGGAGCGCGCGCGTCCACGTTCCGCGCCAGCGCAGACGAAAGCTTTTTGCTTCTTTTTCTCGAAAAAGAAGGCCTGCTGCTTACTCCATTAGCATCAGGCAGGTTTTCTGCAGCGACCGAAAGAAACAAACGCGAGTGATGATACGGCGAGCAGGGCGGTGGTGGCTCCGTTTCCTGCTACGGTTTTGGCGGGTGAAGCATGGCGCCCAGCGGGGCGCCGCCGAAGATGTGGACGTGGAAGTGAGGGACTTCCTGGTGGGCGTGGTGGCCCATGTTGGCGAGTATGCGGTAGCCGGGGTCTTCCAATTCGAGCTGGCGGGCGACGAGGGCTACTGCGCGAAAGAAGCCGGCGACGGTTTCGGGTGGGGCAGTGGTTGCGAAGTCGGCGAGCGAGACGTGCTGGGTTTTGGGGATGACCAGGACGTGTATCGGAGCTTGGGGGTTTATGTCGTGGAAGGCGAGGGCGTACTCGTCTTAGTAGATGCGGCGGCTGGGGATCTCGTTGCGGAGGATACGGGCGAAGATGTTCTGCGGGTCGTAGGGGCTTAGGCCGGGGACGGGCATTTCGGGCGGGTCCTTGGTTTTGTTTGCAGGGTTGGCGGGGGTGGGGTGGGAAGGCAAGGGCCTTGGCCAGGCGGCGGTTACGGATGATTGCCTGAGTGCATGCGGTCCGCCACCATGGGGCGGCTACGTTGGGGGCGAGGCTTGATGGCTGCGATACGCGTTTTGGCTAGCCTGGCAATAGCGTCGGTGGTGGCGGGGTGTGATCGCCAGACGAGTGTGCCGCCGCCCGCGCCTGCCGCGCAAAGTAGCGGTCTCGGTTTGAACGGCGGCCTGCCTTTGGTGAAGGCGCAGACGGGGCCGGGGCTGCATCTGGCTTACACGCACGAGATTGGGCTGGAACTTCCTTCGGGCGTTCTTGCGGCGCATTTCGAGGCGGCGCGGGACAGGTGCCTGAACACTGCTTCGTTGCATTGTCTATTGCTGCATGCCGAGGTCGGGTCGCCGCATATGGTGTATTCGCAGCGTGGGGTGGGGACTGTGGAATCGGCAAGTCTGCAGGTGCGGCTGCCGCACGACCAGGTTGGCGGGTTTCAAGCTGCGTTGACCGCGGCGTTGCCAGGCGAGGCGCCGGGCGTGGTTCGGGTGATCCAGCAGGCGAGCACGGCCGATGATCTGGGACAGCCGGTGGCGGATGCGGCGCAGCGCGTGGCCGAGCTGACGGATTACCTGGCGGCGCTGAAGGTGCTGGGGGCGCGGCTGACGATCAGCGTGAGCGACCAGGTGAAGGTGGCCGAGGAGACCGCGCGGGCGCAGACGCAAATGGAGGAGGCGCAGATGCGGCAACGGGAGTTGTCGTTGCGGGTGGACACGGAGGAGGTGGACGTGGCGTTCACCGCGGCGCGGCCGGCCGCAGAACCGGCACCGGATCCGGTGACGCAGGTTCTTGCGGGGGCGCAGGATAGTTTGCGGCGCAATACGGCCGACGCGCTGGCGTTCGGGATTGCGGCGCTGCCTTGGGTGCCATTCGGGCTGGTTGCGCTGGTGCTGCTTTGGGTGGTGCGGCGTCTGGTGTTTGGGCGGCGGGCCGCCGCCCGTGTTCGGGTCGAAGCTTAGGAGCAAGCGGCTCTTCTGAAATCAGGGACCTGGACTCAGGTCTTGGAGCGAACACCTCGACCGACACGGAGGCTACTTTCAACGCGCGATCATTGGTCGGCCGTCCGAGGAACTGATATCGACGACGCCCGAAAGGCCGCCGCCTGGCAACAGCGCTTTGAGCGCGGAAGGTGTTCGCTCCGAGACTTAGGTTCGCCGGGCTAAAGAACCTTGATCCCGCTGTTCGGCCGCTTTGGCTTGGCTGGACATGTCGGGCTTTTGCAGATGCAGAAGAAAAGTTTTGGTCCTTCTTAAACGGTGGTGCTTGCTTCTTAGAGATCCCGCCCTTGGACGGCATTCCTGAAGCCATCCATTTTATCGAGCGCGGTCCTGACCGGCGCGTAGAAGCGCAGGTCCTCGGCGACGAGGCTGTCGAGGTGTTCGCGTTCCGAGGGACTGAGGTCGATCAGGGTGAGGTGGAGGGTGCTGGTGTTTGCGGCAGGTTCAGGCTCCACGTCCCAGGTGTATTTGGTCCAGTCCGGGTAATGCGACATGTCTGCCAGCTCCACATCCTGCAGGCGGACGGCGTTGAAGGCGCCGGCGGCGGTGCCGTCTGCCAAAGCGTGGCAGATAGGGTTGCGCAGGCGGAGCTGGCGGAGGATTTCCCGGGCGGTGTGTTTCAGGCCGGCCTGGTCCGCGGTGGCGAGGTTTTGCGGTAGCCGGGTGCGCCAGGCGGCGATGGCGGGCGTGTCGACCTCTGCCGGCCGCAGCAGGGCGTCCAGCGTTGCGTTGACTTCGCTGAGGATGAGCGAGGCGGGTTCACGCAGGATGGTGAACAGGCGGTCACCGGTGCGGCGGATGGGCGGGTTCAGGTTCCATTGCAGGCCGGCCTCGGCAAGGGCGGGATTTGCCGGCGCAAGGGTGGCCTCCACGAACGGAGCCAAGGTTGGCTGGACCAGCATGATGGTTTTGGTGAGGGTGAAGCGGCCGAGATAGCTGCCGAGAGCCGGGATGAAGCTGGGTTTGCCGTCGCGCCGCATGCTGGCGAGGTCGGGCGGCAGGATCGGGTGCATCTGGTCGGCCATGGTGAGGAAATGCGCGCCGGCGCAGCGGGGGATACGGACGAAGCACAGGCGTGGACGTTCGGGGTAGGCGTCGCAGATACGGCGCACGAGGCTGGCGCGGAACTCGGCGCGGGTGAGCAGGGCGCGAAGGTGGGTCTGTGCGTTGTAGGGGGTGGACAAGGAAGCGAGCTCGGCCTCGTTAGGCCAGCGGTTGAGGGCGATGAAGGTTAGGGCGCGGGGTTCCGCCGCGTGGAGCTGGGTCGATTGGAAGAGGCTGGCCAAGGAGGCTTCGGCGCCTAGGGACGTGAACAAGTCGAAGAGCTCCCGCGGGCGGGTCGGCATCGGGCGGCGGGTCGGGACAATGCGTTTTTCGTCCGGGCGGACGATGCCGCTGCCGATGAGGGATTCGATCAGGGACGGCATCGGGGCGGGTCCTTGGATTGGCGGCTATTTGACAGGTGTGGGGTCGGGGGCGATACGCCGGGCCGGTTTCTCAGGTGTGCGTTGATGTCTGTCACGGCTTTTATCTTTCCTGGCCAGGGTAGCCAATCGGTTGGCATGGGCAGCGACCTGGCGGCGGCGTTTGCTGCTGCGCGGGAGGTGTTTGGCGAGGTGGACGACGTGCTGGGGCAGCGGCTGTCCAAGCTGATGTTCGAGGGGCCGATCGAGGCGCTGACGCTGACGCAGAACGCGCAGCCGGCGCTGATGGCGCTGAGCGTGGCGGTGGTGCGGGTGCTGGCCGCCGAGGGCGGCGTGCGGGTGGGCGAGGTGGCGGCGCTGGTGGCCGGGCATTCGCTCGGGGAGTACAGCGCGCTGGTAGCGAGCGGGGCGATGGGACTGGCGCCGGCGGCGCGGCTGCTGCGCCGGCGTGGTGAGGCGATGCAGGCGGCGGTGGCGCCTGGTGTTGGGGCGATGGCGGCGCTGCTGGGCGTGGAGATGGGGCAGGCGGCGGAAATTTGCGCCGAGGCGGAGGTTTGGCGGCGGGAGGGCCAGGCCGATGTGCGGCAGGTGGTGCAGGCGGCCAATGACAATGGCGGCGGGCAGGTGGTGATCTCCGGTCATCGCGAGGCGGTGGAGCGGGCGGTCGAGGTGGCAAAGGCGCGGGGGGTGAAGCGGGCTATGTTGCTGCCGGTGTCGGCACCGTTCCACTGCGCGCTGATGCGGCCGGCGGCGGATGCGATGGAAGAGGCGCTGGCTGGCGTGGAAATGCACGCACCTGCGGTGCCGGTGGTGGCCAATGTGACGGCCGCGAAGGTTAGCGATCCTGACGAGATACGGCGGCTGCTGGTGAGCCAGGTGACCGGGACAGTGCGGTGGCGGGAGAGCATGCTGGCTTGCGCGGGGATGGGGGTGGACCGGTTTGTTGAGCTGGGAGCTGGGCGGGTTCTGGCTGGGTTGAGCAAGCGGATTTTGCCGGAGGCTGAGGCGGTTTCGGCTGGAAAGCCTGGGGAGATCGAGGCTTTGCTGAGGGGGTTTTAAGGAAGCAAGGGGTTCTTTTTTGAAAAAAGAAGCAAAGACTTTTGCTTCTGGCGCGGCTGCGGATGCTTCGGTTTGTTCTGGTGCGTGCCGCCTGTTGCAAATGCGAGGTAGTAAAAGTTTTTTGGTTCTTTTTTTCAAAAAAGAACTGCTTCCTTTCTTAGGGTATTTTCGATGTTTGACCTGACTGGCCGCGTAGCTTTGGTGACCGGCGCCTCCGGCGGGATAGGCGCGGCCATAGCGCGGACGTTGCATGGGCAAGGCGCGGCGGTGGTTCTGTCCGGCACGCGGTTGGAGGCGCTGGAGGCACTGGCGGGGGAACTTGGCGAGCGGGCGCATGTATGCGCGGCGGATTTGCGGGAGGCGGGCGCGGCGGATGGATTGATGGCGGCGGCAGAGGCGGCGGCGGGGCCGGTGGGGATTTTGGTGAACAACGCGGGGTTTACCAAGGACATGCTGGCGTTGCGCATGAAGGACGAGGACTGGGCGTCCGTGCTGGATGTGGATCTGGGGGCGCCGTTCCGGCTTTGCCGCGCGGCGTTGCGGGGAATGCTGAAGCGACGGGTTGGGCGGATCGTGCAGATCTCCAGCGTGGTGGGGCACACAGGCAATCCGGGGCAGGCGAATTACGCGGCGGCGAAGGCGGGGCTGGCGGGGATGAGCCGGGCGCTGGCGCAGGAGGTGGGCAGCCGGGGAATCACGGTTAATCTGGTGGCGCCGGGGTTCGTGGAGACGGCGATGACGGCGGGGCTGGCGGATGCGCAGAGGAGCCGGCTGGTGGAGGCGATTCCGCTGGGGCGTATGGGGCGGCCGGAGGATGTGGCGGCGGCCGTGGTGTATCTGGCATCCGATGAGGCCGGGTGGGTTACTGGGACGACGGTGCATGTGAACGGCGGGATGGCGATGCTGTGAGGGTCGTCATTGTTCTGCCACGGTGCTGACTTCGAACGGCCTTGCGCGGCTTTGCGGGCCATAACAGACGTGCTAAGCGCGCTTTCAACTGCCGCCGGCCTTGCACCCGGCGCGCGGCATGAAGCCGTGTGTGGTTACGGCTTTTGATCAAGTTATAAACGCAAACCGAGGGTTACACACGATGAGTGAAGTTGCGGATAAAGTTAAGAAGATCGTGGTCGAGCATCTCGGCGTGGAAGAGAGCAAGGTGACCCCGGAAGCGTCGTTCATCGACGACCTGGGTGCGGACAGTTTGGACACGGTTGAGCTGGTTATGGCGTTTGAAGAGGCGTTCGGCGTGGAGATACCCGAGGATGCAGCCGAGAAGATCAGCACCGTGAAGGATGCGATCGACTACATCGAGAAGCAGAAAGCGGCCTGAAGGGTCAGTAATGGATTTTGCGGGCCGGCGTGTTGTTGTCACCGGGATGGGGATCGCCTCGCCCCTGGGCGTAGGCGTAGAGCATGTCTGGAAGCGCTTGATTGCGGGTGAGTCCGGGATAGGAGCGATACAGTCTTTCGATGTGACGGACTTGCCGGCCAAGATTGCCGGGCAGGTTCCGGCCGGGACTCGGGCCGAGGGCGGGCTTACGCTGGCGGAATGGATTCCGATAAAGGATCTGAAGAAGATGGACCGGTTTATCCATCTGGCTCTGGTAGCGGCAACCGAAGCGGTTGAGGATTCTGGGTGGCTGCCTCAGGACGAGCCTGGGCGGGAAGCGACCGGGGTGATGATCGGCTCGGGTATTGGCGGGCTGCAGACGATATTCGAAGCCAGCAAGATGGTGCTGGAGGGAAAGGTGAAGCGGCTTTCGCCGTTTTTCATTCCTTCGGCGCTGATCAATCTCGCTTCTGGGCACTTATCCATAAAGTACGGGTACAAGGGGCCGAACCATTCGGCGGTGACGGCGTGTGCTACGGGTGTGCATGCGATCGGCGACGCTATGCGGCTGATCAAGCTGGGCGATGCTGATGTAATGGTGGCTGGGGGCGCCGAGGCGGCGGTTTGTGAGCTGGGGATTGGCGGGTTTGCGGCGAGCCGGGCGCTTTCCACCGCTTTCAATGACGAGCCGGCGCGGGCATCTCGGCCTTGGGACCGGGACCGCGATGGGTTTGTCATGGGCGAGGGCGCCGGGGTGGTGGTGCTTGAGGAGTTGGAGCATGCGCGCGCGCGGGGCGCCAAGGTCTACGGCGAGGTTGTGGGGTATGGGTTGTCCGGCGACGCGCATCATATAACCGCACCAGCCGATGGGCATGACGGGGCGTTCCGGGCGATGCGGGCGGCGTTCAAGAATGGTGGGTTGGCGCCCGGCGACGTGCAATACGTTAACGCGCATGGGACGTCCACGCCTATGGGGGACGATTTGGAACTGGAGGCCGTGGAGCGTTTCTTTGGCGATGACGCGCGTGGTCTGGTGATGTCTTCGACAAAGTCGGCGACCGGGCACTTGCTTGGGGCGGCGGGCGCGGTGGAGTCGATTTTTTCGTTGTTGGCCATACGCGATCGGGTGGCGCCGCCAACTCTGAATTTGGAGCAGCCAAGCCGGGAGAGCGTGATTGACCGGGTGGCGCTGGAGACGCAGGACCGTGTGGTGGATTGCGTGCTGTCCAACAGCTTCGGGTTTGGCGGGACAAACGCGAGTATTATTTTCCGGCGTGTGTAACGGCAAGATAGACGGTCTGCCGACGACAACCGTAGCTCTCTGATGCAAACGAAGCTTTGCCCGTGTCAGCTCCGATTTTAGTGCTGCCGGAACGCTTCGGCCGCACGACAGCAGAAGCAAAAGTTTTCTGGTTTTGTTCAAAGAAGGACTGCGTGCCTTTCTTTCTGCCGCGCTACGTTGCGTAGGTTTCTTCTCGTGAGCGCAGCGCTCGTGGGGCTGGGCGCCGCAGCCGGGTATGGCGTGCTGAGCGCTTACAGACGAGCGGGCCCGCTATCGCACGAGCGGGATGTTGTTGTTCCCCGCGGGTCGTTTGCCGGCGTTGCGGCGGCTTTACAGCAGGGCGGGGTGGTTGAGAGTGCTTGGGCGCTGCGCGCGTTCGAGGCGGCAACACGCTGGCAAGGGCAGGTGCACGCGGCTGAGCTTGCGTTTCCCGCCGGTGCCAGCATCGAGCGGGTGCTGCTGATCTTGCGGCATGAGCGGCCGGTGCAGCATCTGCTGACAGTGCCGGAAGGTGTCACGTCGGCGCGGGTGGCGCGCGTGATGGTGGAGGCGCACGGACTTTCAGGCGAGATCGTGGTGCCGGAAGAGGGCGGTTTTCTGCCGGAGAGCTATGCCTACCAGCTTGGCGACAGCGCCGGTGCGCTGCTTATGCGTGGGCAGCGGGCGATGGAGACAGCTGTGGCTCGGGCCTGGCGGGAGCGTGCGGCGGGGCTGCCGTTACGATCCGTGCGCGAGCTGGTTATTTTGGCGAGCCTGGTGGAGCGGGAGACACATCTGCCTGGCGAGCGGGCGATGGTGGCGGCGGTGTTCTTGAACCGGTTGCGGGCGGGGATGCGGCTGCAGGCTGATCCGAGCGTGGCGTATGGGGCGGGTGGCGGTGCGGACGATCTTGGGCATGGCTTGCGACGCGACGAGCTGGACTGGGCGACGCCTTACAACACCTATGTGCTGGCGGGCTTGCCAGGAGGTGCGATTTGCGATCCTGGCTCGGCGGCGATTCTGGCGGTGGCTCACCCGGCTGTGACGGATGCGTTGTATTTCGTGGCGGACGGGTCGGGCGGGCATGTGTTCGCACGGTCGCTTGAAGCGCATCGGTTGAACGTGGCGCGGTATAGGGCGCAGGGCCGGTAGTAGTGGGGAATGCCTGGAGTAGGGCTTTTGTTACGGCAGGAGCCGGTCCGGCTGGCCGGGCACTTGTCTTGGCGCCGTTGGTTGTATCGGTTCGAAATTCTCCATAACATCCTAACGGCGGAAGCAGGCGTTTGGCTTTCTCTTCGGATTAGCTATTTGTTGCCGATGTAAGCGGCATGCAGACGCAATGTTGGCGCTAGAGCAGATTCTGATCAATCCGGCTCATATCCTGCCGCGGTGAAGTAGTTGGC
>CAXTJZ010000083.1:0-14637 GCA_964244695.1 uncultured Acetobacteraceae bacterium
CACGGTGCCCGTGGCCTTGGGAATCCCCGATTCTCCAAAGGCCCTAAAAAAGGACTGCTTGCTTTCTTTCTTCACCCATATTTGGCACCGCGCCCGCCCCCATGTAGAAAGCCGCCACCGCCAACACTGGATACCGACACACTTTGAGCGACACGACCGACGACCCAGAGGGCCCCGCCACGCCAGGCGGCCCGGGCGACACCCAGCCGGTGACGCTCGAGGAGGAGATGGAACGCTCCTACCTCGCCTATGCCATGTCAGTGATCGTAAGCCGCGCCCTGCCGGACGCGCGCGACGGGCTGAAGCCGGTGCACCGCCGCATCCTGTATGGCATGAACGAGGCCGGCTACACGCCGGACAAGCCGTATCGCAAGTCGGCCAAGATCGTGGGCGACGTGATGGGCAGCTACCACCCGCACGGCGACAGCTCGATCTACGACGCCGCCGTGCGCATGGCGCAGCCTTTCAGCATCAGGCTGCCGCTGATCGACGGGCAGGGGAATTTTGGCTCGGTCGACGGCGATCCGCCGGCGGCGATGCGCTACACCGAGATGCGCCTGTCGCCGGCCGGCATGTTCATGCTGACGGACATCGACAAGGACACCGTCGATTTCCAGCCGAACTACGACGAGAGCACGCAGGAGCCGGTGGTGCTGCCGGCGGCGTACCCCACGCTGCTGATAAACGGCGCCGAGGGCATTGCGGTCGGCATGGCCACCCGCATCCCGCCGCACAACCCGGGCGAGATCATCGATGCCGCCCTGGCGCTGATCGCCGATCCCGCGACCAGCCTGGACGACCTGATGGCCATCGTGCCGGCGCCGGACTTCCCCACCGGCGGGCTGATCATCGGCCGCGCCGGCATACGCAGCGCCTTCGAGACGGGGCGTGGCAGCCTGATCCTGCGCGCGCGCTGCGAGTTCGAGGAAGTACGCAAGGATCGCCAGGCGATCATCATCACTGAACTGCCCTACCAGGTGAACAAGGCGACTCTGCAGGAGCGCATCGCCGAGCTGGTGCGCGCCAAGCAGATCGAGGGCATCGCCGACATACGCGACGAGAGCGACCGCCAGGGCATGCGGGTGGTGATCGAGCTGAAGCGCGACGCCACAGGTGAAGTGGTCCTGAACCAGCTTTTCCGCTTCACCAACATGCAGATCAGCTTCGCCTGCAACATGCTCGCACTGGACCGTGGCCGCCCGCGCACGATGGGCCTGCGCGACCTGTTGATGTGCTTCGTGGATTTCCGCGAGGAAGTAATCCTGCGCCGCAGCCGCTACGAGCTGTCCAAGGCGCGCGAGCGGGCGCACCTGCTGGTCGGCCTGTCGATCGCGGTGGCCAACATCGACGAGGTGATCAGGCTGATACGCGCGAGCCCCGATGCGGCCGCCGCACGTGCGGCGCTGATGGCGCGCGACTGGCCGTCCGGCGACGTGGCCGCCCTGCTGGCGCTGATCGACGACAGCGGCAACATCATCATCGAGGACCGCGTGCGGCTGACCGAGACGCAGGCGCGCGGTATCCTGGAACTGCGCTTGCAGCGCCTGACGGGGCTGGAGTCCGAGAAGATCACCGCGGAGCTGCGCGAGGTTGCCGAGCGCATTGGCGAGCTGCTGGAGATCATCGCCAGCCGGCCGCGCCGCATGGAAGTGATGCGCGACGAGCTGATACGGGTGCGCGGCGAGATCGCCACGCCGCGCCTGTCGGCCATCGTGGATTACGCCGCAGACCAGGATGACGAGAGCCTGATCGAGCCCGGTCAGATGGTGGTCACCATCACCCGCGACGGCTTCATCAAGCGCACCCCGCTCGAGACCTACCGCGCGCAGAACCGCGGCGGCCGCGGCCGCACGGCGGCCGGCACGCGCGGCGACGACATCGTGGCGCGCAGCTTCAACGCGCACACCCATCAATGGGTGCTGTTCTTCTCCAGCGGCGGCAAGGCGTTCCGCGAGAAGGTCTGGCGCTTGCCGGAGGCGGCGCCCACGGCGAAAGGCCGCGCGCTGGTCAACCTTCTGCCCGAGCTCGGCTCCGACAAGATCACCACGGTCCTGCCACTGCCCCAGGACGAGACCCTGTGGGAGGCGCTGCACCTGGTGTTCGCCACCTCCAGCGGCACGGTTCGGCGAAACCGGCTATCCGATTTCGGGCGCATACGCACCAGCGGCCTGATCGCGATGAAGCTGGACGAGGGGGACCACCTGATCGGCGTGGCCACGTGCCGGGACGGCGACGACGTGTTCCTGGCGACACGGCTCGGCCGCTGCATACGTTTCCAGATCACCGACGACACGCTGCGCGTCTTCTCCGGCCGTGAATCGGCCGGCGTGCGCGGCATCAGGCTGGTGCGCGGCGACGAGGTGAACAGTCTCGCCGTGCTGCGCCATGTGGACGCTAGCAACAGCGAGCGTGCCAGCTTCCTCAAGGCCATCGCCGCCCGCCGCCGGAATGCCGGGTTCGAGGAAGAGGCAGCCGAAGTCCTGGCCGAACCTGTGTCCGAGACGGCGATGGACGCCGACGAGGAGCAGACGGCGGACCTCAACCTGTCTTACGACCGCATCGCCGAGATGGAAGCGGCGGAGGAAATACTGCTGACAGTGACCAACGGCGGCTTCGGCAAACGCAGCTCGGCCTACGACTACCGCGTCACCGGCCGGGGCGGGCAGGGGATCACCAATATCATGCTCGCACCGCGCAACGGCACAGCGGTGGTTGCCACCCTGCCTGTGCGCCGCGGAGACGACGTGATGCTGGTGACCGATGCCGGGCGCCTGATACGCGTGCCGGCCGACCAGGTGCGCATCACCGCGCGCCAGACCATGGGCGTAACGCTATTCCGCCTCAGCGAGAACGAGCACATCACCAGCATCTTCCCCGTGCTGGAGGTGCCGGCGGCATCTGGCGAGGAGCCGGAAGTGGAACCGGACTCACTTGCGCCGGAGCCCACGGATGGCTGAGCGTATCGGGATCTACCCCGGCACGTTCGACCCTGTGACGAACGGCCACCTCGACATCATCAGCCGGGCGGCTCGCATCGTAGACCGTCTGGTGGTGGGTGTGGCGGAAAACATAGGCAAAGGACCGCTGTTCGGGCTGGAGGAGCGGGTGGAGCTTGTGCGCGAGGAGTGTGCGGCGATTGCGGCCAAGAGCGGCACGCCGATCTTCGTGGTGAGCTTCGGCACGTTGCTGATACGCTTCGCCCGCGAAGCCGGCGCCACCATGCTGATACGCGGCTTACGCGCCGTCAGCGATTTCGATTACGAGTTCCAGATGGCCGGTATGAACTACCGGCTGGACCCGGAGATCGAGACGGTGTTCCTGATGGCCAGCGAACACCACCAGTTCATCTCGTCGCGCTTCGTCAAGGAGATCGCGCGGCTGGGCGGCGATGTTTCGAGTTTCGTGCCGAAACTGACGTTGCAGCGCACTCTGGTCCGCGTCGGCGCGCATACCGGACCGCAGACAAAAGCTGAGACAGGAGAGACAGAGAATGTTTAGCCGTGGCGTGTTGGGCCTGCTTGAGGCCGGTCTGATCGCGGGTACGGCGTTTGCGCAAACCGAGCCAGACGTGCCGGCGGCAGCGCCGGAGAAGCTGGACCCGCAGAACACGGTGTATTTGGATCTGAACACCGGACGCGTGGTGATCCGGCTGCGGCCTGACCTGGCGCCGAAGCACGTGGAGCGCGTGAAGCTGCTGTGCCACGAGCATTTCTACGACAACACACCGTTCCACCGCGTGATCGAAGGCTTCATGGCGCAGGGCGGCGACCCGACGGGCACCGGCGAGGGCGGCAGCAAATACCCGAACCTGCCTGCCGAATTCAGCAACACCGCGCATTTCCTGCGCGGTACCGTCGGCGCGGCACGGTCCGGCGATCCCGACAGCGCCAACAGCCAGTTTTTCATCATGTTCGCGCCTGGGCCCAGCCTGGATGGACAATACACCATCTGGGGCAACGTGGTTTCCGGCATGCAATTCGTCGACAAGATAAAGCGCGGCAGCCCGGATGATAACGGGAAGGTGGAAGGGCCGGATCGTATCGTGAAAATGCGGCTTGCGGCTGACGAGAAGTAAGGGAAGCAAGCACTTCTTTTCTGAAGAAAATAAGCAAAAGACTTTTACCTTCCGCTTGCGTCGGTGCCGCATTTATTTTGCCAGTACATGACTGGCAGAACCAAACGACGCCGCCCTACAAACGTCAGGAGCGAAAGTTTTTTGCTTCTTTTTCAAAAAAGAAGGTCTTTCTTCCTTACCAAATCCAAGGAGTTCAACGAATGGCAGACCCGGAAAACACCCTGCACCTACACCTGAAAACAGGCCGCGTCGTGATAGAGCTGAAACCTGACCTAGCGCCAAAACACGTGGAGCGCGTGAAGATGCTGGCGCGCGAGGGTTTCTACGACGGCACGCCGTTTCACCGCGTGATCGAAGGCTTCATGGCCCAGGGCGGTGATCCAACCGGCACCGGCACAAGCGGCAGCAAGTATGGCAACGTGCCGGCTGAATTCAGCAGATCCGCAAAATTCCTGCGAGGCACCGTGGGCGCGGCGCGCACGGGCGATCCGAACAGCGCTAACAGCCAGTTCTACATCATGTTCGCGCCGGCGCCCCATCTGGATGGGCAATATACCATCTGGGGGCAGGTGACCGAAGGCATGGAGCACGTGGACCAGATCAAGCGCGGCAGCGGCGGCGGCGGTACGGTCAGCAATCCGGACAAGATCGTGAAAGCCCATTTGGCGTCCGACGCTCCCGCCGAGGAAAAGGTCTAAGCCAGTCGGCCTCCGGAACAAGGGATCAGAATGCCTCCTTCTTCCGAAACCACAACAATCGGGCCTCCTGAAACTCGTTGCCAGACCGTCGTGGAAAGATGAAAGTTTTGCTTCTTTCTTCAAAAAAAGAAGCCTTTTCTCGACACGCCGCTCACCCCAGGCTTGACCTCACGGCGTCAAAGCCCTTTTAGGTGAGCGGAGCGAGCCTGTAGCTCAGTCGGTAGAGCACGAGACTTTTAATCTTGTGGTCGTGGGTTCGATCCCCACCGGGCTCACCAATTTCCTCGCACACCAGAGTAGGAGCAGCATATGTATAGCCGTCCCCTGTACGTTGCCGTTCTGGCCCTGGCTGCCTTTGCCGCAGCGCCGGCCTCAGCCGATACGGTGAAATTCCACACTGATCTGGCGCCGGCCACGGAAGTGCCACCGGTGCAGGACAGCGGCTCGGGCACAGCCGATGCCACGCTGGACACAGCCTCGCACGTGTTGACGTATGATCTCTCGTTCAACGGCTTCTCGTCGCCGGTGACGATGGCCCATTTCCACGGCCCGGCTGAAAAAGGGGCTAATGCCGGCGTGACCGTGCCGCTCGGCAACAACCCGGTCAGTCCTGTGCATGGGATGGTTACACTGACTACCGACCAGCAGACGCAGCTTCTTGGAGGTTTGTGGTACGCGAACGTACATACGGCGGCGCATCCCAAGGGTGCTGCGCGCGGACAGATGTTAAGGAAGTAAGAATAGTCTTTTTTGAAAAAAAGAAGCAAAAAACTTTTGTCCTGACGCTGGTGAGGTTTCCGTGGTCGTCAGAAGCATCTGGCTGACGAGGCTGCAGGGTGCAGAAGCTGTTTGGTTTTTCTTAAAGAAGAACTGCTTCCCTCTATTGCCGCCTCCAGCGTCGCCGCGCGGTGTTCGGCCGTATGGGATGCGAGTATCCGCCGCCGCGCAGCTTCTCCCAGGGCGACACGACGTGGCTCCGTCCAGGCCAGAGCTTCCATGACCTGACCGGGCGACTCCGCCACAACAATCTCGTTGCCGACCGCCAGGAACTCTCCCAAGCCCGGCCAGTCGTCGCTGACGATTGGGGTGGCACACGCCGCTGCTTCAAACAGCCGGACGCTTGGGCTGTAGCCGGCCGCGATCATGTCGGCACGTGTCACGTTCAGGGTCCAGGCGAGGCTGTTGTAAAACCCGGCATGCTCGCTAGGGGGCAGGTGCTCCAGCCGGTCCACATTCGCGGGCCAATCGATGTCGTCGGGGTATTGCGGGCCTGCGACCACGAAGCGCCACGCCGGCGCGCGTCTGGCCGGCTCGATGAGCAGGCGTTCCAGCGTCGGCTGCCGGTCCGGGCTGTAGGTTCCGAGATAGCCCAGACGCCAGCGCGGCTCGGCAGGGGCTTTGGACGGCGCATATAGCGCGGGATCGACCGCGCAGAACAGCGCGTGCGCCGCACGTGCGCCGTAGCGGCGCTCCAGCACGCCGAGCGTGGGCCCGCCTGTGAACGAGAAATACAGATCGTAGAGTGGGATCGTGGCCGGCGAAATATAGGCATGCTCGCCCCGGGCGAGCGCTGCCAGAGTCACGGGCGTGTCGATGTCGTAGAAGGCAAGCAGCCTGGCCCAGGGGCGCACGAGCTCGGCCACGCTGACGCCTTCGACCACGTAGCTGCCTATGATCACCAAGTCGGACGCGGATATCTCCGCGCGCCAGTGTTCCAGATCGGCGGGCTGGTCGTAGAACGCGAGACGGCAGAAGGCTGGGTCCGGCAAGTCGCGGTGATCGGCGTACCAGGGACGGTCGCACTCGAGGAACAGGATGTCGTGGCCGCGTGCGGCTAGCGCGCGCAGGAGGGCGCGGTAGGTGGTGGCGTGGCCGTTGCCCCAGGAGGAGGAAAGGGAGAGGCCGATGACGGCTATGCGCAAAGGAAGGAAGGCCTTCTTTTTTGAAAAAAAGAAGCAAAAAACTTTTGCTCCCCGCATCTGCGGCAGCCGGTTGCCTTTTGTAGCTGCACGGCTGTCGAAACAGCGAAAGTTGTAAAAGTTTTTTGCTTCTTTTTTTCAAAAAAGAAGGCCTTCCTTCCTTCCTTCATGCCACCACAAATGCCTCACTAAGCAGCGCATGCACCGCGGCCGCGCGCTGTGTGTAAGTGTGCTCCGTCAGACAACGCGCCATCGCGGCGGCGCCGATCGCCCGGGCACGCTCCGGCGTCAGGGCGGCCAGGTGCTCCGCCACATCCTGGCCGTCACGGGCGACCAGTATTTCGCTATCCGGCTGCAGGAAATGCTCGATGCCCTCCCAGGCATCCGTGATCAGGCACGCTCCGGCGCCGGCCGCCTCGAACACCCGCGTGGCTGGCGAGAAACCGACGGCGGCCATGCTGTCGCGGGCGACGTTCAGCACGGCGAGCGCCGAGCAGTTGAGCGCGTTGTGGGCGGCGGTTGGCACGTGGCCGATGCGGGTGACGTTGTTGGGCATGGGCTTGTCCGTCCAGCCGGATCCGCCGAGCAGAAACCGCTTGCCAGGCAGGTTGCCGGCGGGCGTCAAGAAGAAGGCCTCGACGCGGGCTTCCCTGTCGGGCAGGCGGTTGGCGAGGAAGCCGAGGTCGGTGGCGTAGGCCGGGTCGGGCGCTACCGGGTGGTGCGTGGCTGGGTCCAGGCCGTTGTAGATCGGCACGCAGCGGCGGGCGCCGAGTGCTGTGTAGGCGGACACCACGGGCGGCCCGCCGCCATAGGTGAGGATCAGGTCGAATTGCGGAAGGTTTCGCCTGAGCACGTGGCTGGGCTCGGCACGCAAGGTGGCCAATGTGGCCGGGGCGTCCACGTCCCAGAAGATGCGCAACGCGTGCGGGCTGGCGTGTTGCAGAAGGCCTGCCACCAGTTCGTCATCGAACACGCCCACGCCGCTGGCTTTGACAACCGCGTCAGCCTGGGCGGCTTGGGTCAGCACCGATGCAAGGCCGGCCTGCGTGGCGGGATACACGACCACGCGGGCCCAGTCGGGCGGACCGATGTCGCGGTGGGACTGCCGGTCGAACGCGTCCGGTTCATAGAAGGTTATCTGGTGTCCGTAGGCGGCCAGCGCCTGCAGCAGGCCGCGGTAGTAGGTGGCCGCTCCGTTCCAGTAGCTGCTGAGCAGGCTCGACCCGTAGAAGGCGATCCGCATCAGGCGGCCGCCCTGGCAGGGGCGAGGCTGGCCGCGATGCGCAGCAGCTCCTCGGCACGTATGTCGCAGGTATGGTGGGCGTGTATCCGGGCGAGGCCGCTGGCGGCGAGGTGGGCCGCAAGCGCATGGTCGTGGGTCAAGGCGCGCATGTGGGCTTCCATTTCGGTGCCGCTCCTCGCCGTCAGGTAGTCCTCGCCCGGGCGGAACAGATGCTCGCTGTCTTCCCACGGCGCGCTGATGAGCGGTATGCCGCAGGCGAGCGCCTCGAACACGCGTATGGTGGGGATGCCTGGCAGCGCCTGGGTGTAGAAGCGGCGGGGGACGTGGACGGTGAAAAGATGGTGGGCGAAGGCAGCCGGCACGCTGGCGTTGGCGATCCAGCCATAGAAACGCGCGCCGTAGCGGGCGAGCAAAGCAAGCGCCTCTTCAGGGTAGCGGACGCCGTTTATGTCCAGCGGAACGTCAGCGCGCTGTGCCGGGGCAAGCAGGAAGGTCTCGAGTTCGGCAGTGCGCTCGCCATCGCCCCAATTGCCGACCCAGATGGCGCCTGCCCGGTACTGGGGCACGGCCGGCGGGTGGAACAGCGCAGTGTCGGCGGCTTCGTGCCACACATGCACCCGGCCGGCCCAGCCCCAACTCTCATACACCCGGGCCAACGTGGCGCCGAAGGCGAGTATGCCGTCATAGGCCGACAGGTCGAAGCGGCGGATGGCCTCCGGCTCGCTTACGGCGCGGTGGTGGGTGTCGTGGAACAGCAGCGTGAACGCGGCATGGCGGCGGTGGCGGCCGATCGCGGCGACGAGAGACGGCTCGTTCCACTCGTGTACGACGACCAGGTCCGCGTTCTGCAGGGCTTCGTCCAAGGCGTGTTCGCCAGGCAGTATGCGGGATCTCAGCGTGGGGAAGATCGCGGCGAAGCGTTCGCTCGGGTCGGCATCCTGGCTGGCCTGGAGGTTCTCGCGACTCCAGCTTTGCGCGGGTTCGTAGGCGATCACGTCATGGCCACGTGCGGCAAGCGCACGCAGCACGCCGCGCAAGAAATGCGCGTTGCCGTGATTCCAGCACGAGACGAGGGAGTGGGTGAAGTAGACGATACGCATGGGTCAGGCGGCCTGGCGGGATCGGCCGGGCGAGGCGTGCAGGGCGGCTGTGGCCTGCACCATGGCCTGTTGCGTGTAGCTGGCGGCACGTGCCCGGGCGGCCTGGCCGAGCCCGGCGCACATCGCCTGGTCCGCCATGACGGCGTCCAGGGTACGGGCCCAGGCGGCAGGGTCACGCGGCGGCACGAACAATGCAGCGCCGGTCCAAAGCTCGCGGAAACTGGGGATGTCGGAGAGTACAAGGGGAGCACCGGTCTGCGCGGCCTCCAGAACGCACAGGCCGAACGGCTCGTAGAGTGAAGGTGCGGCGAAGATGGCGGCGCGTGCCATCAGGGCGCGCAGCTGGGCGGCTGGCAGGTTGCCAGGCACGGCGATGCGGGACGGCGTGAAGACGGCGCCGTCCGGGCTGGCCAGCGGACCCGCAGCCGTGATCGGCACGTCCGTGAGGGCGGCAGCCTGGTCGAGCATGGCAATGTTCTTGCCCTCATCCCAGAGGCGGCCTGCCGTGAGGATAAAGCCGTCCCGGTTCGCGTCAGCGGTGGAGGTTGCCGGCAGGCCGGTGTGGATGACCTCGACGGGGCGGGCGAGCGCGTAAGTCCGGCGCAAATCGGCGGCGAAAGCTTCACTCGGGGCGATAACGTGCGTGGCGCGATGCAGGCCATCCAGGGTGGCGGCACAATGGCAGGCGAACGCCTCTGGAGGCGGGCCGCCGCGGACCGTGTCCCACCACGTCGCCATGCAGGAATGTGCCGTGGCGATGACGGGAATTGCCCAGCAGGATCCGGCGAGACAGGGTGCGTGCAGGTGCGCGGACGTTGCACCTATACGCTCGCCGAGGGTGGCCACCGTGCGCGCGGTAGCGGCGAGCGAGTGGCGGTCCGGCGTGAGCCAGTCCAGCCCGAGGCCGGTTTCCACCAGCGTGCAACCTGAGATCGCGGACACGGCCTGCGCCTGGTGGGGCTGCACCGCCGGGCCGAGAACCGCGAGCGTGCACTCCCGGCCGCCTTTGGCCAGCCCAGCGGCCAACGCCAGCGAGTAGCTCCAGACGCCACCGACGACATCCGTGGTGATCATCACGTGACTCACCGCCGACATGGTCTCGACGTCCGGGTCAGGCACCAATCCTGCGACCAGGATACAGTCAGGCGGGCAGGCACTCGGCCTCCAGGCGAGCGAGGCTCTGCGGGGCGGCGTCCTGGATGTCCGAGAAGGCGGTGAACTGGCCCAGGTAATGGTCCAGCGCCCGCTCCCAGGCGTCGTCATCGGGCAGGCCCCAGCGTGCGCGGTAGTCGGGGCTGCTGGGGTAGGGGAACATCGGCACCGGGTCATTGGCCCATACGCCGCCTGCCTGCAGGCGGGCGCGCCAGGCCTCGATGGTGTCCGCGTCGTCGGAGGGCGTCTCGATGAGGTTGGCTTGCACGAAGGGCACGTGCTGGCGGGCCTGCAGCAGGCGCGCGGTCAGCTCGTCCGTCGTCATCCGGCAGGATTTGTCGAGTGCAGCGCGTCCGTCTTCCGTCAGGCTTTCCACCCCGGCCTCAATGGAGACGCAACCGGCACGGCCCAGCAAGGCGAGCAGCTCGGGCTTCCAGAGATCGATACGGGTCTGCATGCCGAAGCGCATGTTGCGGGTGGCCAGGGCTTCCAGAAGCGCGGGCTGCGGCAGGAAGATCTCGTCGATGAAGTAGAGGTAATCGGCACCTTGCGCGTGCAGGGCATCGATCTCTTCGAGCAGGGCAGGCAGCGCGCGCCGGCGGTAGGCGTCGCGGAAATCGATCTTGGCGCAGAAGCTGCAATGGTAGGGGCAGCCGCGGCTGGCCTCCACCTCGGCGCCAGGTGTGCTTGGGGAAACGTCGAACCGGTGGTGATGGTGGCGGTGCCGGGCGACCCAGCCTTCCGGCCAATGCAGGGCGGGCAGATCGGTGAACTTGGTTGCCTGGACAGGGCCGGTGAGCTGTAGCTCGCCCCCCAGCAGCGTGGCCGCACCGGGCACGTCCGTGCGCGGCCAGGCGTTTGCCAACGCCGTCACGGCCTCCTCGCACTCGCCGCGTATCACCACGTCCGCGCCGAGCTTGCGCAACGTGGCGCGCGGCGTGGCGGAGCCGTGCGGGCCCACGGCCACGATCCGGCCGCCGCGTCCGTCCAGGGCCGCGATCATCTCGCGCGGAACGCGCAGCTCCGGCGGGGCGCAGCGCCAGAACAGGTAGCTCGGTGCGGTAGGGACCACCGTCATCGCAGGACGGAAATCAGCGATGGCAACGGCAAGTTCGGCAGCCGTGCTCTGGTTGAGGTGGCCGTCGAGCAGCAGCACCTGATGGCCGTCCTGCTCGAGCAGGCGCTTGGCACAGCCCAGCTCCAGCGGCGGATGCGGTTCGCGGCAGCCGAAATATATGCTTCCCTCGAACGTCCAGGGCGGGTTGACGAGGGCCACCCTCATTGGGCGGCCTCAGCCGCCTCGGGCGCGACTGCGCCGAAGTGTTCGGCCAGCCTGGCTATCCCCGCGCGCCAGCCCAAGGCGGGCGCCAGCGCCAGATCCCGCCTGGCCGCTTCGGTGTCAGCGACGAAGTAGCGCTGGTCGCCGGGGCGCCAGTCAGAGAAGCTTACGTCAACCCGTCGGCCGAGCAGGTCCTCGATATGGGCCACCAGCTGCAGGAGGCTTATGGCGTTCGCCGGCCCGCCACCCAGATTATAGGCTCGGCCTGCAATGGCATCGATGCGCGACCAGGCGGACAGGTAGGCCGCGACGGCATCGCCAACATGCAGCACGTCGCGCACCTGGCGGCCGTCGCCGTAGATGGTCAGGCCCTTGCTGGCGATGGCCTTGAGCAGGAAATGGGCCACCCAGCCCTGGTCCTCCGTGCCGAGCTGGCGCTCACCGTAGATGCAGCTCATGCGCAGCACGGCAGTGCGCAGGCCAAAGCTATGGGCATAATCCAGCACGTACTGGTCGGCAGTGCCTTTGCTGCATCCATAGGGCGTGTGGAAGCAGAGCGGGCGCTGCTCGCTGACGCCGTTTGCGCGCACATCCGCACGGCTCGGGAGGTAGCTCTCACCCTCGCGCACCAGATCGATGTCGGCGAGGTCTCCATACACCTTGTTCGTGCTGGCAAAGACGAGCGGGGCCGCCGGGTTATGCAGCCGCAACGCTTCAAGCAAGGCCAGCGTGCCGCGCGCGTTGACGGCGAAATCGGCCATGGGCTGGACCATGCTCGTGGTTACGGCAACCTGGCCGGCGAGGTGGAAGACGGCTTCTGCCCTGGTGCCGGCCTCGGTCAGCGCCGCCTCGTCACGCAGGTCCCCAAGGGCGAAGCTGACGCGGGAGGGATGACGGCGCGCCAGCCAGTGCAGGTTCCGCTCGACACCGGCGCGGGCCAGCGCATCGTAGATGTGCACGTGGTGGCCTTCGGCGGCGAGGCGATCGGCCAGATTGGCGCCGATGAAGCCGGCCCCGCCCGTCACCAGCACCGGGCGGGTGGCGGTGATGGCCGGCAGCTTCAGCCGGCGTTCGGTGGCCAGCACGCGTTCCACCTCGGCCATGCCGCCTTCCAGCAGGCGGCCGAGGAGCTTCGGCTGTCCTGTCTGATCGAACACGCCGCAATGCGCATGGCCGGGGTCTGACGAGGCGGTGTCAGGCTGGTCGAACAGGGTGGACCAGAAGACCCGATCGGCAGGCACCGCGGCAGCCTCTACGAAAGACTGCGCCTGGCGCGCCGCGTCATGCCGCCAGGCGGCGTAGCCGGTCTGGGTGACCCAGATAGCGAGTTCGGGATTGAACCGGTGAGCAACCTGGCCGATCTCAGCAAGCGCGGCGCTCCAGGCGGCCTGATTGCCTGTCGTCTTCGCCGAGTGGTGCAGCCCGACGGCGTCATACGCGGCGAGCGCGCCGGTGCTGCCTGCTTCGTTCAGCCAAGCCGTCGCCCCTTCGGTGGGACGGCTGAGCACGGGCCGGCAGCCAGCCGCACGGGCGGCCTCGCCGAGCGCCTGCAGGCCAGGGCCCGAGGCGCAAATCTCCACTGCTTCAACGGCGCTGTGGAACTGCGTGAAAACGTGGCGCACCCAATCCGGCACTGTGTCTGTCCGACCGGCTACGAGGTAAGGCATGACTTCCAGCTGGGAGCCAAGACGCGCAAGCAGGCGATCGATCCAGAGACGTCCGGCCTGGGTTTCAGACAGGCTCTCCGGAATAGGCAGGCGCAAATGCCTCACGCCGAGTGTCTGGAGGCGCTGCAATGCCGCCGTGACTGTCTCATTGTCGCCTAGGGCAAAACCCTGCGTGAACCCGATCCGGCCGGCATGCTCCGGCTCGATCATGCCACCAGCCCGTGCAGCTCGAGCTCGCGCCGCGCATCGGCCACGCGGTCCACGGCGGTCTGCTTGCTGACCCAATCGGCCATCTCGTCAAAACTGTCTTCGAAACTGCGGCGCGGGTGGAAGCCCAGAACCTGTCTGGCGTGACCGATATCGGCGAAGCAATTGCGTATGTCGCCTGTGCGGGCCTGCTGGGTTATGTCTGGCGACAAATCCGTCCGGTTCATCGCGGCAGCGAAACTCTTGGCCACGTCGGCAACGCTCACGCTCTGACCACTGCCGATGTTGAACACCCCGCCATCGGCCTTTGGCTCTTCCAGCGCAAGCAGAAAGGCGCGCGCCACGTCTTCCACATGCACAAAGTCGCGCCGCTGGGCGCCATCCTCGAACACCATGGGACGCTGGCCGTTGAGCAGGCGCGACGCGAAGATCGCCAGCACGCCGGTGTAGGGGTTAGAAAGCGCCTGGCCGGCGCCATAGACGTTGAACAGCCGCAGCGCCACGGACTGCATGCCATAGGCAGGCGCCACGTTCAGGGTGAGCCGTTCCTGCACGTATTTGGAGATCGCATAGACCGAGGCGAGGCTTGCGGGCTTTGCTTCCGGCGTGGCCACGGGAGTCAGTTCCTCACCGTTTGGCCCAACCGGGTTCCAGCCGGTGTCACCAGGGCGGCGCGTGGCGTCATCGACGACCGCGCCGTCAGGCGTGACATAGCGGCCCTCGCCGTAGATGCTCATCGACGACGCGACGACGACGCGCTCGACACGCTGCTTGATCAGCGCCTGCAGCAGCACGGCCGTGCCGTGATCGTTCACGGACACATACCGGTCGATCGCATACATGCTCTGGCCGACACCGACTTCGGCAGCCAGATGGACCAGCTTGTCCGCACCGTGCAGGGCGCGCTCCACGGCGTCCGGATCGCGCACGTCGCCGCGTATGAATTCCACATTATCCAGCACGGGATTCCTTGCGGCGCCAGTGGGATGGACCTGCTCGATAAGGCTGTCCAGCACGCGGACTTTGTGGCCTTCCTCCAGCAGGGCGGCGGCAACGTAGGTTCCGATGAAGCCGGCACCGCCGGTGATGAGGATTGTCCCGGGCATTTCCATCCTGACTGCGAGTCGGCGCGTTCACCGAAATGACACGATCGGGGGGCTAACCGGGAAGCTACAAAGATGTTCCTTCACAGGGTTGTGATGGAAAGGACAAAAAAGCAGTCCTTTTGGAAAAAAAGGACTAGGGCCTGTGGAGAATCGGGGATTCCCAAGGTCACGAGCACCGTGATTCAAGCTCT
>CAXTJZ010000084.1:0-14500 GCA_964244695.1 uncultured Acetobacteraceae bacterium
CGATGACGCAGTTGCCCTCGCACAGCCGGTCCTGCGGGCAGATGCGGCCGCAGATCTCGGGGAAGTTATTGGTGGCGGCACTCACCTCGTAGGCCTCGTCCAGCCGGCCTTCCGCGGTCAGCTTCAGCCAGTCCGGGATGTTGTTGTTCAGCGGGCAGTGGATGGAACAGAACGGCACGCCGCACTGGCTGCACCGGCTGGACTGCGCCTCCGCCAGCGGGATGGCGAAGTCGCGGTAGATCTCGTCGAAATCGGCCACGCGCGCCGCCGTATCGCGCTTGTCAGGCTGGTGCTGGGGCATCGTCGTGAATTGCAGCATGCGGTCTGCCATAGCCAGCCTCCTCGAACAGCCGCCGCGGCGGCTTCGGAGGAAGCATTAGGTAAGCGCGTTAGCCAATGCGAGCCATAAAAAGCCAGTGGGACAGCTAAGCTGTCCTTGTTTTCCGGCTTTTCCGGTGTTTGCGGGTCAGCCCTGCATAAAGTTGCCGGATATTAGGGCCGTTCCGGACTCATCGGCTCGCCTGCCCGCAGCCCGCCCTTGCGGAACCGGGCAAGATAGGCGGGAACGACCAGCTCAATCGGCGTGGGCTTCACCCCCAGAGCGGTCAGCCCCGGCATAGCCGGGTCCGCCACATTGTCCCGCTGCAGCATCAGCAATTGGTCGCTGGTCAGGCCGCTGAACGGGATGCGCGCCATCAGCGAGGCGACGCCGTCAGGCATCGGCACCAGCGGCCGGTGCCGGCCGATTTGCGCCAGGATCCAACCGAGGATTTCGCGGAAGGTCATCACCTTCGGGCCGCCCAGCTCGTAGGTGTGTCCTGCCGCGTCCGGCCGGCTGATGGCGCCCATCACCGCGTCCGCCACGTCGCCCACGAACACCGGCTGGAAGCGGCTGGCGCCGGCGATCACCGGCATGATGGGGCTTACCAGCGCCAGTCCCGCGAACCGGTTGAAGAACTTGTCCTCCGGGCCGAACACCAGAGAGGGCCGCAGGATGGTGGCTTGCGGGAAATACTGGCGCACCAGGCGCTCGCCCTCCGCCTTGGTGCGCGCATACTGGGACGGGCTGGCCGCGTCGGCGCCGATGGCGGACATCTGCACCAGCTTCTGCACGCCGGCGGCGGCCGCCAGGCGGGCTACCCGGCCGGCGCCCTCGGCCTGTATGGCGGCGAAATCGCCGGATTTCCGCTCGGCCAGGATGCCAACCAGGTTCACCACGATGTCCGCGCCGTCGATCACGCGCGCCAGCGTGCCGTCGGCGGTGATGTTGGCGTAGAGCGGCACCACCTGGCCGACGCGGCCCATGGGCCGCAGCGACATGGCGGTTTCAGGATCGCGCACCGCCACGCGCACCACGTGGCTGGCGGCGGCCAGGCGCTTGACGACGTAGCGCCCCAGGAAACCTGATCCGCCGATTACGGTGGCGACACTGCGTGATTCCATGGGTGGGCTCCTGGTTGGCTACAGCCGTAGTAGGAAAGCCCAGGGAAGTAAGGAAGGAAGCAAGCAGTCCTTTTTTGTAAAAAGGGGCAAAAAACTCTTACTAGGCCGTCGCGGACCTTGCCGGTGAGTCGCCGACAGGGAACAAAAGTTTTTTGCTTCTTTTTTCAAAAAAGACGGCCTTCCTTGCTTACGGCACAAACGCCGCCTCGCGTCGCAGAAAGTCCACCGACACGCTGCGAAACAAGTGCAGCACATCCATCCCCAGCAGCATCGCCGGCTGGTCCCGCAGTCCGAACTGCCGGAACGTCTCCAGATCGGCGTAAGCGATCGGCACGCCGTGCAGCTCAATTCCACCAAGGCTGATTGCGCCAATCGTATTCGTGCGCGCCGGCGTGCTGGCGCCCATCACGCTTATCACGTCGTTCGTGGGCGGTCGCCGCGCGGCCTCGGCTGAGCTCATCAGCCGCTGCAGCGCTGCGTTGCCCAGCGTGTTCTGCGCGCCGGAATCGAGGATCACGAACACGCGCTGGCCGTCCGCTTGGGCGTTGACCAGCACCAGTTGGCCAAAACGGCTGCGGCCATACACCACGATGGCGTCGGCGAGCTCCGCCCAGGGTTGCGAGGCCTTGGCCGCAAAGGTCTTGGAGCGGAAATCCATCAGCACGCGCTGGCCGCGCAGGCTGTCTATCCCCAGCATGCCGGCCGCGCCGATGTTGCCCGCTTCCAGCACGGCTGCCTGTACCCCGTGCACGTCACGGCCGCCGAAGGACAGGCTGTCCAGCACGGCGGTGTGCACCTCGGCGGCGCCGGCGGTGTCGTGCAGCCGCACGTCGCCGCCAGCCGGAAGCTTCAGCACGGCGGCCAGGCTGCTCGAGATCACCGTCCTGTCCGCGCCGGTATCCACCACGAAGGCGTAAGGGCCGTGTCCGTTCACCATGACGGGAATGGTCATGCGCGTGGCCTGGTCCTGGGCAGCCGGCACGGCGGGTGCGGCTTGTGCCAGGTGGCAGAATGAAAGGGCTAGCAGCAGGCGTACCCAGGTGGTGGCGCTTGGCATCGGACGAACCTCCTGAGGCTACGATGAACCTGCGCTTGAGAAGGTGCTAGAGGTTTTGATGCCGGAAGAAAGAAAGCAAGGCCTTCTTTTTTGAGAAAAAGAAGCAAAAAACTTCTGACTCCGCTGTCGCGGACCTTTCAAGGATGCACGCGCAAGCAGACGAGAGTTTTTGGTTCTTTTCTCCAAAAAAGCATTGCTGTCTTGCTTGCTCAAACCGCGATCCGCTCGGCGCGCCCAAACCCTGCCTCACGCCAAGCCGGCCCTAGCCGGCACGCGACTCCGGTGTGCAACACCAGCGCGTCACAATCCGCCTCGCCCACCCTGTCCAGCCCGGCCGCCAGGCGGGCGGCCTGGCACGCGACAGGCGGCGCAGGATCGAACCACGCGACATGCGCGGGCAGGCAGGCGCGCAGCTCCGGCAGAAGCAGCGCGTAATGCGTGCAGCCCAACGCCACCGCGTCGATCTCCGCCGCATCCGCCTGCGCCAACAACCCAATCATCTCCGCGCGCACGTCGTCCCGCTTCACCGCCTCACCGGCGAATTGCCTCTCCGCCAGGGCTGCCAAGCCAGCCGCACCGTGAACCAGCACGCGGCAGTCGGGCGCCACGCGTGCCGACAGATCACGCAGGTAGGCGCCTCGCACCGTGGCCGGAGTCGCCAGGACACCGATCACCTTGGTGCGGCTGCAAGCGGCGGCCGACTTCACAGGAGGCACGCAGCCGACGAACGGCAGGCTGTGGGCCGCCCGCAGGCCTGCAAGCGCCACGGTGCTGGCTGTGTTGCAGGCAATTACCACCATGTCCGGCCGCAACCGTTCCACACCGGCGGCAACCACGCAGGAGACGCGTGCAAGCAGGTCCGCGTCCGCGCGCCCGCCATACGGAAAACCCGCATCGTCCATCAGGTAGGCAAGAGCGGCCTGGGGCAGCCTCCGCCTGATTTCCCGTGCGACGCCTACCCCGCCCACACCCGAATCGAACACCAGCACCCGCATGCGGCACGCGTGCGCCGCAGGCACGGCCGTGGTCAACCGGCCTTGAACAGCCTGATGGCACGCGGCTATCACTGGGGGCATGACCGATGACACGCTGCCCGACCGCCTGGCGATGAACCCCAAAAGCCCGTTCCACAACGCAGCCCTGCTTGAGCGCGGTGTAGGCATACGCTTCAAGGGCGAAGAGAAAACCAATGTCGACGAATACTGCGTCAGCGAAGGCTGGATACGCGTTGCGGTCGGCAAGACGACGGACCGGACCGGCGCGCCGCTGACGATAAAGCTGCAGGGTCCAGTGGAGCCGTATTTCCGCGACGGCGCGGAGGCCGAAAGCTAGGCTGTGAAAATGCGGCGCCGCTTGCCTTCAGACCCAGGCTGCAGGGATCACCCGCGCTGTTGAGCCCCTATGTCCGTGTCATAGACCTCGAGACGACGGGGAACAGTTTTACCGATGGCGGGGTCGTCGAAATCGGCTGGCAGGACGTGGGGCTGACCGGCGGCCTGATCGGCCGGCCTGGCGCAATGCTAATCAACCCGTCCCGGCCTATATCGCCCGTCACCTCTGCCATACACCACATCATCGACGAGGACGTGGCCAACGCGCCCCTGTGGCACCAGGCAGCGCCCGCCATCCTGCAGCCGGGCGAAGGCGTGGTGGCACTCGCGGCCCACCGCGCCGCTTTCGAGGAACGCTGGTGCACGCCGGCGCTGAGCGGCCGTGCGCGCTGGATCTGCACGTATAAATGCGCGCTGCGGCTGTTTCCGGACGCGCCCACGCACTCGAACCAGGGCCTGCGCTACTGGCGCCGGCCCGAGAGCCTGGACCGGGCACTCGGCCTGCCGGCGCATCGCGCCGGGCCGGACGCCTACGTCACCGCCCACCATCTGCGCGACATGCTGGCGATGGCCGGCGTGGAACAGCTGCTCGCCTGGTCCGCCGAGCCGGCGCTGCTGGTGCGCGTGCCGTTCGGGCCGAGCCGCGGCCGCGCCTGGGTGGACCTGGACGATGAGGCGCTTGCGCGCATCATCGGCGGAGAGTCGGGTGGCAACCAGGATGTGGCGTTCACCGCGCGGCATGAGGCGCGGCGGCGGAGTGGGGAGAAGCAGGAAGAAAGTAAGCAAGCAGCCCTTTTTTGACGGAAAGAACCGAAATTCTTGCTGCCGAGGCTGCATTGGCAGCCAGGTGCAGGTGAATCAGCCGGCTATCCCGCAGGCGAGATAGTAAAAGTTTCGGTCCTTCCTGCAGAAAAGGGCTGCTTGCTTACTCAAGCCGCGTCCACAAGCACCACCTCCGCATCTTCCAGCGCCCGCACCCGGATGATTTTTTCATCCGCAATCGCCACGCCATCGCGCAAACCCGCTTTTACACCGTTGACCTCCAGGACACCCTGCGACGCGACCAGATAGGCGTGACGCCCGTCTGCCAGCGCATACTCGGCCGTCTCACCCGCCTTTATCGTGGCGCCAAGCACCTTCGCGTCCGCGCGTATCGGCAGCGCATCACCTTCCGGCGCCGGGCCTGCGGCCAAAGCGACAAAGCGGCCGGCCCGGGCATCGCGAGGGAACGGGCGGGCGCCCCAGGACGGCGCGCCGCCGCGCGCGTCCGGGATGATCCAGATCTGGAAAATCTTCGTGGTGCCCGGCTCGGCGTTCCACTCGGCATGGCGAATGCCGGAGCCGGCGCTCATCACCTGGACGTCGCCGGCGCCGGTGCGGCCGGTGTTGCCCAGGCTGTCCTTATGTGTGATCGCCCCTTCGCGGACATAGGTGATGATCTCCATGTCGGCGTGAGGGTGCAGCGGGAAGCCGCTGGCGGGTGCGATCTCGTCATCGTTCCACACCCGTATGCGACCCCAATGGAGCCTGGCCGGATCCTGGTAGTCGGCGAACGAGAAATGATGCCTGGTGTCCAGCCAGCCGTGGTTGCCGCCGCCGAGCTGGCCGAAGGGCCGGACGTCAATCATTGGTAACTCCTTTTCGCGACAGAGTAGAATAACCTGCTTCGGGCGGCCCCGCATTTTACGGCCGTTACGTGCCTCAGAATAAATCGAGGCGCCGCAGCAGCGTCGGGAGCAAAAGTTTTTTGCTTCTTTTTTTCAAAAAAGAAGGCCTTGCTTCCTTTCTCAAGGCCCTACGGCCTCGCCCGCATCCACCCCCCACATGTCCGAACGCTGCAGCCAGCCGCGATAATCGGCCACCTGCACCTGGCACCAATCCTTTGCCGCCTCGCAGGATTTGATGCGGCCCACCACGCCCGGCTTCAGGACGGCGACCGCGTCCGCCGTCTCGCTGGCATCCGCGCGCATCGTGCGGTCGGCCGTGCCGGTGATGACGAAGGTGCGCCTTCCGGTCAGCGTGGCCTGGTGTACCCAGCCCTTCACGCCGTCCATGTCTTCCACCAGGCGCCAGATGTCGAACTCACGCTCGATGCGCACCGGCAGCTCGCGCCGCTTGTAGGTCCAGATCACCGGGTAGCGCTCGGCGGGGCCCACGCGCATGTTCACGTCGTCCGACTTCAGCGAGGCGTAGCGCGGCAGATGCAGGCCGGTGTTGGTTCCGACATCGGCGGGCACAGGCGGGGGCGCCGGTTTCACCGGAACGGGCTGGACCGCGGGCGGCGCCGGTGGCTCTTTCCTGAGCGGCACCTTCTTGGCGGCAGCCACCGCCGTGCGGGCCGGCAGCTTGTGCCTGGGCGTGACGACCGGCACGTGCCTGGCCGCTGTCCTGGCAGGCGCAGTCCTGGCGGGAACCGGCTTGCTGGGCGTTTTAGTGGCTGTGTGCTTCGGCGCCGGCTTCGGCCGCGACGTATGGCTGGTGGTGGTCGTGCCGTTCGAAAGCGTGCTGGTGGTCTGTGCCGCGGCGGCTTGCGCCACCAGCAGCCAGGCGGCGGCGAGAAAGGCGCATCTGATCACAGCGAGATCATCTGCCCGCCGCCCACGGCTTCCAGGAAGGTGGCCACGCCGGCAATCTCGACACCTTGCTGCAACGAGGCGGGGTCGATGCCTTCCGCCGTCAGCCCGGCCTCGCAGGCGATCAGGCGCACGCCCAGCTCACGCGCCGCGTCCCGCAGCTCGCCCAGGCCGGCCACGCCGCGCCGGCGTATCACCGCGTCGCGCCCAACGTCGTCAAGCTCCGACCAGTCCTCGCGCAACGCACGGCAGCCGTGGTTGGTGGCGAACAGGGTGACGCGGCGTCCGAGCGAGGCGGCCGCCGAGGCCAGCAGGAAGGCGTATTGCGCGCGCTCATGCGTGCCGGCGATCAACAGGATGCCCAGTGCCGGGGCGGTCTGGTCTGGCGTGCCGCTCATGCGTTTAATCCTAATAACCTGCTTGAGATGGAGCGGTTGGCCGTTTGGACAGGCCTGCGTCAAGGGGCGCGGACTCACTTTCCGGTCTGGCGATGGCGTCTGGCTGGGCATGTGGACCGCAGAAGATGCAGGCCGGGTCCGCAGGGAGTGCGATCAGGCGGAAGCGCATGGCCAGCGCATCCCAGGTGAGCAGGCGGCCTACCAGGCTGTCGCCGATGCCGAGCACCTCTTTCAGCACTTCGGTTGCCTGCAAGGTGCCCATGACGCCGGTAACGGGGCCGAGCACGCCGGCCTGCGCGCAGCTAGGGACCAGACCGGCAGGTGGCGGGGCTGCGTAGAGGCAGCGGTAGCACGGGTTCGGCGCGCCTGTGGCGGACTGACCGGGGCGGAAGGTGGAAAGCTGGCCCTCGAAGCGGAGGATGGCCGCCGTGATGAGCGTCTTGCCGCCACGCCAGGCCGCATCGGCCAGCGCGTAGCGGGCGGTGAAATTGTCGGTGCCGTCACAGATGATGTCGTATGGCGCAAGCAGGGCAGGGGCGTTCTCAGTGGTGATGCGGACCTGGTGCTGCACGATGCGGACCAGCGGGTTGAGCGCGGACGCGGCGGTGGCGGCCGAACTGGTTTTTCTGGCGCCGATCCGCGCCGTGGTGTGTGCGATCTGCCGCTGCAGGTTGGAGAGCTCGACCGTGTCGTCATCCGCGATGCCGATTGTGCCTATGCCGGCAGCGGCGAGGTAGAGGGCAAGCGGGCTGCCCAGGCCACCGGCGCCGGCTATGAGCACGCGGGCGCGGCGCAGGCGCGCCTGGCCGGTGCCGCCGACTTGTTCGAGCAGGATGTGTCGGGCGTAGCGGGCGATTTCTTCTTCGGTAAAGCCAGGGGGCATGAAGGCAAGGAAGGCCTTCTTTTTTGAAAAAAAGAAGCAAAAAACTTTTGCTGCTGTCGCCTTGGCCGAGGCTTCGGTGTTTCCTGCGGCGGCGGGCTGGTGCAAATGCGGAGTAGCAAAAGTTTTTTGGTTCTTTTTTTCAAAAAAGAACCGCTTTCTTGCTTAGGATACCCGGCTTGGAAAACGCACTCGTCCTGTTCTCCGGCGGCCAGGACTCCACCACCTGCCTGGCCTGGGCGCTGGACCGCTACGCGCACGTGGAAACGGTGGGCTTCGACTACGGTCAGCGGCACCGCATCGAACTGGACTGCAGAGCCCCGATACGCGAAGCGCTGGCGGCGCGCTGGCCTGGGCGGCTGGGAGAGGATCACCTGATCGACCTGCGGCCGGGCATGGCGCTGCTGGGCGAGACGGCGATGACGAGCGATGTGGCGATCGCCATGGGCGCGGAGGGATTGCCGAACACGTTCGTGCCGGGTCGTAACCTGTTGTTCCTGACCTACGCCGCCGCCTTGGCGTATCGGCGCGGCGTGAGTCGGATCGTGGCCGGCGTGTGCGAGACGGATTTCTCCGGCTATCCGGATTGCCGGGACGATACGGTGAAGGCGATGCAGGTGGCGCTGAACCTGGGCATGCAGCGGCGGTTCGTGCTGGAGACGCCGCTGATGTGGCTGGACAAAGCGGCGACCTGGGCGTTGGCGGACAGTTTAGAGGTATTCGATCTCGTGGTGAGGGAGACGCATACTTGTTACTTGGGCAACCGGGAGGTCCTGCACGAATGGGGCTACGGGTGCGGCGTCTGCCCGGCGTGCGAGCTGCGCGCTTCTGGATTCGCGCAATTCATGATGGGCCGTAGGTGAAAACGGCCGCCCCGGGTGACGGGACGGCCCCTTTTGGTGGTGGCGGATCAAGCTGCCGCAGCGATTTCGCCGCGGGCACGCGCGGCAAGGCGGGCGCGTATAGCGCTAGGCACCTGCCTCGCCGATTTGGCGCGCGGGATTGCCATTTCCACGATCTCCGCGGCTTCGCCAACGATTGCCGCGTGCTCTTCCCAGTTGTCGAACGCCATACGATCGATGTTGTCGATGAAGGTCTCGGCCGGCGTACCGTCTGCCAGGATCAGCGAGTGGTCGTCCAGTTCGATGTGATAATAGGTGAAGGTCTCCGGCATCACCGTCTCGCGGATGATGGAGGAGCCGTTCACGAGCGCGCCGGCTTGGGCGAGCACGCCGTCGACCAGGACGGCGTGGCAGGGGGAGAGCAGCATGTCACGGACGGGCACGTTGTCCTCCAACGCGCCGGCCTTGATGCGTATGGGCATGGCGGTGAGGGGATCAGCGAAGCGGCTGGCGACAGCGCGGTGGCCGATCCAGCGTACAACGCGCTGCTCGCCGTCTGTAGTCAGGACGACGCTGCCAATCGCAAGCGTCTCGACGGCAGCCTCGCCGTTCGCTGTCATGATCATCGTTCCCGGGCAAAAGCAGGGTGCATCTGTGCTGGTTAGAACCGGCTGTAGATCGGCATAGCCGGTCCCTGGATTGTTCAGCAGCGAGAACGACCCGTCGGTCGAGAAAAAATTGTACTCCTTGCCGTCCGCGGTCGTGAACAGCAATCCATCGTTGTCGATGCCGTCTACGCTGCCAAGGCCGCTAACACCGCCGCCAGGGGTTATGATGACGTCGTTGTCTATAAGATAGAGTCCATCGGGGGAGGTGGTAGCCGCACCTGAAGGCCCGTCGATTGTGGCAATCGACTCGCCGCCCGTCCCCGACGGATCAGTGGCGCCGATGAAACCGGAAATCGATGCCACATCGTAGCTTTGACCATCGCCCGTGTCGCCGTTTGCGACAGGGTCTACGGTAACGACGATCTGGTCGAACGTTCCGTCATTGTTCTCCAGGTCGTAGGTATATTGCGTATCCGACATCGTCGCCTCCCGTTTGTCTGGAGGACCATGCCATAGTAACCGTTAATTAGACAAACGAAATTGTTTTGTTTTCATCTTAGTTGAGGGCCTTGGAGTGTTCTGGGGCAACTGACTGGCGCAAGTGCGGGGTAGTGAAGTTGCTAATTCTCTTACTCGAAAGAGAACTGCTTCTCGCCATATGTGTGTGACGGAAAACGCCATCGTCCTGTTCATCGGCGTCAGGACCGCACCACAAGCCTTGCCTGGGCGCTAGACCGCTACGCGCACTTGAAACGCGTGGCTTCGACCACTGCCAACGGCACCGCATTTGAATTGGACTGCAGACCGCCGTTGCGCACGGCGCTGGCCGGGGCGGCTGCGCGAGAATCACGTGATCGACTCGCGGCCCGGCATGGCGGCGCGAGACGGCGACGACGCGATTGCCATGGGCGCGGAGGGGTTGCCAAAAACGTCGTGCTATCCCGCAACCTGCTGTTCTTGATCGACGCGGCTGCCCGCCATATCGGCGCGGCATGCGGCGGATCGTGGCCGGCTTGTGTCAGGCGAATTCCTTTGTCCGGTTGCGAAGTGACGGGTCATAGGGAGAAGTTGTTCTGTCAAAGAACATTGCGGCATCTTGACAAGAGCAATGGCCGATCCCGTTTCGGATCGGCCACCGTGTTTACCTGATCGTGTAGAGGTTAGGCAGCGACGCGCCCGGCTTGTCCGGCAAGGCTCGCCAGACGTTGACGTGTAGCGGCTGGAATCTGGCGTATCGACTTTGCGCGAGGATAGGTCATTTCCGCGATGTCGCACTGGGTGCCGAACAGCGCCTCGTGCTCCGCCCAGTTCTCAAACATCCTGCGGCTCGCATTGTCCACGAACGTTTCGGCCGGTACGCCCTCTGCCAGGATCAGCGAATGGTCGGCCAGCTCGACATGGTAGTAGGTGAACGTCTCCGGGACTGAACTCTCGCGGATAATCGATGCGCCGTTCACCAGGGCGCCAGCCTGGATGAGGATGCCATCGACAAGCAGGGCATGGCATGGCGAGACCAGCAGATCGCGCTCGGGAAGGTTTTCCCCCAATGCACCGGCGGTGATGCGGATCGGCAATACGCGCAGCTTGTCGGCGAAAACTGTCGAGACGGGTTGGCGTCCGATCCAGCGTACCGGGGCGGTGTAGCCATCATTGAGGGAGACGAGGTCGCCGGCTTTCAGGTCCTCGATGGCTATCTTGCCGGATGGTGCCGAGACCATCGTCCCAGCCATGAAACAGATGATGGTATCCGCGACCACACCACCAGTTTCCAGGTGGATCGGCGCGGACCCATCGCCGTTCAAGACATAAGAGGTGTAACGGCCACCACCGCCATTGGCGTCAATCGTTCCGGGTGTCTCGCCGCTCCAATCCACGTAGAGGTAGCTGTCGGCGCCATCCCCGGTGCCCTGGCCTGCGAAGACCATCTCGTAAGAGCCATCGGCGGGTGAATCCGCGTAAGGCAACGCGCCCGCACCCGTGAACACGTCGGTCGTGTTATCGGAGTTGGTTAAGGTGAAGCTGGAGCTTGTGATGGCTTCGATGTCGCCCGCCGCATTGTATTCAGTGGTCCAGGTTCCCGTCATCGTGGTGCCGTCCGAAAATTCGGCACCGGTTACCGAGGAAGCAACTGTGGTATCGCTCATCTACTCTGCACTCCTGAAATATAGTAGCAGTACCCGATGCTCAGCCGATCGCCGAACTCGCTATCACAGAAACGACGTTGAAGCGAAGAAAACATTCCGTGCAGCCCAGAAATCCTTGGTGCCACGCCGATGCTGAGCTTGGACAGATGAAGCCCAGTCATTTGGAAAGCGGGCTCGCCGAAATCAGGGTCCAGCATTTTGGCTTCCTTCAGCCAGACGATGGCGGCGCTTCTGCGGCCTACGTCCGAATGGCCAAGCGTGCGGCGGCTTTGATGCCAGCCGCGTCCTGACATGCTTGCGCGTACTCTGTTGGCAATCAGATTGCCGGGCAAGCCTGCCCTGCCACTACGGCCGGCCGAGGCGTTCTGGAGCTAGGATTACTCCAATGCCGGTCCGTTGCCTTGTAGCCGGTCAGGCAGTGTATCGCCACCGCACTGAACAGCTCGCGTCGGAGCAGAACCATAATCGTTTTGAGTTGATCGCGACATACCGCTTCTAACACGGCAATCACCTGCGCCATGGCCCGGGTGAGCAGAGCTGGGCCGGTAGAGAGCCAGACGGTCTCCCCGTCGCCTCGGGCGATACTTGCCATAACAAGCCTAAACGCCAGCCGCATGACAGGGTGTCCCGGCACCGATGCGATGAAGTTGTTGCCGACTGAACCGAAATCCTCTTGATAAAGCACCAGGTGGGCGTGCGGCGGCAGTATCGCCGCGAGCTCGGCATGACACCTGTCGTCGCTATCGGCATAAACTCCGCCACGCGCGGCGAGGTAGCCGAGCCGGAACACGTCCGATTTCTGCGCAGGGCTGGTCAGGCGGCTGTAGAGATGGCCGGCTAGCCGACCGTAGGTGGTGGTCAGGAAATTGTATGCGGCGACGTCGTTGTACACCGTGTAGCTGTGGCACGGGTTCATCGCGGGCCAGCTTTGCATGGTGCTTCCGACATCGGGTGGTATGTCCGACGTGTCCCAAAACTGGACGATCTCCGCCGGGATTGCCTGTGCCACCCCCCGCCTGGGCGCTGACGCCAAGTCACCGGCTGCGCGCAGCGCGTGCAGCAAGGCGATGGCGGATGCAGTACTGTGAGGGTGTGCCGCGGTAATCCGCAGGATCGCCTCGACGCGCTGGGCCGACGGCAGAGCTTGCGCCTGCTGCAAGGCGGCTACGGCCACTTCGTCCAACGCGTATTCATCGAGCACCTGGCCGAAATGGGTCTGGCTGGCGTGGCGCGACTGGCCGCGCAAACGGAACGTTACCGCGTTGGCCTGCATGAAGGCGCGCAGACCTGTCCGTGCACCCTCGAGGTCGAGTGTGGACAGGCAGAACCGCGTCCGCATGAAATGGCCTTCGGCGTGCTCCGGATCGAGCTTTATGGACGTCTGGTAGTCCGCTGCCGCCTCCGTCCATTGCCCACGATCCTCGAACACGCGGGCCCGCATGCGCGCGAGACGCGCCTGCTCGCTCCTGGTGTTCGCCGGGGCTGTGGCAAGGCAGGCGTCGATGTCTTGCTCGCTGCCCAGGCAGCACTCGCAAGCCAGGCGTTCCATCCAGGCCGCGAAATCCCCTGGTGCGGCTTGCGTCAGCGCGCGCGCGGCGGCCAGCGCCCGGTGCCAATGACCGATGCGGCGCAGCAGGCTGACACGGCGGACACCGAAGAGCGTGTTGCTGCCCAGGGCCGCCTCTGCCCGGTCCAGATGCACCAGCGCATCCTCGTGGCGGCCGAGCAGAACAAGCGACTCCGCGAACCCGAGGTTCAGGCCAAGGTGCCTTGGGTCGCGGGAGAGTCCGTCCGCGTATATCGTCCGCATGCGCTCGATATCGTTCGCCATGCGAGCCTGCTCAGCTTGATGCACCAGGATGGCGGTATTGCCCGGCTCGGCCGCCAGCGCCTGCGCCAGCAAGGCATCGCATCGCGCCTGTCGGCCCAGCGCGCGCTCGGCCAGCGCCATGTGCGCCAGAAGATCGGCGCGTTGCGGCTGCCCTTCATGCGCCCGGGTAAAGGCCGCAAGCGCCGCTTCGTGTCGGCCGCCTGCCTGCTCCGTCTGGCCCAGGCTGATGAAAGCCGGCACGTGGCCGGCAAGCCGTTGCAAGACAGTGCTAGCAAGATGCCTGGCCTCGTCCAGTTCGCCCGCTTCGCGATGTTCGGCCGCGAGTTCCAGCGCGGCAGCCGGGTTTGCCGGGTCTGCCTCGACCGCCTGCCGCAGGTAGGATCGCGCGCGGGGACGATCGCCCGCCAGCCGTTCCAGCTGCGCCAAGGCCTGCAGCACCGGCAGGAGGTGCTGCCTCTCCGCAAGCATGCCGGACAGGATCGCACGCGCGGCCTGAAGCTCACCCGCCTCCCGCAGGTCGACGGCGCACTCCAGCCGGCACCAGGCATTCTGCGGGTTTGCGTCGGCGGCCAGTTGGTGCCAGGCCAGGGCGGCGGCCCTGTTCTGCTGCCTGCGCGCGCATTGGCCAAGGCCCAGGAAGGCGGCATCGGAGGCAGGGTCGCGCGCGAGTATCGCATGGTACTCCCGCTGCGCCTCCCGGAACCTGGAGAGATCGCGCAAATCGGCTGCCATCTGGAGGCGCGCCCAGACATGTTCCGGCTCGCCCTGCAAAATCCTGAGGTGGAACCCGAGCGCCGCTTCCGTGTCGCCACGTTGCCTGGCGCAGGCGGCCAAGCCGAGCAAAGCCACGCTCTGGCCGGGAGCACCAGCGAGGACAGCCTCGTACGCAGCTTCCGCCTCTGCCACCCGACCCGCCTCGCGCAGTTCGACGGCGGCTTCCATGCGGGCCCAGATGTGTGCCGGGTCGGCGTCGCAGGCCTGGCTGAAGCAGGAAAGCGCAGCCTGTCGGTCACCCCGCTTGCGCGCCGCATGGCCAAGCGAGATGAGGGCACCGGCATGACGCGGGTCGACAGACAGGACGGCCCGGTATTCCGCTTCGGCCTCGGCGGGCCGGCCAAGTTGCACAAGATCGGAGGCGGCTTCCATACGCAGCCCAAGATGCTGCGGCTGCAGGCTCGCGGCCGCGCGGAACAGTGCCAGCGAGTCAGCATGCTGGCCGGCTTCACGCGCAGCACGGGCTTGTGCAACCAGGGTTGGCACGTCTGTCATGGCTTCAGCGCTTGTCGTCGATAGCCAGAAAGCAAGCAGTCCTTTTTTGAAAAAAAGGACTAAAAGACTTTTGCCTCCCGCATTTGCACCAGCTTGGTGCTTCCGGACACCGCACGGTATTTGC
>CAXTJZ010000085.1:0-14362 GCA_964244695.1 uncultured Acetobacteraceae bacterium
GCGCTCGGCCGTGGCCCGGCCACGCCTGACGCGCTGGTAGCTTCGATGTATGCCGGGCTGGCGGAGCACCTGCTGCCGGCGGCGCGGCGTAGCGTGCTGGCGCATCTGATCAAGTTGGGGCGGGAGGGGCGTGCGGTCGAGGAAGGGGCTTTGTGGCGGCTGACGTAAGAAAGCAAGGCCTTCTTTTTTGAAAAAAAGAAGCAAAAAACTTTCACTCCGCTGTCGCGCGCCCATCCGCAGCCGCCGACAGGGAGCAAAAGTTTTTTGGTTTTTTTTTCAAAAAAGAACTGCTTGCTTCCTTAGAATGGCAACAGGATATCCAAAGCCTGCTGCCCATACCGCGGGGTCTGCAGATCCGTCAGCGTCCCACGTCCGCCATAGGAGATACGCGCCTCCGCCATGCGGTCATGCGGCACCGTGTTGTCGCTGGCGATGTCCTGCGGGCGGATGACGCCGCTGACCTGCAGCTCGCGCAACTCGCTGTTCACCCGCATCTCCTGCCGCGCGGCGACGACGAGGTTGCCGTTCGGCAGCACCTGCGTGACGACGCCGGCCAGGCGAAGCGTCACCGTCTCGTTGCGCTTTATGGTGCCTGTGCCGTTGTTGGAGTTTGTGCTGCTGGCGTTCACCAGGGTGGAGGCGCTGACCGCCTTGCCGAGGATTTTCGGCAGCGCCGCCTCCAGGCCGAACAGGTTGGGCAGGCCCTCGGTCTCCGTGCCTGTGCGTGTGGCCCCGGTGGCGTTCTCCACGTCCGCCGCATCCGTCGTGTTGACCAGGATGGTGATGATGTCGCCCACCTGGGCGGCGCGCTGGTCCTTGAAGAACGCGCGGCTGCCGCTGCGCCACAGGCTTGCGGGTTCGCTGGGGATGGTCTCGGCGCGCGGCATCGGCATCGTCACCGGGCGCCAGCGCGGGTCCCGCGTCGGGTCCGAGGTGGCCGTCATCACCGGCGGGCGGCCAATTTCGGACAGCTTGGTGAAGGTGTTGCAGCCTGACACGGCGAGCAGGAGTGCGAGGCAGGCGAGGCGTGCGCTCATGGCGCGCTCACCAGCGTGACGGCGGCTTCATGCGGCGCCACGCGCACTTCGCCGGGGCCGGTGACTTCGGCAAGCACGATGCGGTGCGACAGCGGGTTTTCGACATGTATGCGGTCGCCACGCGCGCCGACTTCCACGGCGACACCTTGGGCGCTCAGCGACATTCCGTCGCTGTCCAGCGACATGCGCACCAGCGCGCCGCGCGCGATCAGGGCAGGGCGCATGAGGTCCGCCAGCGTGAGGACCTGTCCGGCCGGCACGTCATGGCGCAACGCCATGCCGAGCGCATCCTGCGGGATTATCGCCGAAGCGCCGTGCAGCAGAGCCGCGCGAACGCGCGCAGGGCGCAGATCCGCCGCAGTCACTAGGTGGCCGGGCGGCAGGCGCGTCGCCGCGACCGCGGTGACGGCCATCGGTATTACCTGGCCGGAGACGCGTATCTGCACGGCCTCCGAATCCGGCACGGTTATGGTGACCAGTGCGGTGAAACGGGCGGCCTGCGGATCATAGCTGAGCTGGCTGATGGCGGGGTCTGCGATGCTGCCCGAAGGCAGCAGAACGGGCTGGATGTCCGGCGAAGCGACATCGAAAATCTCCGGCGCGCCGTTCGCGGCCAGCGCCTGGCGGAGCGCCTCGGTGATGCGCGATTGCGGCAGCATGTCACCACGGCGCTCGACCACGGCGCGCTCGCCGCCGGTTTGCGGACGCCAGTCCACGTTGAAATCCCTGGCGATCGCGGCGAGCTGCGGCGAGGCGACGGTGATGCGTGCGCCGGGGGCGGGGGCGGCGCCCAGGATGCGATCGGGCGTGTTGCCCAGATTGTCGAACAAGTCGGCCAGGCGGACGGTGCCGGCGGTTATCTGCGTGAAGGGGCGCAGGATGGCGGCTTGGGTGGGCGTTGTCATTGTAAGGAAGCACGCAAGCAAGCAGTCCTTTTTTGAAAAAAAGGGCCAAAAAACTTTTGCTCCCTGTCGGGGGCTCGCCGGATGAGTGGGTTTCATTTGATTATCTCAGGTTCGAGAGGGTTTGCAGCATTTCGTTCGATGACGTTATGACCTTGCTGTTCATCTCGTAGGCGCGCTGCGCGGTGATCAGGCTGGTGATCTCGGTCACCACGTTGACGTTGCTGCTTTCCACGTAGCCTTGCTGGATGTTGCCGAAACCGGGCGCACCTGGCGTGCCGGTGGCCGCCGTGCCGCTGGCGCCGCTTTGCAGGAACAAGTTGTCACCCTGCGCGTCCAGACCTGCTTCGTTTGGAAATGACGCGAGCTGTATCTGGCCCAGCGTCTGCGGGTTCGTCTGTCCGCTAATCGTGGCCTGCACCTGGCCGCTGCCGTTAATGCTGACGCTGACCGCGTTCGTGGGTACCGTGATCGCGGGCACCACGGGGTAGCCGTCCGCGCTGACGATCGTGCCGTCCGGCGCCAGCGCGAAGGTGCCGTCACGCGTGTAGGCGATCTCGCCGGAAGGTAGCGTCACCTGGAAATAGCCGTTGCCCTGTATGGCGAGATCCAGCGTGTTGCCGGTCTGCGCGAGCGTGCCCTGCTGCGTGATCCGGTAGATGGCTGCGGTCTTCACGCCCAGGCCGATCTGTGCGCCGGAGGGCACGACGGTACCGTTATCGGAGCTGTTGGAACCGACGCTGCGCATGTTCTGGTAAATCAGGTCCTGGAACTCGGCGCGGCGGCGCTTGAATCCGGTGGTGCTCATGTTGGCGATGTTGTTGGAAATGACTTCGACGTTTGTCTGCTGGGCCTGCATGCCGGTGCCGGCGATGTCTAGGGAACGCATGTGGTGATCCTCTCCTGGGTGGCGCGTTTAGCTGGCAGGGGCGGCGATTTTGTCGATGGCGGCTTGGCGGCGCGTGCCTTCGGCCTCCACCATCTGGGTCACGAACTGGAAATCCCGCTCGGTGGTCATCATGCGGGTGATCTCGGCGATCGGCTGGACGTTGCTATCCTCCACCGCGCCCTGCAGGATTTTCGGCTTGGTGACGGGCGTGGTCGCCACGTCCGCGCGGAACAGGCGGCCGCCTTCCGCGGTGAGGCGGTTCGGATCGTTCGGCACCACGATGCCGATCTGGCCGAGCGGGCCATTCTGGCTGGCCAACGAACCGTCGGCTTTCACCGTCAGGTCCGTATCCGCTGGCGAGAGGGTGAATTTCTGCCCGTTCGTGTCGAGCAGGTTGTGGCCTGCCTCGTCGGTGATGGAGCCGTCCTTCTGCAGGGTGAAGCGGCCGGCGCGCGTCAGTCGGGTGCCGGCGTCGGTCTGCACGCTGAACCAGCCATTGCCCGACAGTGCGAGGTCCAGCGGGTTGCCCGTCTGGGTGAGCGAGCCTTCCGTCTGTTCGCGGTAGGTGGCGCGCGTCTGAGTGAAGGCGACAATTCGGCCACCCTGCGGTTCGGCGCCTGCGGGCTCGCGCATCAGCCAGTCGGCAAACACGGTGCGCTCGGCGCGGTAGCCGGGAGTGGACGCGTTGGCCAGGTTGTTGGCCACCACGTCCATCGCGCGTGTCTGGGCGGCGAGGCGGGAGAGCGCGATGTTGGTGATGTTGTCCATGGGTCGGCAAATCCGGCTGCTGTGCTCGGTGAGAAGCACCGCAAGCCGCGTGCCAGGACAAAACCCAGGCGGCGCGGGGCCGGCGAGGGTGGAGGCGGCAGTTTTTGCCGGGCGGACACTGCCGGTAGGATGCGGCGCGCACACGCCAGCGTGCGGGAAACCGGCGATGCGGACGGCGTTGGGAAGAACAGACGGTGGTGCGGATGCATGCCGCCAATAACAACCTGGAGGACGATTTTCATGCGGACATTGAGAAACCTGGCGATTGCGCTGAGCGTGGTCGCACTGACCGGCGGCACGGCGCTGGCGCAGGCCGCCGGTGGGGCTGGCGGTGGTGGTGCGGCCGGCGGGGCTGGCTCCGCAGGCGGCGCTGGCTCCGCGGGTGGCGTTGGTGCGGCAGGCGGTGCCGGGGCCGGAAGCACGGGCGGCATGAGCGGCGGCACGGGCACCGGCAGCAGTAGCCTGGGCACCGGCAGCTCCAACCCGAGCAGCAGCGGCGCGGCCGGCAGCGGCAACATGGGCGGCGGTATGGGCAGCAACACCGGGACCACCGGGACCGGCTCTACCTCGTCCGGCAGCGGCGCCGCAGGCGCGCAGGGTGGAGTGGGCACAAGTGGCGGCACGTCCAGCTCGACGGGCAGCACCAGCGGCAACTCGCCGCAGTAAGTTCAGTAATACGCCGCGCCGTCTCAGGACGGCGCGGCGCACCGATACCGCACGCAAACCTGTAGCCCTTTCTGGAAAAGGACTGCTTTCTTTATTTCCATCGCTCCCCTAGGTTCCGCCGTCTTTTCGGAGGACCCGATGTTCATTGCAGACCGGCTTTCCAAAATCAGCCCAAGCCAGACGATTGCGATTTCGTCCAAGGCGCGTGCGATGAAAGCGACCGGACGAGATGTCATCAGCCTTTCGGCCGGCGAGCCGGATTTCGATACGCCTAACCACATAAAGCAGGCGGCGATCCGAGCGATACAGCAGGGTGACACTAAATACACCGACGTTGCTGGCACGTTGACCCTTCGGAAGGCCATTTCGGCAAAATTCCAGCGTGACAGCGGCCTGTCATACGCGCCGGAGGAGATCATCGTCTCCACAGGCGGCAAGCAGGTCATCTACAACGCCATGGTCGCGACGCTGAACGCTGGCGACGAGGTGATAATCCCAAGCCCATGCTGGGTGAGTTATCCGGACATTGTGGCTTTGGCCGAAGGCACGCCGGTGATCGTGCCTTGTGGACAGAACAACGGCTTCAAGCTGCGCGCGGAGGATCTCGAAGCAGCCATCACGCCGCGCACAAAATGGTTTTTCCTGAACTCCCCGTGTAACCCGACCGGTGCGGCGTATTCCTCGGAAGAGCTGCGTCTCATTTGCGACGTGCTGTTGCGGCATCCGGACGTGTGGGTTTTCACCGACGACATCTATGAAAAGCTGACCTATGACGGTTTCCGCCCGGCCACCGTGGTGCAGGTCGAGCCGCGCCTGCGCGACCGGACGGTGACGATGAACGGCTGCAGCAAGGCGTACGCGATGACCGGCTGGCGTATCGGCTACGCCGGCGCGCCTGTCGCGCTGATACGCGCGATGGACAAGTTGCAGAGCCAATCAACGTCAAGCACGAGCTCGGTAAGCCAGGCGGCGGCGGTGGAAGCGCTAAATGGGCCGCAGGACACGATAGATGCCATGTGCGAGGTGTATCGGGCGCGCCGGAACCTGGTGGTGGATGCGCTGAACGCAGTGGCAGGTTTGAGCTGCCATCGTCCGGAGGGCGCGTTCTATGTTTTTCCCGGCATGCACGGCTGCACCGGCAAGACGACGGCAGGCGGCGTTAAGATCGTCGATGACGAAGCGTTCGCGCTGGCGTTGTTGGACGAGCAGGGCGTGGCAACCGTGCACGGCAGCGCATTCATGTACCCCGGGCATTTCCGGGTGAGTTACGCCACCGACACGGAGAGCTTGCGCGAGGCTTGCGCGCGCATTGCTGCATTTTGCGCGGGGATGCGGTGAAAGAAGCCAAGTGCTTCTTTTTCGAAAAAAAGAAGCCAAAAACTTTCATTCCCTTCGTTGCTGTAGTCGTGCGCGCACGAGCGATTGAACAATGCCAGTAGTAAAAGTTTTTTGGTCCTTTTTTTCAAAAAAGGACTGCTTCCTTGCTTAAGTCTGCCTGTCCAGGACTATCGGCGACACTAGCGCAGATACCCAGAGCTGCCACAATGGCTGCCGCAGAGCGCGCGCGTGCGCTGCGCGCTGCCGGGCGGGACATCATCTCCCTGACGCTGGGCGAGCCGGATTTCCCGACGCCCGCGCATGTGGTGGAAGCGGCCCATGCGGCGGCATTGCGCGGCGAGACGAAATATCCACCGCTGACTGGCACGCCGGCCCTGAAGCAGGCCGTGGCTGCCAAGTTCCTGCGGGATTCAGGGCTGACGTTCGAGCCCGATCAGATATTGGTAGGGCATGGCGGGCGGCAAATCATCTACGATGCGCTGACGGCGACGCTGGACCCCGGCGATGAGGTTGTGGTGCCGGCGCCTTACTGGAACGCGTATCCGCTGATCGCGCGCATGGCCGGTGCGATGCCGGTGTATCTTGCGTGCCGGGAGGCTGATGGGTTTCGGCCATCGCCGGACAGGTTGGCGGAGGTGATTACACCGCGGACGAAATGGGTGGTGTTGAACTATCCCAACAACCCGACCGGTGCCGTGCTGCGCGAGGCCGAGTTGCTGGCGCTGGCCGATGTGCTGCGGCAGGCGCCTTGGGTCTGGGTTATGTCGGACGACATGTACGAGCACCTGGTGCATGACGGCACACCGAACCCAACCTTGGCTGCCGTGGCGCCGGGCTTGGCCGACCGGGTGCTGACGCTGACGGGTGTCTCCAAGACGTACGCGATGACAGGCTGGCGGGTGGGGTTTGCCGGCGGGCCGGCCAGGCTTATCTCCGCCATGGCGAACGTGCAGGGGCAATCCACAGGCGGCGTCTCGCCCGTGGCACAGGCAGCCGCGGTTGCGGCGCTGGAGGGTCCGCAGGACCAGGTGGCCGCGATGCGTGCGGCTTACGCGGCACGCAGCAAGCGGGTGGTAGCGGCATTGCGTTCCATGCCAGGGATCACCTGCCACCAGCCGGGCGGGGCCTTTTACGCGTGTCCTGGCGTGGCGGGACTGATCGGGCGCAGGACGCGCGGCGGCGCATTCATCGCGGACGACGCGGCATTTTGCGAGGCGCTGCTGATGGAGGAAGGTGTGGCGGCGGTGCAAGGTGGCGCGTTCGGGGCCAGCCCCTACGTGCGAATCAGCACGGCGGCGAGTGAGGCGATGCTGGATGAGGCTCTGGTGCGTATTGGGCGATGTGTGGAGGGGTGTCGGTAGAGCGAGGAAGCGGTTCTTTTTTGCAAAAAAGAACCAAAGAACTTTTACTTCCTTCGCTTGCGGACATGATCGTGCCCTATAATCAGCACACGCGGCTGCATCGGCAGCGTCAGGGATAAAAGTTTTTTGGTTCTTTTTTCAAAAAAGAACTGCTTGCTTCCTTAGGATCTCTCCCATGGACTACGATCTCTTCGTATTAGGCGGCGGCTCCGGCGGCGTCCGCTGCGCCCGCATCGCGGCCAGCCATGGCGCACGCGTGGCCATTGCAGAGGAACGCCACTGGGGCGGCACCTGCGTGAACGTGGGGTGCGTGCCAAAGAAGCTTATGGTGCAGGCGGCGGAATATGCGGCCTGGGCACAGGACAGCCATGGGTTCGGCTGGAACACGCAGCCCGGGACGCATGACTGGGCAGCGCTGATGGCGGCGAAGGACGCGGAGATCCACCGGCTGAACGGCATCTACGTAAAGCTGCTGGAGAACGCCGGCGTGGCCTGGTTCTTCGAGCGGGCGTCGTTCATCGACGCGCACAGCTTGCAGGTTGGCGACAGGGTGATAACGGCCGAGCGGATCGTGATCGCAGTGGGCGGCCATCCGAGCTGGCCGGAGATTGAAGGAGCGGAGCACGGCATCGTTTCGGACCAGGCATTCTTTCTGCCTGAGCGGCCGAACCGCGTGACGCTGGTTGGCGGCGGCTATATCGGCGTGGAGTTCGCGGGCATCTTCCGCGGGCTGGGCGCCGAGGTGGACCTGCTCTACAGGCAACGAATGCCGTTGCGCGGGTTCGACCACGACATACGTGAAGCGCTGGTTGAGGCGCTGGAGGCGCAGGGGATCAACCTGCATCCGAGCGTGCTCCTGCACAGTCTGGAACTACGCGAAGACGGGGGCAAACGGCTGCACTTAACGGACGGCCGGCATTTCGACAGTGACCTGGTGTTCTTCGCCGTGGGCCGTGTGCCGAACACGAAGAATCTGGGCCTGGGGGCAGCGGGCATCGCGACTGCGGCAAACGGCGCGGTCATCGTGGACACCCAGAACGCGACAAGCCAGGCAAACGTGTTCGCGATCGGCGACGTTTCCAACAGGATGAACCTGACGCCGGTGGCGATCGCCGAGGGGCATCATCTGGCGGACCGTCTGTTCGGCAAGCAGGTGCGCAGCTGGTCTTTCGAGGCGATACCGACCGCGGTGTTCTCCATGCCGCCGATAGGGACTTGCGGATTGTCCGAGGAGCAGGCGGCGGAGTTGGCGCCAACCGACATCTACATCGCACAGTTCACACCGATGCGCCACACGATGAGCGGGCGTAAGCGGCGCACGCTGATGAAGCTGGTGGTGGACCAGGCCAGCCAGCGTGTGGTGGGCGCGCACATGATCGGCGACGACGCGGCGGAGATGATGCAGGCAGTTGGAGTGGCGATGACGGCGGGTGCTACGAAGGGGGATTTCGACCGGACGATCGGGATACATCCGACTTCGGCTGAGGAATGGGTGACGCTGCGCACGCGCACGCGTGTGGCGGGTGTGGCGCGGGCGGCAGAATGAAGGAAGGCCTTCTTTTTTCAAATAAGAACTACTTCCGTCCTTAACCATGCCAGAAGGCCACACAGTCCACCGTCTGGCGCAAGCGTTTCAGGCGCAGTTTGCCGGCAAACAGGTCGATGCCAGTTCGCCGCAAGGCCGCTTCGCGGACGGCGCCGCGCTACTGGACGGCCGCGTGCTGCTCTTTGCGGAAGCGCAAGGCAAGCAGATGTTCCTGCGTTTCTCCGATGATCACTGGCTGCGTGTGCATCTCGGCCTTTACGGCATGTGGCGGTTTGCCGGTGCCGGCCTGGAAGGCATCGGCCGCAGGCGTGGCAAAAAGGCGGAGGAGGGCACGTTCCCGCCGGAGCCGCGCGGCGCGGTGCGGCTGCGCTTGCTGGCGGGCACGCACGTGGCCGATCTGAGCGGACCCACGGCCTGCGAGGTGATTTCCACGCCAGAGAAATACGTCGCGATGGCGCGCCTCGGCGAGGACCCGCTTCGCGATGATGCCGATCCGGCAAAGGCGTTCGCCAAGCTGCATGCCTCCCGAACGGCACTGGCTTTGCTGCTGATGCGCCAGGACATCGTGGCGGGCATAGGCAACATCTACCGCGCGGAAATGCTGTTCCGCGCGCGCCTGGAGCCTCACATGCCAGGGCGCGCGCTGGCGGAGCCGGTATGGCGCGCGATGTGGGACGATCTGGCCGCCCTGATGCGCGACGGCGTGAAAACCGGCCGGATCGTGACGACCGACGCGCGGGACCGGGATCGCCCGAAAGGCGCTCCGCGGCGAGGCGATGCTACCTACGTGGCGCACAGGGCCGGGCTGCCTTGCCACGTCTGTGGGAAGCCGGTTCTGGTGGAGATGCTAGGCGGGCGTAAATTGTATTGGTGCGCAACGTGTCAGACGAAATGAGCTTGCTCTGTGCTTGGGGTAAGCAAGGCCTTCTTTTTTGAAAAAAAGAAGCAACAAACTTTTATCCCTGCGCTGTTTGGGCGTTTGATTATCACTGATGCATCCGGATTTTGATCCGAGCTGCGCTCTACTTAACACCCGGTCGCGACGGCGGAAATTACGTTTCCTGTTGCGGAGACCGTCCGCTTGGAACATGGCGCCACCGTTCCGGTGTGTGCGTAGTCCGCCGTTTCCGCCTGGCTCTTGTGGCCGGTTACGTTGAAGCTGCTGTCGAAGAACAGGATGTCTCCGGTGTTGATGGCGTCTGTCAGCGTATCCTGGGCAGAGGGAAGATCGTTCGTCTCGCCCAGGATGTTCGAGAGATATTGCTGGTTCACGCTGGTGGTCTGAACCGCGCTGCCATTCCCCTGAACACCGAAGTTGTAATAGATGAAGAGTGGGTAGTTCAGCATCGTGGTGGTCTTGTTTGTGGCGCCCGGCCCGGTGGATGTGCTGGTTGTCTTTGTGACGGTGTTCTGATGGGTAGTCTGCAGTTCCCTGGCGGCGGAAACGTTAAAGTTCTGATTGCTGGTGAACTGTGTGGATTGCGTTACGGTGTTGACGATCCGGCCGGCCGAGCCGATAGCGGTGCCGCTGATGGTAAAATCATGTGCGCTGGTGATGTCGACCGTGCCGGTTGCCGCGCCGTTCGCGTTGGCGATGTTGCTGACCACCCGGGGATTGGCCGCAGTAAGAGTATTCTGCGTGATGCCGCCGGTAACAGCCGTAGTACCATGGTCCAGGAACAGGCGCAGTGCACCGGTTGCCGAAAAGTAGCCGTTCGCATTGAATACGGAGGTGGCAATGGTGTGCGGCTGACCGTTGCTGAGCACGCCGGCGAACGGGGAGAGATCGGCGTGGAAGGGCGTGAAGTTGAACGTTTGGACGCCAGGTATCGGCTGCCACAAATAAGGGTCGATGCCGCCGGTGAAAATCCAAGGGAAGATGGGTGCAACGCCCGCAAGGGTGCCATCAACCGTCACCTCGCCTTCACGGAACGCGGTGTTGCCGCATGACTCCAGCTCGCTGGCGAGCGCCGTGGGCACGCAAAAATACCAGAATTCGTCACCGATCTGGGCCTGCAGGTAGAGATCCAGCGTGGCGTGCGCAACGTTTGTCGGCAACGTGGCGGTGGTCGCAAGCTGGTCCGCACTGGTGTTCAGCGTGGCCAGACCGCCGCCGGCCGGCAAAGGCAGAACGACATCCGCGGTGACCGGGGCGGGATAGGTGCTGGTGACCGGATAGAATGACAGTGAGGCGCTGGCGGTGATGGTGCTGGGATACATGCTGCTCTGGTAATTCGGGATCTGCATCGTGCCGGACTGCGTTGTGTCGAACAGGGCCGTATAATCCGTCACGTCCTTGGTGAAGCTCCAGCTTGGCGAAAGCGTCGCGCGCGGCTCGGCAGTGGTGCCGAACCATAGCGGCACGCCGGCAAACTGCAGCAGCCCTGTTCTGTCGAACTGCACGCCATGCGCCACTGACAGGCTCATGTTTAGCACGACCACCGCCCAAGGCCCCGGGCACGCGGCTGGCGGCGTGTAGCTGTAGGTGACCGTCTCCGCCCCGAACTTCGCGCCACTGACCAGCGGCACCACGCATGGCGTCTCGTTTGGGTGCGGCACGGGTGGCTCGATAACCGCCTCGTTGCCGGAGCCTACGACCAGCGGGCCGGCAAAGGCGGGAGACACGGCGGCAAGGCTGAGCAGGAGAGCGGTGCGGTAAGGTGTCATCTCAGGGCTGCCTTGCGCGGTTACGTTGCATGAGGCTGCCCTTGGATACGCAGGGGCGTCAATCGAAGAAGAAAGGAAACACTTGTTTTTTTAAGAAGACCCACGCCTATCAGAATGAAACCGCGACAGCGGAGTAAAAGTTTTTTGGTTCTTCTTTTTCAAAAAAGAACTGCTTCCTTTTCTTCTACATCGCCCGCCTGACAGCAAGCTGCCACCCCTCAAGCAACCGCCGCCGCTCCCCGGCAGCCATTCCCCCGCGCCAGCGCTGGTCCACATGCCAATGCGACGCCAGCTCGTCGGTCCCGCTCCAGAAACCGCCAGCAAGCCCGGCGGCGTACGCCGCTCCAAGCGCGGTCGTCTCCGTCACCGCTGGCCGTACGACGTCGGCGTCGAGCACATCCGCCTGGAACTGCATCAGCGGCTGGCTGCGCACCATGCCGCCATCCACGCGCAGTTCCGCCAGCGCAATGCCGGAATCCTGCGCCATCGCGCGCACCACATCCACCGTCTGATAAGCGGTCGCTTCCAGCGCGGCGCGGCAAAGATGCGCGCGGTTGGCGTAGCGCGTCAGCCCGCAGATCAGGCCACGCGCGTCCTCCCGCCAATACGGCGCGTACAGCCCGGAGAACGCCGGCACGATGTACACGCCGCCGCTATCGCGCACGCTGTCCGCCAGCACGTCCACCTCAGAGGCCGTGGTGATCAACCCCAGGCTGTCACGCAGCCACTGCACCAGCGCGCCGGTGATGGCGATGGAGCCTTCCAGCGCATAGGCCGCCGGCGCCGCGCCCAATTTGTAGGCGACCGTGGTGATCAGCCCGTGCTGCGAGGCAACCGGCGCCGCGCCGGTGTTGAGCAACAGGAAGTTGCCGGTGCCATACGTGTTCTTGGCTTCGCCTGGCGCGAAGCACACCTGGCCCACCAGTGCCGCCTGCTGGTCGCCGATCAGCGCCATCACTGGAACGCCGCCCAGCGCATCGGCCGTGCCCACCAGTTCGGACGATGCGATGATCTCCGGCAGGCAGGCGCGCGGGATACGGAACGCTTCCAGCAAATCAGGGCACCAATCCAGCGTCTGCAGATCCATGAGTTGCGTGCGGCTGGCGTTTGTCACGTCGGTCGCATGCCGGCCGCACAGATTCCACGCGAGCCACGCATCGATCGTGCCGAACAGTGCGTCGCCGGATTCCGCGCGCGCCCGGGCGTCCGGTACCTGGTCCAGCAGCCATTGCAGTTTCAGGGCGGAGAAGTAGCTGGCCAGCGGCAGGCCGGTCTTCGCCTGGAAGCGAGCCTTGCCGCCAAGCGCCGCGTATCCGGCCACCAGCGTGTCCGTTCGCGTGTCTTGCCACACCAGCGCGCGGTGCAGCGGCCGACCGGTGTGCCTGTCCCAAAGCAGCGTGGTCTCGCGCTGGTTGGTGATGCCTATGGCGGCAAGCGCAGGTGCATTTAGGCCGGCGCGCGCAAGCGCCTCGGCTGCGGTCGCTTTCACATTGCGCAGGATTTCCTCTGCATCGTGCTCCACCCAGCCTGGCCGCGGCGTATGCTGGGCGTGCGCCTTCTGCGCCGACGAGGCTATCCGCCCGTCGCGGCCGAAGACGATGAAACGCGTGCTTGTGGTTCCCTGGTCGATGGCGCCGACGTAGTCCTTCACGCCATCGCCTCCGCCAGCCGCTCGGAAGTGCCGGCTGGCACGTGCAGCCCCAGCTTGGATCTGCGCCACAGCACGTCTTCCGCCGTCAGCGCGAACTCGTGGTTGCGCAGGTAGCCGATTTCCGCCTCGGTCAGCCCGCCGCCCAGATCGCAGCCGAGATCATCCAGCGTCTTCGCTTGGCCCAGAATGGCCGTCGCGCGCGTGCCGTAAGCGCGCGCCAACCTGTGCGCCAGCGGTGCCGGTAGAAACGGGTAGGCAGCGCGCAGATCGGCGAGGAAGCGCGGGAAATTGGCGCCCGGCAGGTCGCCTCCGGGCAACGGCGCCGTGCCGGTCCAGGACGTGCCGCTCACGCCGAGCTTGGCCAGCGCGGCCTCAGCCAGCCGGCGGTATGTCGTGATCTTGCCGCCATAGATGGAGAGCGCGGGTGCCGCACCTTCCGGCGCGTCCAGCTCCAGCACGTAGTCCCGCGTCACCGCGGACGCGCTCTCCGCCCCGTCGTCATGCAAGGGCCGCACGCCGGAATAGCTCCACACCACATCGGCCGGCGTCACCGGACGGGCCGTCCAGCGTGTCACAGCTTCGCACAGATACGTCGTCTCCTCGGCCGAAATCTCCACACGCCCGGCATCCTCGTTCCAGGGCAGGTCCGTGGTGCCGATGAGCGAGAACGCGCCCTCGTACGGAATGACGAAGATCACCCGCTTGTCCGGGTTCTGCAGCAGGTAGGCGTGCTCGCCCTCGTAGAGCCGCTTCACCACTATGTGGCTGCCCTTCACCAGCCGCGTCCGCGCCGTCGCGTTCTGCCCCAGCGCGCCCGCCAGCACCTGACCCACCCAGGGCCCGGCGGCGTTCACCACGCGGCGCGCCTGCACCACGTCCTCGCCGTCCGCCGAGGCCACAACAGCCTGCCACGCGCCGTCCTCCCGCCTGGCGCTGACCAGCCGCGTGCGCGTGCGTATGCTGGCCCCGCGCTCGGCCGCATCGACCGCGTTCAGCACCACCAGCCGGCTGTCCTCCACCCAGCAATCCGAATACGCGAAGCCCCGGCCACCCTGCTGCTTCAGGCCGGCACCGAGTTCGTCGGCCTCCAGCCGCACGGCCCGGCTGCGCGGCAGGCTCCGCCTGCCGCCGATGTGGTCGTATAGGAACAGGCCGGCGCGTATCATCCAGACCGGCCGCATCCCGGCGCCCAGCGGCAGGACGAAACGCATCGGCCAGACTATGTGCGGCGCGATCGCCAGGAGGCGCTCCCGCTCCGCCAGCGCCTCGCGCACCAGACGAAACTCGTAATATTCCAGGTAGCGCAAGCCGCCATGAATCAGCTTCGTGCTGGCGGCGCTGGTGTGGCCGGCCAGGTCGTCCTGCTCGACCAGGCAGACGGAGAGGCCACGTCCGGCGGCATCCCGTGCGATGCCGGCGCCGTTTATGCCGCCGCCTATGATGAGAAGATCGTACACTGGGGCTCCGAAAGGAAAAGAAAGGAAGGCCTTCTTTTTTGAAAAAAAGAAGCAAAAAACTTTTGACTCCGCTGTCGCCG
>CAXTJZ010000086.1:0-10208 GCA_964244695.1 uncultured Acetobacteraceae bacterium
ATCGGCAGCGCCGTCCCGTCCGTCAGGAGGCCTACCAGGAACCCGCTGCTGGCGCCGATCAGGAACTGCATCGTGCCGATCAGGGCGGACGCGGTTCCGGCATGCGCGCCGTGGTGGCGCAGCGCGCCCACCGTGGCCGTAGGATAGATGAACCCGGTAAGCCCCTGCGTGAGCGCCAGGCACAACACCATCCAGGGTGCCGGCACGTCCAGCAGCGCCAACCCGACCAGCACCAGGTTCAGCGTCAGATACAGCGAGCCAGCGCGGCGCAGCGTGCCGTCCAGCTCCAGGCGCCGGATCACGTGGATGTTGAGCTGGCTGGCGGCGATGTAGGTGGCCGCCACCAGGCCGAAGCCGATGGCGAACTGCCCCGGCGTGAAATGGTAATGCGTGATGAACGTCACCGGTGAGCCGCCCAGATAGGCGAACAGCGAGAAACTGCAGAACGACATCATCAGCGCGTGCGTCAGGAAGGTGGGTTCGGCGAGTATGCCGCCATACCGCCGCAACATCGGCCCTGCCTCTATGCGCGTGCGGCGCGCCCGCGGCAGCGTGTTCGGCAACCGCCACGAGGACAAGGCAAGCGCCACCACGCCATAGCCCGCGTTGATCCAGAAGATGCCGCGCCAGGTGGACCATTGCAGCACCAGCCCGCCCAGCGACGGTGCCAGGATCGGCGCCGCGCCCAGCACCAGGATCAGCCGGCCCATCAGCCGCGCCGCGTCGTGCCCCTCGCTGATGTCGCGCACCACGGCGCGCGGGATCACCGCGCTGGCCGAGGCGCCGAACGCGGCCAGGAACCGCCAGGCGGACAGCACGGCGATGCTTGGCGACAGCGCGCAGCCCACCGACCCCACGGTGTAGATCAGCGTGCCCACCAGAATGGGCGAACGCCGCCCGAACCGGTCCGAGAGCGCGCCCTGCACCAGCTGCCCCAGCGACAACCCGAGTATCCAGGTGCCAAGCGTGATCTGCGCCGAGCCGGGCGCCGCATGCAGGCTCGCCTCGATCGCGGGGAACGCCGGCAGGTACATGTCCGTGGAGACCGGACCCACCGCCTGCAGGAAACCGAGCAGGATCGGCAGCCAGCCCGGTATCCGCCCGCCCGGCTTCCACATCGCCCCTAGCCCCTGCGCGCCAGCGGCGGCACGAACAGCGGCGCGGTGTCCCAGGGGAACAATATCCAGGTGTCCTGCGACACCTCGGCCACGAAACTGTCCACCGCCGGCCGCCCGGCCGGCTTGGCGTACAGGCAGGCAAAATGCCCGCGCGGCAGCAGCCCCCGCACCAGCCCCGCCGTCACGCCCGTATCGACCAGGTCATCGATCACCAGGAACCCCGCCCCGTCGCCGGCCGCGTCCGGCGGCTTCACCACCACCGGCGCCTGCTGCGTGCCTTCCTCGCCGGCGTAGCTGACCACGGACACCGTTTCCACCAGCCGGCACTCCAGCTCGCGCGCCACGATGGCGGCCGGGATCAGGCCGCCTCTTGTGATCGCCACTATGCCTTGGAAGGGAGGGAGAGCCATCAGGGTGGTGGCCAGCGTCCGTGCGTCTCTGTGCAGCTGGTCCCAGGTGACTGTGGCGTAAGGCAAGGAAGCAAGGCCTTCTTTTTTGAAAAAAAGAAGCAAAAAACTTTTGCTCCTGGAGGGCGGGCTGCGGAAATGCCTAGAACAGGCGGCCGCCGTCCGGGAGTTTGAAATCGGGTTTTATCAGGACCACTTCGCCGTTCTCGTCGGGCAGGCCCAGGGTCAGGACTTCGCTCACCATGGGGCCGATCTGGCGCGGCGGCAGGTTCACCACGGCGCAGACCTGGCGCCCGATCAGCTGGTCGGGCTTGTAATGCACGGTGATCTGCGCGCTCGACTGCCTTATGCCCAGCTCCCCACCGAAATCGATCCATAACCGGATGGCGGGCTTGCGCGCTTCCGGAAACGGCTTTGCGTCCGTGATGGTGCCTACGCGTATGTCCAGCGTGTCGAAATCGGTGATCTCTGCCATGGGTGGTGCATAGGCCGTCGAGGGCGATGAAGCAAAGCAAGCAGTCCTTTTTTGAAAAAAAGGACCAAAAAACTTTTGCTCCCGGCGCCTGCATCAACGCCCGTGCACATTCCGCAAATCGCGCGTTTGCAGAACCGCGCAGGCCCTCATGCAAGCGCCAGGAGCAAAAGTTTTTTGCTTCTTTTTTCAAAAAAGAAGTGCTTTCTTCCTCGCCCCCCCCCGCGGACCCCAAATGCCCCCTTTCCTGCTAGCCGAGATCCAACGCGGCGGCCGCGTAGAATCACGCCACGCCGGCGCGTTCGCAGTCGCCGACACGAACGGCAGCATCGTGCTGTCCCGCGGCGACGCAGACCGCGCGATCTTCCCGCGCTCCGCCATCAAAGCGTTGCAGGCGCTGCCGCTGGTAGCCTCCGGCGCGGCATCCCGCTTCGGGCTGTCGCAGGCCGGGCTGGCGCTGGCCTGCGCCAGCCATGTGGGCGCTCCCGTGCACACGCAGGTTGCCGCCGCCATGCTGGCCGCCTGCGGACAGGATGCGGCGTGCCTGGAATGCGGCGCGCACTGGCCCACCAGCTCCAGCGCGGCGCGCGCCCTGGCGGGTGGTGGCGGCAAGCCCACCGCGCTGCACAACAACTGCTCCGGCAAGCACGCCGGTTTCGTGTGCACCGCGATGGCCACAGGACGGGACCCCGCCGGCTACGTGGCGCCGGACCACCCGACCATGCGCGACGTCATCAACGCTGTGGCCGCCGTAACCGGCGCGCGCCTGGCGGACCAGGTTCCAGCGATCGACGGCTGCTCCATCCCGACTTTCGAGATCCCGCTGGCGTCGCTGGCGGCCGGCTTCGCGCGGTTCGGCGTCGGCGTCGGGCTGCCGGAAGGCTTCGCGGGCGCCGCCGCCACGTTGCGCCGGGCGGTGGCCGGGAACCCGGAGATGCTGGCGGGCGCCGGCCGGTTCGACACGTTGGTGGCCGCGGCGCTGGGCGAGACGGCGTTCGTCAAACTGGGCGCCGAGGGCGTCTATTGCGGTGCGCTACCCACGCTGGGGCTGGGCTTCGCGCTGAAATGCGATGACGGCGCCATACGCGCCGCGGAGGCTGCTACGGCAGCGCTGCTGCGGCATTTCCTCGGCGCCTGCGAGGTGCTGGACCGCCTGGCAGCACCTGTGCTGACGAACTGGAACGGTGTGGCGGTCGGGGCGATCCGGCCTTGGAGCTCAGGCTAGTAAGAAAGCAGTCCTTTTTTGGAAAAAAGGACCAAAAAACTTTTGCTACCTCGCATCTGTGCCAGCCGGCGCTGTTGAACAATGGGGTAGCGGAGTTTCTTATGAAAAAAGGCCCTGCTTGCCATTCCCGGTCACGGCCGCCCCGTTATGGATGACAATGCTGGCCCGTATGCTGCATGTTGGGCAACGAGCCCTTGTCCCTGGACCATCCCGGAACACATGCCTTGCACGACCGCACCCCCGACCTAGAGCGATCCCCATTGTGAAACGGCCCACCCCGTCCCGTCCGCCGGCCACCTCCGAAATGGCTTTGCTGCCGCGCATCTTCGCCGTGCTGGCGGCTGTGCTGATCGTGGGGTCGGTGGCGCTCGCCTCCCTGCTGCCGCCGGACATCTCGCTGTATGGCGCGCTGCACAGGGTGCACCCGGTCAGCCCGGACCATTTGCAACAGGTGGTGATGGGGCGGTTCGGCCATTTCGTCTGGAATGCGCTGGCCTTGCCGCTGCTGAACCGGCCGGTGTGGCTTATCCCGGTCTCGCTAGGCCTGATCTGTATCGGCGGCGCCGTTACGGCGATTGGCCCCACGGCGCCGCGGACGAAGCAGCGTAGAAGCTAGGCAAGCAGCCCTTTTTCGTGCCTGCGCCGCCTGCACAAGCACCCGCCTTCAAATGCCAATACGAACGCCAGCAGAACCAAGCGACACCGCCATGCACCGGCGGGTAGCAAAAGTTTTTTGGTCCTTTTTTTCAAAAAAGGACTGCTTTCTTACTTACTGCTAACCCGAGCCGCCTTACGCCCAGAGAAATTCGTAATCACCTCATGCACCCCGCCAGCCGCCTCGTCCGTGACGGCGCTGGCCACATCGCCCCAATAACGGTCCAGCGTTCCCTTCGGAATGTCGTGTCCCTGCGCCACATCGCCGGCGATCTTGCCCGACGGATCGGCCACCAGCCAATGTATCTCCACCTGCTGCTGCCCGCCCGGCTCGTCCGTCACCTTCACCGTGCCGCGCAGCAGGAAATCCGCCGAGCCGGGGTGATCCACCAGCTGGTCCCCCGTCTCGGGGATCTTGCGCCGCATGAAGCGCGCCAGCGACGAATCGCCATCGCCCGGCGCACCGGTCACGCCCGCGAAGAAGATACGCGCCGGCCGGTTATACAGGCTGTTCGGGTCGCTCTGCTTGATGGTGGCATCCACCGAGCGAAGCAGACTCAGAAGCTGCGGCGCCGCCTCGCCGGCGGCCTGCTGGAAAGACGCCGGGGCGGCCTGCGCCCATTGCGCGGCCGGCACCGGCTGGCCGGACACGTCGCCACGGCTGCCGCCCTTCGGGTCCACCAGCGTGTACGTCGGCACCACCTTGTCGCCGTGCAGCGTCGCCGACAGGCGCAACACCCACTCCCCCGGGCCGCCGACCGTGGCGTAGGCCGGGATCTCCTCGGCGACCAGCGCCTCGGCCACGTCATGCGCCCACACCGCGGCGTCCGGCGCGGGCAGCAGGCCCTGCTGCGGCGGGGGGATCACCAGGCGTGGGGGTGGGGGCGCGGAGAGCTGGATGGCGTGGCGGCCTGGGTTGCCGGCGAAGGGCCTGGGGAGGTCACCGCAGGCAGCGAGAAGCAAGCAGGCAAGCAGTTCTTTGTTGAAAAAAAGAACCAAAAAACTTTTGCTCCCTGTCGGGGGCTGGCGGCGGGCGTTGTGTTTCATAGGGCTATTCCGGAGATCTGGTGGCCGATCGGGCCGCCCTTGGCGAGCGTGCGTCGGCGGTGGCTGAAGAAGCGGTCCGTATTCGCGCAGGTGTCCTCGCCCAAGGCCGAGGCTGCCACGCCGGCCGCCCGCAGCCTTGCCACGCAGTAGCCGGCCAGGTCGAACTGCCAGTGGCCCGGCCGCCGCCCGGCGGCAAAGAACGAGGCTGCATCGGCAAACCCCGCTGCCACCTCGGCACGCAAATCCTCGCCCACCTCGTAGCTCGCCTGGGCGATGCACGGCCCTATGACGGCCGCAATACTGTCTCGCCGTGCACCGATCTGCTCCATGGCCGCGACCGTTGCCTCCAGCACGCCAGCCGCGGCCCCCCGCCAGCCGGCATGGGCAGCACCGGCCACCCCCGCCTGGGCATCGCAGAACAGCACGGGCGCACAGTCGGCGGTGATCACGCCCAACGCCACGCCGGGCATCGCGGTCACCATGGCGTCTGCTTTCTGGCCGTCACCGGCGCGCCACAACGCCTCCACGCGCACCACGGCAATCCCATGCACCTGCGTTACCCCAAGCAGGTTTTCCGGCGCCACACGCAGCGCTTCTGCCACCAGCGCGCGGTTTTGCGCCACCAGCGCCGGATCGTCGCCGCCGGACAGCGCGCAGTTCAGGCTGGCGTACGGCCCCTGCGACACCCCGCCTTGCCTGGTGAAGAAGCCGTGCCTTGCGGCCAGGGACGGGTGGCTGAGGAGCGGCACGGTCATGCGGCGAATCCGGGTGGTTCTGGCGCGTCAGGATGGGTGAGGCACAACGCCTTGAACAGCGCGCCCATGCGTGCGGGTTCGGCAAGCCGCGCCGCTGCCTCGCGCAACGCCGCCGCACGGTCCGGCCGCGCCGCAGACAGCCGCTCGGTGCGCTGCGCCAGGCCCAGCCTGCTGAGAAAGGCGCCTTGTGGAACCGGGCCATAGGCTGCAGCCCCCGCCTCCTCGGCGGCACGCGCCAGGGCGGCAAAATCCACATGCGCCGTCAGGTCGGCGCCGCCGGGGTCGGCAAGCGGGTCCGCCGGACGGCCGTCCCGCAGCGCCTGCAGGCTGTCCCCCGGCATGGTCTGCGCGGTCCCGTAATCCAGGATCAGCGCCGCGCCGCCGTCGCGTGCCAGGCGGTTGGCCAGGGAAGCCGTCCAGGCCAGGCCGGCCGCGCCGATCTCCACGATTGCGTTTGGCGGCGCCTGGCGGGGCGGCGCTTCCGCCTGGTGCGCCACGAATCGGCCGTCCTCCACGTAGCGCTCGGCCCAGCCCTCGTGTGTGCGGACGAACTGCCGGATCGGCAGCGCATCGAGGAACTCGTTGGCGATAAGGATGGCGGGCCCGTGCGGCACATCGTCCAGCGTGTCGTGCCAGGCAGCGTCCTGTATGCGGCTGGCCTGTTCGGCGCGCAGACGCGGCGATGTCTCCACCAGGTGTATCCGGGCGGCCCGCGCGCATCCTGGCGCCACGCGCGCCAGCGCACGCAGCGCGTCCGCCATCAACGTGCCGCGGCCAGGCCCTGCTTCCACCAGGTTGAACGGGGACGGCGCGCCCATCTGGCCCCAGACCACGGCCGCCCAGGCGCCGATCAGCTCGCCGAACATCTGGCTGATTTCAGGCGCGGTGGTGAAGTCCGCGAACGGATCGTGCGTGGCGTAGTAGGCGGCGTTGGCGCGCGCCATGAACGCGTCCAGGCGTTCAGGCGGCAAGGAAGGAAGACCTTCTTGTTCCAGGGATAACAACAGATGGGTCGGGACGCGTCAGTACTGAAAGCTTTCGCGCCGGCCCAAGCGACAAATCTGAAATGTTAAAACTGGAACTGCTGTCCGCCAGATAACGCCTCTTGGTGTTTAACCTCCCGTCGCCAGGGAAAGGACAGGCGCGCACCTTCACGCCACCGTCAGGAGCAAAAGTTTTTTGCTTCTTTTTTTCAAAAAAGAAGGCCTTGCCTGCTCCCCTCAAACCTCCAGAGCCACCGGCGGCCGATACCGCGCAAACACGATCAGCCCAACCCCCGCCAGGATCATCGGGAAAGACAGTACCTGCCCCATGGTCGCCCCATCCCAGAGATACCCGAGAAACGCGTCAGGCTCGCGGAAGAACTCGCCGATGATGCGCGCGATACCGTAACCGATCAGGAAGATGCCGGTGAGCGTGCCGAAGCGCGCGCGTATGCGGTCACTGCGCGAAAACGTCCAAACCACCAGAAACAACACCAGCCCCTCCAGCAGCGCCTGGTAGATCTGGCTGGGGTGGCGCGGCACGCCGTCTTCGGAGCGCGGAAACACCATCCGCCAGGGCAGCCAGTCCGGCGCCGGCCGCCCCCACAGCTCGCCGTTGATGAAGTTGGCGATGCGGCCAAGGCCCAGCCCGATAGGGGTGACGATGGCCATCCGGTCCGCAAAGCCGAGTATCGGGATACCGTTGCGGTGGCAAAACACAATGATCGCCGTCACCACCCCGAGCATGCCGCCATGGAAGCTCATGCCGCCGTCCCAGACCCTCAGGATGTCCAGCGGGTGCGTCAGGTAATGGCCGGGCTGGTAGAATAGGCAGTAGCCGAGGCGGCCGCCGAGCACCACGCCGAGCGTGGCCCAGGTGAGGAAGTCGTCCGTCTGCAGCAGGGTGGCCACCGCCGGGGGCAGGCGCACCAGGCGCCGCATCACCTGCCAGCCGGTGACCAGACCCACGATGTAGGCCAGCGCATACCAGCGTATCTGTAACGGACCGAGATGCAGCAGAACCGGGTCGAATTGCGGGAATTGTAGGGGCGCGCTCATCTGTAGGGGTTCGCCTGGCTGAGGTAGTCCCGCACGTAATGGCCGACGCCATCCTCCAGCGCGGTGAACGGTGCGGTGTAGCCGGCCGCGCGCAGACGGTCCGTGCGCGCGCAGGTGTAGGACTGGTATTGGGCGGCGAGCGCGTCCGGCATGTCCACGAAGGCCACGCGGCAGGCGCGGTTGCTGGCAGTGGCCACAGCGTGCGCCATGTCCAGGTACGTGCGCGCCGTCCCGGTGCCCACGTTGAACAGGCCGCAAACGGCCGGGTTGTCCAGCAGCCACAGCATCACCGCCGCGCAATCGCCCACCCAGATGAAATCGCGCTGCTGCGCCCCGTCCGGCAGGTCCGTCCTGACACTGCGGAACAGGGTGGCGGGCCGGCCGGACGCCAGCTCGTCATGCTTCACCTTCACCACCGAGACCATGCCGTCCTTGTGGTATTCGTTCGGCCCATACACGTTGAAGAACTTCAGCCCGGCCCATTGCGGCGGCGCCGGCTCGCCACGCCGCAGCATGTCCATCACCCGCAGGTCGAACACGTGCTTGGACCAGCCATACAGGTTCAGCGGTTCCAGCGTGGCAAGCGCGGCAGGGTCGTCATCGAAGCCGGCCGAACCATCCCCGTACGTGGCGGCCGAAGACGCATAGACGAACCGCACGCGGTGCTGGGCGCACCAGGTCCACAGCTTCAGGCTCAGCTCCACGTTCGTGCGCCAGACGTGGTCGCCGTCGGTGGCCATGGTGCCGCTGATGGCGCCCATGTGGAACACCATCTCTAGGCCCGGATTGGTGGCCAGCCAGGCATCCAGCTCGCTGGGATGGACGATCTGGGTGGGCGGATGGCGCGCGATGTTGCGCCACTTGCCGTGGGACCCAAGCCGGTCCGCGATCACCGTCTGGATGCCGCGCTGGGCCAGTTCGCCTTGCAGGTAGCTGCCGATAAAGCCGGCGCCGCCGGTGACCAGGATCATGCGGCGGGTTTATAGGGGGGAGTGCCGGTGATACAAACCCTCGGGACGGCACCCCCTCAAGGAACACATCACCATGGCCGAACGCCCCCGCTTCTTCGAAGACATCGCAGGCGTCGCCGGCGGCGCGCTGTCCGCCCTGGCCGGGCTGCGCGACGAGACGGAAGCCATGATACGCGCCCGGGTGGACGAGACGATACGCAAGCTGGAGCTGGTGCGCCGCGAGGAACTGGACGCGGTGGCGGAACTGGCGGCGCGCGCGCGGGCTGGGCAGGAGGCGGCTGAGGGTAGGCTGGCTGCTTTGGAGGCTCGGATCGGGGTTTTGGAAGCCAAGTAAGCAAGACCTTCTTTTTTGAAAAAAAGAAGGCCTTGCTTACTTCGCCGCATTGCACACCAACAATTTGCAATCGCCCGCGCACAAGGCCCAAGCTCCCCGATCCACCCACCAGCAAGGGAGCCCTAAGCCATGACTGTAGCCGCCATCCTGCGCCACAAAGGCACCGACATCGCCGCCGTGGCGCCGACCACCCGCATCTCGGACGTGACCACCGTCCTGGCCGAGCATCGCATCGGCGCCGTCCTTGTACGTGACGCCGCCGGCCAGCTCCTCGGCATCGTCAGCGAGCGCGACATCGTGCGCTGCCTGGCCCGCAGCGGCGCCGCCTGCCTGGAGATGACGGCCGCCCAGTTGATGACCAGCCAGCTCCACACCGTGGCGCCCGCCACCAGCACCGGGGCTGCGCTTTCCCTGATGACGGCCAGCCGAATACGCCATCTGCCGGTGATCGAGGACGGCAAACTGGCAGGTCTCGTCAGCATAGGCGACGTGGTGAAGGCGCAACTCGACGACCAGGCGCAGGAGGTGGACAGCCTGCGCGCCTACGTCGCGGGATCGGTGTAGGAGGGAGAAAGCGCTTGCCCAGCCACACCTAACGTAAAGGGTAGCTGGGCTGGTTGAAGGATCGACACTGGCGGTGCCTGGAGAATAGGTCGAACCTCGGCCATGACACCTGGACAACAGGCCGCCATCACCGCCGCCGCCCGCGACCGGGCCGCCGCCAATGTCACTTACGTGCCTGGCGGCATGACGAAGGCGGGCGCCGACTGCTCAGGCGCGGTGTCGGGCATCTATGCGCAGGCCGGCATCGATATCGGCCACATGTTCAGCTTCAGCTTTCCGAAATCCTCCAAATTCGTCGCCGTTACCGGCGCACCGCAAGTCGGCGATGTCGGCTGGTACCCCGGCCATGTGGTTATCTACGACGATGGCGCCGGCCCCGGCCGCAACGTGTGGAGCGCGTCCCATACCGGCGGCCCCGTCTTCGGTGCCGGCGCAAGCGCCTGGTACGGCAAGCCGACCTGGTATCGCTATGTCGGGAAATAGCCGCATGCACCGCATCGTCGGCACCGCCCTGCTCGCAGCGCCCGTGCTGCTGGCAACGCTCGCCGGCTGCCACGCGGCAACCCCCTGCACCGGCATCGACCGCAGTCTCACCGCCCCGCAAAAGACAGCCTACGGC
>CAXTJZ010000086.1:10218-14352 GCA_964244695.1 uncultured Acetobacteraceae bacterium
GCCTACGGCCGCGCCGTGGCCGCCGACCTCCACGTGGGATCGGTGGAGGTGCTCCAATCTTTCCACCTCGCGAAATGGCGCATCCTGTACGTCCAGACCGGCAACAGCGACGAAACCTTCTTCTTTTTGCAGGTGATCCCGCCGCCAAGCCCTTCGTGACCCGCTGGAGCGGCGGCGCCGCCCCCACCGAGCAGACTGGGATTCGCGCCTGGACTCTCGCTAATGCCACCGGCATCCCCGCCCCACTCGCCGCCTGCTTCGCCTGGCACGTGACAAACGACCGCGACCAGTAGCGGCGCAGGAGGCCGACCTCCTTTGCGGCCCGGCCAGGATCATGGGGGTCATCAAAGACTCAGCTCCGGGAGCGGCGTTCTCGGTCTTCTCGGTCAACCAGGTGGTGGCAGGCAGCAGCGATCCAAAATCGCGGCCAACTTGGCCTCATCAGCATAGGCGACGTGGTGGAAGCCAGCTCTGGTCAAGGCTGACCGGGGCGGAAGATCGCGACGATCTCTATGTCGCCGGGGGTGTCGACATCACCGTTGCCGGCGGACATAGGTCGGAACGTGTAGAGAAACCGGTGGTCGGCTACGACCAGCTGATAGTAGCCTTCGTGATCCGGGCTTTCATACCCTGCCAAGGGAAAATCCCGGAGATACGCGGCTGCCGCCTCGAGCCGGTCGTGTATTTTCCTTGCCTTTGAGCCTGCTCCCTGCTGCGAGAACCACGCTAAAGCCTCGGCAAGCGTGTGCGCAGCTTGGGAGCCGTGAAGACTTCACGCGGCATGGGCCGGTCTACAGCCTTAGTTCGGCTCACTCCGAATGCTGCTGGCTGGAAGCAGGGCATCCGTACCTGCTTTATGTTCGCGCAGCCACGTACTCAACGCGGCCAGCGGAATGCCTTGGCCAGCATCCAGCTGTGATCGTCCCTCGGCGATGACCTCTCTCTCGCGCTCCACCCGCATTGCCTTTTCGGCCGGGGATTCCGTTGAAGGCGAAGCCGACGCGTCATCCGATGTGATGGGGTCACTTGTCATGCCATCAAGCTAGTCCCGTCAATTTTCGTCTTCAACCGTTGCGCCGCGTGGTCTCGCCTTCATCCCGTCAGCTTGGCGATCGCCTGCGCCGCGTTCCCCCACGCCGCCGGCCCCTCCATCGTGCCGCGCAGCTTGCCGTCGGCGCCGATCAGCAATGTCGTCGGGAAACCGGCCACACCCAGGGCGCTCACCGCCTCGTTGCCCGGGTCCAGCAACAGCGTCAGGTGGTCAAGGTGATGCGCCGCGGCAAACGGCCGCACGGTGGCGGCACCGCCGCGATCCGCCGAGATGGCCAGCACCAGTACGCCCGACGCCGCAAGACGGTCCAGCTCCGGCAACTCGGCCACGCACGGTACGCACCAGGTGGCCCAGAAATTCACCACCACCGGCTTGCCCGCGTAGTCGCCCAGCGTCTTTGCTGCGCCATCCAGCGTGGTGAAGCGCGCCGGCGGCAGCGCCTTCGGCGGGTCCGCGCGCACGATGTCGGACAGCGGACGCATGTCCACCTGCGGCGCAGTCGGCTCCTGCGCCTCTGCCGGTTTGCCGCGCCCGCTTGCCGCGAGTACGGTCCCGGTCGCCGCCAGCAGCGTGCGGCGTGTCAGCAAAGCCACCCCATGTCCTCCGATACACCAACCAAACCGCCAGCCAACGCCCAATGGGGCGGCCGCTTTGCCGCCGCACCCGCCGAGATCATGCAGCGCATCAACGCCTCCATCGGCTTCGACCACAGGCTGTGGCGCCAGGACATCGCCGGCTCGCGCGCCCATGCCGCCATGCTCGCGCATGTGGGCGTGATCGCGCCGGCCGACCAGGGGGACATCGACGCCGGCCTGGCCGCCATCGCCGCCGAGATAGAAGCCGGCACCTTCGCCTTCGAAGACGCGCTGGAAGACATACACATGAACATAGAGGCCCGCCTCGCCGAGCGCATAGGCGATGCCGGCCGCCGCCTGCACACCGCGCGCAGCCGAAACGACCAGGTCGCCACCGATTTCCGCCTCTGGGTGCGCGACGCCATCGACGCCCTGAACGCGCAACTGGCCGCCGTGATGACCGCGCTGGCCACCCGCGCCGCCGAGCACGCCGCCACGATCATGCCCGGCTTCACCCACCTGCAGACCGCCCAGCCGGTAACCTTCGGCCACCACCTGCTGGCCTACGTGGAAATGCTCGCGCGCGACCGCGGCCGCCTTGCCGATTGCCGCGCCCGCCTGAACCGCTGCCCGCTGGGTGCCGCCGCACTCGCCGGCACCAGCTTCCCCATCGACCGCGCCATGACCGCCCGCGCGCTCGGCTTCGACGCCCCCACCGACAACTCGCTCGACTCCGTCAGCGACCGCGATTTCGCGCTCGAATACCTCTCGGCCGTGGCGATCTGCGCGGTGCACCTCTCCCGCTTCGCCGAGGAAGTGATCCTCTGGTGCAGCGCCCCCTACGGCTTCATCCGCCTGTCGGACGCCTTCACCACAGGCAGCTCCATCATGCCGCAGAAACGCAATCCGGACGCCGCCGAGCTGGTCCGCGCCAAGAGCGGCCGCACCACCGGCGCGCTCGTCTCCCTGCTGACCGTCATGAAGGGCCTGCCGATGGCCTACGCAAAGGACATGCAGGAGGACAAGGAGCCCGTCTTCGAGGCCACCGAAGCGCTGGCCTTGTCGCTGGCCGCGGTGGGCGGCATGGTGGGGGACATGCAGCCGGACGCCGCCCGCATGCGCGCGGTCGCCGGCGCCGGGTTTGCCACCGCCACCGATCTGGCCGACTGGCTGGTCCGCGTGGCCGGCCTGCCATTCCGCACGGCGCACCACGTGACCGGCCGGCTGGTGGCAAAGGCGGAGAGCAAGGGGGTGGATTTGTCTGGCCTGAGCCTGGAAGAGATGCGCGCCGAAGAGCCGGCGATAACCGAATCCGTATTCGGCGTGCTGGGCGTGGACGCGTCCGTCGCCTCGCGCACCAGCCACGGCGGCACGGCGCCGGGCAACGTGGCCGCCCAGGCGGCGCGCTGGCTGGCGGTGCTGCTGGTGCTGGGTGTCGCCGCGTGCGGCAAAGTTGGCGCGCCCAGCCAGCCCGGGCCGCCGGATCAGATCACCTATCCCAAGTTCTATCCGACGCACTAAGGTGAGGAAGAAAGCAGTTCTTTTTTGAAAAAAAGAACCAAAAAACTTTTGCTCCCTGTCGGCGGCTCACCGGACAGGTCCGCGACAGCGGAGTCAAAAGTCTTTTGCTTCTTTTCTTCAGAAAAGAAGGCCTTCCTTCCTTTCTTGCGCGATTCGCCGCCCCCTCACTAGATTGCCCCCGAAGACCCCCAGGAACCCCCCAAAGATGAAGCTAAAGGCCGACCGCGCCACGCTGCTCAAGGCGCTGGCCCATATCCAGAGCGTCGCCGAGAAACGCAACACCATCCCCATCCTGGCAAACGTGCTGATCGCGGTGCGCGACGGCCGCCTCAGCCTGACCGCCACCGACATGGAGATCGCCGTCGTCGAGGACGTGGCCGCCACCACCACCCGCAACGGTGCGACCACCGCGCCGGCCGCCACGCTGTATGACATCGTGCGCAAGCTTCCGGACGGCGCCGAGGTGGAGTTCGACCATCCCGGCGGCGACGCCCAACTTGCCCTGCGTGCCGGCCGCTTCGCCACCGCGCTGGTGGTGCTGCCGGTGGAGGATTTCCCGGCGATGACGGCCGGCCAGCTGCCGCACCGCTTCCATTTGCCCGCGCTGGTGTTGCGCGGCCTGATCGACCGCACGCGCTTCGCCATCAGCACGGAAGAGACGCGCTACTACCTCAACGGCATCTACCTGCACGCGGTGGAAAACGAGGGACACAAGCGCCTGCGCGCAGTCGCCACAGACGGCCACCGGCTGGCCCGCGTCGAAGAGGACATGCCGGAAGGCGCCGGCTCGATGCCCGGCGTCATCATCCCGCGCAAGACGGTGGCCGAACTGCGCAAGCTGCTCGACGAGGAGAGCGGCAGCGTCGAGGTTGGCCTCTCCGACACGCGCATACAGTTCACCGTCGGCGCCATCACGCTGACCAGCAAGCTGATCGACGGCACGTTCCCCGAATACGACCGCGTGATCCCGCGCGACAACGACAAGAT
>CAXTJZ010000087.1:0-8159 GCA_964244695.1 uncultured Acetobacteraceae bacterium
AGGTGCGCGACAGCGGAGCAAAAGTTTTTTGCTTCTTTTTTTCAAAAAAGAAGGCTTGCTTTCTTCGGCCTACGCCGCCGCGCGAACACCCGCCAGCTTGGCCGCCTGCGTTGCCAGCGCGTCCATCAGCGGCGGCGACAGGCAATCGTAAGGCGGCAGGCCGAGCTCGCTTAGCCTGTCGCGTATGGCGGGCGTGTGGTCCGGCGGGACGCCGCCTTCGATGACGGACGATACGAACGCCGCGAAGCCTGGCGCCGCGAAACCCGGCTTGTCGGCCAGTTCGGTGTGGATGAAGTCCAGGCCGTAGAAGGCGTGATCACGGTTTTCGATGCGGCCGAACATGTGCACGCCGCAAGCGGTGCAGGCGTGACGCTGGATTGCGGCTGCCGGGTTTACGATTTTCAGCTTCTGGCCGTTGGCGATGACTTCCACCTTGTCGCGTGAGACGACGGCGATCTGCGAGAAGATGGCGCCTTCCGGCTTCCAGCATTTCGTGCAGCCGCATACGTGATTGTGCGCGCATTGTGCGCTGACGCGCATTTGCACCGGCTCCGTGGCGCAGTGGCAGGTGAGAACGGCGCCGGCGAAACCGGCATCTTCGGAGCGCTGCACGCCATTATCCACCGCTGGGTGGATCAGGGTTTTTTCCGTCATGGCTGTTTGCTTCCTTTTCAGGCCAAGGCCGCGAAATGGTAGCGCAGATGGTCTTCGATGAAACTTGCAATAAAGTAGTACGAGTGGTCGTAGCCTTCCTGCCGCCGCAAGGTCAGCTTGATGCCGGCGCGGGCGCAGGCTGCTTCCAGCAGCTCCGGCTTGAGCTGGTTGGCGATGAAATTGTCGGCCGAGCCCTGGTCCACGAGCAGCGCGGGGATGCGGTGGCCGTCATCGATCAGAGCAGTGGAGTCGTAGGCGCGCCAGGCTGATTGGTCAGGTCCGAGATAGCCGGAAAGTGCCTTCTGGCCCCAGGGGCAATCAATCGGGGAGGCGATGGGCGAGAAGGCGGAGACGGCGCGGAACCGTCCGGGGTTGCGCAGCGCGATGGTGATGGCACCGTGGCCGCCCATCGAATGGCCGCTGATCGATTGCCGGTCCATGTCGGCGGGCAAGTTGGCGGCGACGAGCGCGGGCAGTTCGGATTCGATGTAGGAGCGCATCCTGTAATTGGCTGCGTAGGGCGCCATCGTGGCGTCCACGTAGAAGCCGGCGCCCAGGCCGAAATCGTAGCTGCCTGCGGGGTCGCCGGGAACGCCTTCGCCGCGCGGACTGGTGTCGGGCGCGATGAGGATCAGGCCGAGTTCGGCGGCGACGCGCTGGGCGCCCGCCTTGGTGGTGAAGTTGTCCTCCGTGCAGGTGAGGCCGGAGAGGAACCAGAATACCGGCACGCGTCCGTGCTCGGCCTGCGGCGGCACGTAGGCGGCAAACCGCATGGGCGTGCCGGTTTCGCTGGATTGGTGCCGGAAGATGGTCTGGGTGCCGCCGAAGCTGCGGTTCTGCGCGATTGTTTCCAGCGTCATGATTTTTCCTGTGCTGTGGCTCGGGCAAGCGGGACACCGGCCCGGGCCGCCCGGCAAGGTTGCCTTGAAAGCATGTTCCGTGACTGTCGCAAAGCAGCGACACATTGTTGCAGCCTGAAAGTCTCAGGGGTTGTGGCGCCGGCGTGCTGCTTCAAGCTCCCATCCAAACGGAGATGGCGCATGACGGTGTCGTGCGTACGTCGATCAGGTGCGCTTTCAACGGCGCCGAACGGGAGGATCGTCTTGGGCCGGGTGTTGATAGCCGACGAACAGCCGCTCTTTCGCGACGCGATACGGGGCGTAATAAAACAGTTCTTTTCCGAGACCTGGAATTTCACCTGCCAGGAAGCCGGTTCGTTCGAAGCGCTTATGCGGCTGGCCGATGACGATGACGACCTGGATGCCGTGCTGCTGGACCTCTCGCTGCTGCGCAAGCAGGGTTTCGGCGAACTCGTGGCGTTGCGCAGCAAGTTGCCCTCTGTGCCGGTTATCGTCTTTTCCGCGCTGGATGACGCCGAGAAGGTGCATCTGTGCATGACTTGCGGCGTGGTGGGTTTCATCTCCAAATCGTCGAGCCGCGAGGAGGTGAGGGCGGCGCTGCGCACCGTGTTCGAAGGCGGCATAGCCGTTCCGCCCAGCGGCACTTTGCCGGCCCCGGGCGCGTTTGGCCGGCGCGGGGCCGCCGAGGATCAGGAATGCGGCTCGTTAAGTGACCGCCAGGCCGCGGTGCTGAACCTTGTGACGGACGGTAAATCGAACAAGCAGATCGCCTGGGAGCTGTCGATCAGCGAGACGACGGTGAAGGCGCACATGACGGCGATCTTGCGCAAGCTGGGCGTCAGCAGCAGGGCGCAGGCTATCGTGCTGCTGCAGCGGCGGCCTGTTTGTGATGCGGTGTCCTGCTGTTGAGCGAGGAGAAGCAAGCAAGGCCTTCTTTTTTGAAAAGAAGCAGCAAGACACTTGTGTCCTGACGCTGCCGCGGCGCTTTGTTTATTGCTGGGCGGGCTCGCCTATGGAGGTGGCCATCATCTGGCCGATGTAGTCGGCGGCGTGCTGCCAGGCGTCGTCGGTGTCACCGCGGAAGGTGATGGTGCGGGACAGGGCCGCCTTGCCGGTGGCCGTGTTCATCACGCCCACTTCGCCCCATTGGATCAACGTGCTCATCTTGCGCACGCCGCCGAAGATCACGAACTGGGCGTCCTGCGACTTGGCGGCGGCAACGATGCCGGATTGATCTAGATTATTGGCTGAACACGGCGAATCCTTGCAGGCAAGCGGGGAGGCTGCGAAGCGCGGGTTGTTCTTCAAGTCATCGATGATGGCGGTCTTGAAAGCGCGCAGGCGTTCTGCATGCGCCGCGCGCTGGTCGGTAGGCTCACCGGACGAGTCCGTGTAGTCGAAATCGGCAACGGCTACGCGAACGGAGGCTGCGCGTGCGGGCAGAGCCAGTGCGATGAGTAGCGCGGCGATGGTGGTGGCTGGGTCGGGTTTCTTCATGGCGTGTGCTCCTTTTTACGGGATTGGGGCGGTAAGGAAGAAAGCAAGCAGTCCTTTTTTGAAAAAAAGGACCAAAAAACTTTTGCTCCCCCGCTTGCACCATGGCCCGCGCAGATTCTGCCGACAAACGTGTTGGCAGAACTAGGCTGCATTTCCGTGCAGGCGGGGAAGCAAAAGTTTTTTGCTTCTTTTTTTCAAAAAAGAAGGCCTTCCTTCCTTCGCGCACTACCACGCCGACCTAACGACAACGGTATTGTGCCCGCCCAAGCGCCAGCCGTCGACACCGTCCGGATACCAGATCACGCCGGTGTAGCCGTAGCCGACGGCGCGCTTGGCCGCGTTCCAGCTCATCCAGCAGCGCGACAGGCAGGTGAACACCGTGGGCGCGTCGAGATGGTTGCCGGTGAGTGCGGCGAGCTTGGCACGGAACCGGGCTTCGATCCCGGCATTGAGTGCGCCGCGGCCGACATCGGGAAGCCAGACGGCGCCTGGTATGGTCTGGTGCGGCAGCGCCAGCCTGGGTAGCCCTGGCCTTGTGTCGTTGGGCGGAACAGGGGAGGGCAGCACGTCGATGACCAGTGGGTGCTTCGCGGCGAGCAAAGCGGCCAGGGCTTCCGTGTGCAGGACGGTCGCGCCTTGCAGGGTGGCAGGTACGTCGTCCCGGTAGTGATCCATGCGGAACTGCGAGGGTTCCACGACTTCCGCCCCGGCGGGCGCCGCTGTCAGCAGCGCCAGCGTGGCCGCAAGTATGATGTGGCGCCGCATGGTGCGTTTACTGGCCGGGCGCGGGTTTGTCCTCTGGCAGAGGCTGGTTCTGCTCGTCCAGGAGCGGGATGTTGTAGTCGCGCAGGATTGCCAGGATCTGCGGCTTCTCCTTGGCGATGACCTTGTTCAGGCGGCGGCGGAATTCGACGTCGCCCGGGCGGACGCCCATGGCGATGTGGTAGTCCAGACGGACTTTGGCGTCTTCCGGATCGAGGAAGGTCATGCGTAGTTTGTCGCCGTCGGCCTTGGCGAAATATCCGGCGATCGGGCCCCAGACCAGGCCGACATCGACGCGGCCGGCGGCCACATCCTGCACGAGTTGGTGTGCCGGCTGGCGGACGCGCGTGTCCACCATGAGGTCGTAGATCGCCGTCTGGTCCATCAGGTTGTGCTGGACGATCAGGTTTGTGGGCGGGGTGGCGCCGACGATGCCGAAGCGCCGCGCGGCCAGGTGCCAGTCACTCACCTTGTTGGTGGTGACGTTGTCGGCCTGGCGGGTGAGCATGACGTAGCCGGTGTGATAGTACGAATCGGTGGTTGCCATGTCGTCCACGCCGGCGACGGTGCCGATGATGACGTCGCAGCGATGCTGCATGAGCGTGGCGCGCACGAAGCCCTGCGAGTCCGGGAACCACGTATAGGACAGCTTGAGGTCCAGATCTTTCGCGACGAGCGAGGCGATCTTGTTTTCGAAACCTTGCTGCTGCTCGTTAGAGAAAGGCAGGTCGTGCGGGTCGGCGCAGACACGCAGTTCGGTTTGCGAGACCAGGTCCGGCGATTGCTGGGCGTGCGCCGGGGGGGCGTGGAGCAGGAACGCCGCGCTGCACAGCGCGGCGGTGGCGGCAAGTTGGCGCATAAGCGGGATCAGGGCTCCAGATGCTCGGGATGGCCGCGGCTGAGCACGCCGTCCGAGCGCGCCTTTAGATAGGCGTAGATGTTGTCTAGGTTCTCGACGACGTCTTGGTTGGTCCCGAAGGACGGCATGACTTTCTGGTTCGCCGTGTTCACGTCCTTACGGCCGTTGATGACGGTGTCCTGCATCTGCTCCTTGGACATCGTCTTTAGGCTGTCTGTCAGGTTCGGCGCGTAGGAGCTGCCGAGGCCGTCAGGACCGTGACAGCGCATGCACTGGTCACCGTAATAGAGGTAGCCTTTGTAGGTGCCCATGTCGACCTTGCCGTCCTTGACGGTGTAAGGCTTGGCATCGACGGCGTCGGTGGCCGACAGGGCCGGTGCCGGAGCAAGGGCGGCGCAGGTTGCGGCGATGGCCGCGGAACAGAAAAGAATGGTCGGCAACTTCATGCGAGTCTCCATGGCGGCGATACTCGGGGGCGCGATCCTCGGCGGCTGACCGGCAAAGGATTTCAGAGGTCGGCTTGGGTCAAAACGTCACAGCGCAGAAATAGAAACGCCTCGCCAGCGTGGAAACGCTGGCGAGGCGCGTGGTGGGGACGGACTTAGTCGGACAGGCCGAACACCGTCAGCACACCGCCCAATTGCGTGTAGTTGGACAGTTGCTTATAGGCACCCACGGCGCCCAGCCCACCGGTATCTTCGGTGAGGCCGGCCGCCATGCCAATTCCGGCCCAGCCACCGACACCGGACAGAACGGCGAGGTACTGCTTGCCGCCATGGGTGAAGGTGTTGATGTTGCCGATTATGCCCGACGGGGTCTTGAACTTGTAGAGCAGCTTGCCGGATTTCTGGTCGACGACCTTTAGGTTGCCGTCCAGCGTTCCGTAGGCGACCACGTCACCGGCAGTTGCCAACGCACCTGACCAGACAGAGAAGGTTTCCGGGTCGGACCACAGGATCTTGCCCTGGTTTGCATCGTAGGCGATGAAGTTGCCGAGGTTGCTCTGGCCGGACGGCGGATACATCGACAGCGTGGCGCCCACGAAAGGCTGGCCGGCGGTGTAGCTCACCTTGAACGGCTCGTAATCCATGCAGACGTGGTTGGTCGGCACGAAAAAGACGTGGGTTTTAGGCGAGTAGGAAGCGGGCTGCTCGTCCTTCGAGCCCAGCGCCGCGGGGCAGACGCCCTTGGTGTTGTGATCTGCGCCCTGCACGCCAGGGCCGAACTGGTTGACCAGCACCGGCCTGCCTGTAGCCATGTCGATCTTGCTCGCCCAATTCACGGCCGGATCATATTTCTCGGCTTCGAGCAGCTTGCCGTTGGTACGGTCCATGACGTAGGCGAAGCCGTTGCGGTCGAAATGCACGAGGCCCTTGGTCATCTTGCCGTGCACGGGAAGGTCCGCGAGGATCATCTCGTTCACGCCGTCGTAGTCCCATTGGTCATGCGGGGTCATCTGATAGACCCACTTGGCAACGCCTGTGTCTGCGTCACGCGCCTCGATGCTCAGCGACCATTTGTTGTCGCCCGGGCGCTGCGTGGGATTCCAGGTGCCGGGGTTGCCGGTGCCGTAATAGATCATGTTCAGGCTGGGATCGTAGGAGATCCAGCCCCAGGTGCCGCCGCCGCCGTTCTTCCACTGCTGGCCCTGCCAGGTGGAGGTGGAACTGTTCGCACCGACGGGCTTGCCCATCGCCATGGTCTTGGCCGGGTCGAACTTGATCATGTCGTCGGTCCCGGAGGAGTAGGCTTCCCAGGCCTTGCTGCCGTCCTTGATGTTGTAGGCGGTCATGCGGCCCTGGATGCCGAACTCGCCGCCGCTGATGCCGATGAGAACCTTGTCTTTGACGACCAGCGGGGCGGAGGTGCCGGTCTCGCCCTTGGAGGCGTCGCCGTCCTTGATCGACCAGACGACCTTGCCTGTCTTGGCGTTGAGCGCAACCAGCGTGGTGTCTGCCTGGTGGAGGAAGATCATGCCGTCGCCGTAGGCCACGCCGCGGTTCACGGTGTCGCAGCACATGACGGGGATCACGTTGGGATCCTGCTTCGGCTCGTATTTCCAGATGATCTTGCCGCCCTGGTTCAGGTCGAGCGCGAAGACGGTGTTGGGGAACGGCGAGGACAGGTACATGACGTCACCGATCACCAGCGGACCGCCCTCATGGCCGCGCAGCACGCCGGTGGAGAATGTCCATACCGGGTGCAGGTTCTTTGCCGAGCTGGCGTTGATCTGCTTCAGCTCGCTGTAGCGCTGCGAGGCGTAGTTGCCGAGCGGGATGGCCCATTGCGACGGGTCTGCGGACATTTTCTGCAGCGCGTCATTCGCCGTTGCGGGAAAAGCGGCGACGCACGAGGCGACACAAGCCGAAAGTGCCAGAACCTGTCTGATAGAAGCTCTCATGGGCGTTTCCCTTTGACTGCCCGGATACCCGGGTCATTGCGACACGATTGGTTATGCACTGCGAATGTGAGAGGGACCGAGTCCTCCCGGCAGGCGCATCCACCAGTTCTCGTTACTCCTCCGCCAGACTAGCACCCGGTCTGATCACTTTACCAGATGCTAAATATTGCTGCACTGCACAGTAGATTTGGCGGGGGAGGCAGTTTTTCTGGCGTCTTACGAGCTCAGACCTCGGCCGGATTACCGGACGGCACTGGAAGAAAAGAGGCAAGTACGACCTTGGTCTTCACGGCACAGGCGGAATCCGCGTTCGATATGTCCTGGACGTAAGCAGGGTGCCGCAAGCGGAAGCTGATGCTCCCGAAGCGTGCTTATCCAAACTGTTCCGTATCGCCGCGCCAGGTCTGCCGTGGCAGGTTGACCTCGCAGCGCCAGCTCCTGAGCATGTAGGTGGGGTGTTCGCGAAGGTATTCCTGGGCGCGTTGCTGCCCGCTCATCGTGCATCCCATCGGTGAGGAAAAATCCTCCATCTGCAGGCGTTTTTCGATGCACGACTTGGTATCGGAAATCAGGCAGTATACGATTACCAGCTCGATCATGGCGCCCCTTTCGGATTCGGATGCTGCGTGCAGGCGATTCGTCGTGCGCGGTGTCCGGCCCTGGGCGCTGCAGTGTCAGTGTAAGGTGCAAAAGCGCGAGATCGCAATTGCAGGAGGGGTGTTTGCGCAGTCACGTCTTTTCGCTCGTACTCGGCACGCTCGTTGCGGCCGGCCTGGCCATTGCCGCAAGCGCGCAGGATGCCAAGCCGCCACGGCACGATTATCCCACCGCGGCGCGGGCGGATTACGTGATCGGCTGCCTGGCTTCCAACGGCTTCCAGCGGCAGTTGCTTGATCGCTGCGCCTGCGGCATCGACTCCATCGCCGACCAGCTCAGCTACGAGGATTACGAGACTGCGGAGACGATCCTGAGCATGCAGCAGGCGAGCGTCGGCCCGCGCGGCGGGCTGTTCCGGGATACGCCTGTGGCGAAGGATAGCCTGGCCAAGTTGCGTCGGGCGCAGGCGGAGGCGAACTTGCGGTGTGGGGCCTGAAGGAAGGAAGGCCTTCTTTTTCGAGAAAAAGAA
>CAXTJZ010000087.1:8259-14316 GCA_964244695.1 uncultured Acetobacteraceae bacterium
GAAAAAGAAAGCCTTGCCTGCCTTAACTGGCGTGCGCCGCCACGTCGAAACTCTGCCGGAACACCGCCTTCGCGCTGTCATCTACCTCCACGTCAAGCTTCGCCGCGCCGTTCGGATGGAAGCTGAAGGTGATGGCAGGGTCTTGGCTGAGCGAGATGTCGCCGTCCAGCGAGAATACACGCTCTCCGGCCTGGGTGACGGTGATCGTCTGTACGTAGCGGGCCGGCGTGTAGAAACGCGTCACCGGGTCCATCTGCATGCCGTTGAAGTTTGGATGGCTGACGAGGAGCTCGGCGGTGACGTTGCCCGGCGCCTGGCTGGCGGTGGCGAACAGTTTCATGCGCCCCAGCCGGGCCATGGCTTCGGCCTGGTTGGTTGTGCCAGGCGCGGAGCAGCCGCCGGCGGCCTTGATGAAGGTGGCGACGCCCAGCAGCTTGCCGTCCGGCAGTTCGGCCACCGCGTGGATCATCGTGTACTGGTCCACGCGCACGCGCAGCTTGATCGCCTGCGGGTCGGCGAGCTTGCCGAAATGGATGATGCCGGCCACGGGGGCGGGGTTGTCATCGATGATGAGGGTGAGCGCCACCGGCTTGAGCTGCGGGGAGATGGCGATGCTGACAGGCACGAGAGATGCGTCGAGGGCGCGCATCGGCGCCTCGATGGCGAGCAGGCCGGCGCCGTTGCCGACGGCACGGCCGTTGAAGGCGGCATGGGCCACGTCCTGCCAGCGCGCCTCGCGTTCGGCATCAGGCGCCTGGGCCCAGGCGCAAGGCGCGGCGAAGGCGGCGACGAGGCACGATACCCCCAACACGCCTTTGCGTATCAGCGTCATTCCCATTGCAGCTCCTTGTAGGCTTCGACGGCGTTGCGGCCGTTATAGGCGTCGAACAGCGCCCAGTGCGGGCGCTCGGCTGCGGCGGCCGTGGTGGCGGCCGCGTCGACATCGTGGCCGGTGGCGATGGCGTGCCGTACGTCGTGCAGCAGAACCGTGAAGTAGCGGTGTTCGTCCGCCGCGCCCTGCGGCCAGGCCAGCGTGGCGGGGCCGTGCCCGGGGACGGCCCGGGCGGCTGGCAGCGCCTCCAGGCCGTCCAGCACGCGCAACCAGCCGGTCAGGCTGCCATCCAGCGCGGGGACGCGGCCGGAGAACAGGAGGTCTCCCGCAAACAGTGTGGCGGTGGCCTGGTCGAAGACGGTGACGTCGGCGTCGGTGTGGGCGCTTGGGTAAGCCTGCAGGACCAGGGTGCGGCCGCCCAGGTCCAGCGTGAGCCTGTCATGGACGAGCAGCGTGGGCGCCACGGCAGCCCCTGTTTCCGCCTCGGCGAGGCTAAAGGCGAGCGCGCGATGGTCATGCGCAGCGCGGCTGGCCAGTATGGCTGGCAGCTGCCAGTGGCCGACGAACACCGGATTGTCCGGCAGGAAGGCGGTGGCGCCGAAGACGTGGTCCGGATGGCCGTGCGTCATGATGACGAAGCGGACGGGCAGGCTGGTGGTGGCGCGTATGGCGGCGCGCAGGCGGTTGCCATCCTGTAAGCTGCCACCGGGATCGATGACCGCAACGGCTTTGGCGCCGACGACGAAGGCGGTGTTGGCGATGCCGTCCTGGTTTTCCGGCGTGGCTTCCGCGCAGGCGCCCTGGCGGACGAAGTCACCAGGCGCGACCTGCAGGATGGCGGCCGGAAGCTGGGTGGCAGCCCGAGCGGCGGGGCAGGCGGCGAGCATGGCAACGATCGCCGCGCGGCACACACGCGACGCGTTGCGCTCACCTTCTGCCGCGGGTTCCGCCATGCGCTTGGACGCGCGCAGGCGGGGCCGTGCCTACTTGCGCGCTTCGGCGCAGGCGTAGGAGTTGATTTCCGCGCCGAGTGCGATTTCGACGATCTTGGGGGATTTCCAGCTCATCATAGCCTCCAGTTGCTTATGGTTCGTGCAGCTTACGACGAAGCTATCATGCCTGCACTAGCCTAATCTAAGGCGGTTGCGGGTAATCGCACATGCTACCTTTGTCCTAGGACGCGAATGGGCGGTTTCAGCAAGTCATGTGTGCGGTGCAGCAATTTCATCGGTCGTGTAAGGCTTTCTGCAACGGCGGTAGATGCGACGGCTACCAGCTTCAGGTGGTCGGCTTGACAATGCGGGCCGGACGCGTCCACGCGGGGTGTGTATTTCATGACGAGGACGTTGATGCGCAGCACGACTTTCGCCCCGATGGCGCTCACCGGCGCATTATTGCTTGGAGGGCTTGTGGCCGGCACGCCGGCCTTGGCCGCCGGTGACGCCGCAGCCGGCAAGGTTCTGTTCAACCAGAAATGCTCGCTCTGCCACGCGCCTGTGGAGGGCAAGAACAAGATCGGACCGAGCCTGTGGGGCGTGGTGGGGCGCAAGGCCGGGACGCTGCCGACCTACACCTATTCCGACGCCATGAAGAACGCCAACCGGACGTGGAATGACGCGACACTCGACGACTACCTCATCGACCCGCGGCAGAAAATACCAGGTGTGAAGATGATCTTTGCCGGTCTGCCGAACGAGACGGACAGGCAGAACGTGATCGCCTACCTCACTACGCTGAAGTAGCAGATAGGCGGGATGAGAACGGTCCGGAGGTGGCTGCGGCAGGCCGGGCTGATGCTGCTTCTGCTGTCCGGCATCGCGCACGCGCAGCAAAGGATCGTCATCACCTATATCGGCCTGGACGCGGGGAAGAAGCCGCCGTCCACGTCTCTGGATCCGCCGCCCACCGACACCGCCTTGCGTGGCGCGGAACTCGCGGTGGCGGACACCGACACCACGGGCCGTTTCACCGGCCAGAGTTTCCTGTTGCAAAGCAGCGTGGAACATGACGCGGCGGCGGTGGTGGGAGATTTCACACGGGCGCTGCAGGCAAAGGCGCGCCTGTTCGTGGTGGATGCGCCAGCCGATGTGCTGCTGAAGCTGGCGGACATGAAGGGAGCCGGCGACGCGGTGATACTGGATGCGACCAGCGCGGACGACCGGCTGCGCGGTGCGGATTGCCGCGCCAACATGCTGCATCTTCTGCCCAGCCGGGCGATGCTCGCGGATGCGTTGATGCAATATCTGGTTGCCAAGAACTGGACCCGGATCATGCTGCTGACCGGACGCGATGCGGGCGACCGGCTGTATGCCGATGCGGTTCGGCAGGCGGCGGCGAAGTTCCAGGTCAGCATACGGGCAGACCGGCCGTGGAGCTTCAATCCGGCGGTGCAGCAGGCTGATACAGGGCACTACCAGGTGAACGATGAAGTGGTGAAGGCGACGCAGGGCGTGGGATACGAGGTGCTGGTGGTGGCCGACGAGGCGGATAATTTTGGCGACGACCTGGCGTATCGCACTGAATTACCTCGGCCGGTGGCAGGCACGCAGGGGTTGGTGCCCGAAGCCTGGGCGCATGCGATGGACGAATACGCCAGCACGCAATTGCAGACCCGGTTCCACCGGCTGGCGGGGCGGTGGATGACGTCACGCGACTACGGCGGCTGGCTGGCGGTGCGCGCGATCGGCGAGGCCGCGACACGCAGCGCCAGCGCCGATCCCGGCCGCATCATCGCCTATCTGCACAATGCGGACTTCACGATGTCCGGCTACAAGGGGCCCGAGCTAAGTTTCCGGGCGTGGGACGGGCAGTTGCGCCAGCCGGTATTGCTGGCGACGGATCGCTCGCTGGTGTCGATCTCTCCGCAGCCTGGGTTCCTGCACCAGACGAACGAACTGGATTCGCTTGGTCCTGATGCGCCGGAGACCGCATGTCGTTTGCATTAAAGAAAGCAAGCAGTTCTTTTTTGAAAAAAAGAACCAAAAAACTTTTACTCCCTGTCGGCGAGTTGACGGACGGGTGCGCGACAGCGGAGTCAAAAGTTTTTTGCTTCTTTTTTTCAAAAACGAAGGCCTTGCTTGCCTTCCTCGCCGTCGCCGCCCTGCTTTGGGTGCACCCGGCCTACGCGTTCCGTATCTTCGTCTCAAACGAGAAAGACAACACGATCACGGTGCTGGACGGTGCTTCGCTCAAGATACTGCAGACGGTGAACGTGGGTGCGCGGCCGCGCGGCATCGTGCTCTCGAAGGATGGGAAGAGGCTTTACATCTGCACGTCGGATGCCGACCACATCGAGGTGCTGGACCTGGCGAGCCTGACGGTGACGCGTACGCTGCCGAGCAATCCCGATCCCGAATACATGGCGCTGAGCGGTGACGGCAAGACCTTGTACGTGGCCAACGAGGACAACAGCCAGGTGTCCGTGCTGGACGTGACGAAAGGCGAGATCACGTCGGAGATTCCGGTGGGTGTGGAGCCGGAGGGCATGGCGGTAAGCCCCGACGGCAAGATTGTGCTGTGCACGTCCGAGACGACAAGCATGGCGCATTTCATCGACTCGGCGACGCACCAGGTGGTGGCGAGCGTGCTGGTGGGGACCAGGCCGCGCTTCGCCGTGTTCACGAAAGATGGCTCGCAGGTGTGGGTTTCTTCCGAAGTGGCCGGCACCGTGGCGGTGTTCGATACGGCGACTCACAAGATCGTAAGGACCATCCGGTTCGATCTTCCGGAGGTGCCGACAGCGGCGATCCAGGCAGTGGGCATCAACCTGACCGGGGATGGCAAGACGGCGTTCGTCGATCTGGGCCCGGCCAACCGCGTGGCGGTGATCGATGCTGCCAGCTTTGCGGTGAAGAAATACCTGTTGGTGGGGCAGCGGGTTTGGCATGGGGCGTTCTCGCCTGACCAGAACACGCTGTATGTTGCGAACGGCATCAGCAACGACATGTCGGTGATCGACGTGCGCGCGCTGGAGGTGACGCAGTCCGTGCCGGTCGGGCAATCGCCATGGGGTATCGTCATTGCCCCCTGACGCGCCGGCGGGTGCGCTGCATGTGGACGGGCTGTCCTACGCGTTCGGCGCGCGGCGTGCGCTGCAGGACGTGGGCTTCAGCGTGCAGCCAGGCGATTTCACCGTGCTGCTTGGGCTGAACGGCGCCGGCAAGACCACGCTGTTCGCGTTGATCACGCGGCTTTACAGCGCGCGGACGGGTATCATTGGGGTGTTCGGGCACGACGTGGAGCGCGAGCCGCGTGCGGCGCTGGCGCGCATGGGCGTGGTGTTCCAGCAGCCGACGCTCGACCTGGACCTGACGGTGGAGCAGAATTTGTTCTACCATGCGTCGCTGCATGGATTTTCGCGCCGGGCGGCGCTGCCGTTTGTGGAGGCGGAGCTTGGCCGCGTGGGGTTGCTGGAGCGGCGGCATGAGCGGGTGCGGGCGCTTTCCGGCGGGCAGCGGCGGCGCGTGGAGCTGGCGCGGGCGCTGGTGCATCAGCCGTCGCTGCTGCTGCTCGACGAGCCGACCGTAGGGCTAGATATGGAGAGCCGGCATTTCCTGCTGCAGCACGTGCGCGGGTTGTGCCGGGATCGGGCGATCGGCGTGTTGTGGGCTACGCACTTGATCGATGAGGCCGGTGACGGCGCGCGCGTCATCGTGCTGCACCAGGGGCGCGTGCTCGCGGACGACAGCGCGGCTGTGCTCTCGGCGCCTTATGGTTCGCTGAAGGGTGCGTTCGATGCGCTGACACGGCGCGAGGCGGCATGAGCGCCGGCGCGTATTGGCAGTGCCTGTCGGGGATCATTCGGCGCGAGGGGCTGCGCTGGGTGCACCAGCGCGGGCGGTTCATCTCCGCGTTAGTACGGCCGTTGGTTTGGCTGGTGATCTTTGCTGCGGGTTTTAACTTTGTGTTGGGCGTCTCCATCAGCCCGCCATACCGCACGTACATTCCTTACGAGGTGTATATCGCGCCGGGGCTGGCGGGCATGATCCAGTTGTTCAACGGCATGCAAAGCTCGCTCTCCATGGTGTATGACAGGGAGATGGGCAGCATGCGCACGCTTATGGTGAGCCCGTTTCCGCGGTGGTTCCTGTTGGCCGGCAAGCTGCTGGCGGGTGTCGCCGTATCTGTTGTGCAGGTCTATATCTTTCTGGCTATTGCCTGGTTGTGGGACCTCAGGCCGCCGCTTACCGGCTACATAGCCGTGCTGCCGGCGCTGGTGCTGTCCG
>CAXTJZ010000088.1:0-10549 GCA_964244695.1 uncultured Acetobacteraceae bacterium
GTAAAAGTTTTTTGCTTCTTTTTTTCAAAAAAGAAGGCCTTCCTTTCTTTCTCGTCAGGACCCCTCCCCGTGCTCCCCGTAGTCGTCATCGCCGGACGCCCCAACGTCGGCAAATCCACCCTGTTCAACCGCCTCTCCGGCCGCCGCTCCGCCATCGTGTCCGACACACCAGGCGTCACGCGGGACCGCAAGGACGCCGAAGCCATGCTGCGCGGCCGCAACGTGCGCCTGGTGGACACCGCGGGCCTGGAGGAATCCGACCCCGAAGCCATCTACGGCCGCATGCGCGCCAGCAGCGAGGCGGCGGTTGGCGAGGCGGACCTGATCGTGTTCGTCATCGACGCGCGCGCCGGCATTACGCCGGCCGACGCGCATTTCGCCCGCTGGCTGCGCCGGCAGAACCGCCGCGTGCTGCTCGTGGCCAACAAATCCGAGGGGCGGCATGGGCTGGCCAACGCGCTGGAGGCGTACAGCCTGGGGTTAGGCGACCCGCTGGCGATCTCCGCCGAGCACAACGAGGGTATCGCCGACCTGATGCGCGAAATTGCCGAGGCGCTGCCGCCCGAGCCGGAGGAGGGCCAGGAGGAGGAGGGCACGCGGCCGCTGAAGCTCGCCATCGTCGGCCGGCCGAACGCCGGCAAATCCACGCTGCTGAACCGGCTTGTGGGCGAGGAGCGGATGATCACCGGGCCGGAACCTGGCCTGACGCGCGATGCGGTGGCCACCATCCTGCACGACCCTGAGGGCGACGTGGAGCTGGTGGATACCGCGGGCCTGCGCCGGCGCGCGCGCATCGAGGAGCCACTCGAAAAGATGAGCGTCAGCGCCAGCATAGAGGCGCTGAAGATGGCCGAGATCGTGGCGCTGACGATCGACGCCTCGCTCGGCCTGCACGAGCAGGACCTGCAGATCGCCCGCCTGATCGAGCGCGAGGGCCGCGCCTGTATCATCGTGCTGAACAAGTGGGACTCGGTCGAGGACCGCGACAAGACACGCAAGGCGATCAGCGACCGCCTCGAGTTCAGCATGACGCAGATGCGCGGCATTCCTGTGGTGACACTTTCCGCGGCCACCGGCGCCGGGGTGGCCAAGCTGCTGCCCGCGGTGCGCGCGGCGTCCGCCATCTGGAACACCCGCATAGCCACCGGCGCGCTGAACCGCTGGTTCGAGTCGGCACTGGAGCGTCATCCGCCGCCGCTGGTGGAAGGGCGCCGGCTGAAGTTGCGCTACATCACACAGGCAAAGGCGCGTCCGCCGACATTTCTGGTGTTCGGCACACGGGCGGAGATCATGCCGGAGGATTATCACCGCTATCTGGTGAACAGCCTGCGCGAGACGTTTTCCCTGCCGGGCACGCCGATACGGATTCAGGGTCGCGGGACGGTGAATCCTTATGTGGACAAGGAGTAAGCAAGGCATTCTTTTTTGAAGAAAAGAAGCAGAAAGACTTTTACTTTCCGCCTGTACGGCGGCGTATTCAGGTCCTGCAAGCAGGACGGGTTGCGGAACCTGCGCGGGCATTGATGCAGGCGAACGGAGCAAAAGTTTTCTGCTCCTTTTTCAAAAAAGAAGGCCTTGCCTAAAACTTCCCAGACCGCGCAAACCCGTTAGGCGGCATCTTCCCCGCCTGCCCCCGCTCCCCCAGCCACTCCCGCAGATTCGTCTCCGTGCGCACCCGCTCCCCCGCCCGCCACGTCAGCCCGTCCGCAAGCCGAAACACCTTAGCGTCCGCCAGCCCGCCTTCCTTGTAGCGCTGCAGAGTCACGCCAAGCCCGCGCGAAAGCTCCGCCACCTGGTCCAGCGGAAACACAAGCAGCTTCCTGTTGTCGCCCACAACAGCCACATGATCGCCCACCGCCGGCACGCAGATCCTCGCCGTCTCGCCCGGCCGCAGGTTCAGCACCTGCTTGCCCGCCCGACGGTCGCTCAGCAGATCCTCCGCCGGCATCACGAACCCGCGGCCGCCGCTGCTCGCCAGCAGATAGCGGTGCGCGTCGGACCAGACGAACACGTGCGCCACCTCGTCCTGCGCCGCCAAGTCCAGCATCACCCGTATTGCCTGGCCATCGCCACGCCCGCGCGGCAACTCGCCGGCGCGCAGCGTGTAGGCCCGGCCGTTATTGGCCATCAGGATGACCCGGTCCGTCGTCTGGCAGGGCAGCAACAGACGCAGCTCGTCGCCTTCCTTGAATTTCTGGCCTTCCGCGTCGGCCACGTGGCCTTTCACCGCGCGTATCCAGCCCTTTTTGGACAGGATGATGGTGATCGGCTCGCGCTCGATCACCACGATCTGACTGACGTCCACCGGCGCAGGCACCGCGCCGAGTTCTGTGCGGCGCGCACCCAGCGCGCCATCGCCGAACGCGCGCCGTGTCTCCTCGATCTCGGCCGTGATGCGCGCCCAGCGCAGCTTCTCGTCAGCCAGCAAGGCGTTTAAATCACGGCCTTCCTTGCTCAGCGATTTGTGCTCGCGCTTGATCTCCATCTCTTCCAGCCGGCGCAGGCTGCGCAACCGCATGTTCAATATCGCCTCGGCCTGCACGTCGTTCAGCTTGAACGCCGTGACGAGACCCGCCTTCGCGTCGTCCTCCTCGCGAATAATCCTGATGACCTCGTCGATGTTGAGGAACACCAGAAGGAAACCATCCAGTATCTCCAGCCGGCGCTCGATCGCCTGCAGGCGGAAGCGGGAGCGCCGCTGCAACACTTCGTGCCGGTGCGCGATCCAGGCACCCAGCACGCCACGCAGCCCAAGCACCTGCGGCACCTGCTCGGCCGTCAGCACGTTCATGTTCAGCGGGAAGCGGGTTTCCAAAGCCGTAGCACGGAACAGCGTCTCCATCAAAACCTCCGGCTCCACGCCGCGCGTCTTCGGCTCCAGCACCAGCCGTATCTTCTCGTCGGATTCATCGCGCACGTCAGCCAGCAAAGGCAGCTTCTTCTCCTCGAGGAGTGCCGCGATCTGCTCGATCAAACGGGATTTCTGCACCTGGTAGGGGATTTCAGTGACAACTACACTCCAGGTGCTGAAACGCCCCTGCTCCACCGTCCAGCGGGCGCGCAGCCGGAAACCGCCGCGCCCCGTCTCATACGCCGCGAGCAAAGCCTCCGGCGGTTCACTGAGGATGCCGCCAGTAGGAAAGTCCGGCCCCGGCATGTGCGCCAGCAACTCCGCTGTGGTGGCCTGCGGATCTGCAATCAGGTGTATCGCCGCCGCACACACCTCGCCCACATTATGCGGCGGAATGCTGGTAGCCATTCCCACCGCAATTCCGGCGGCGCCATTTGCCAACAGGTTCGGGAAAGCCGCCGGCAAAACCACCGGCTCCTGGTCCTCGTTATCGTATGTCGGGCGGAAATCCACCGTGTTTTCGGAAATGCCGGCGAGCAGGCTGGCGGCCACCGCCGTCATGCGCGCTTCGGTGTAGCGCATCGCCGCCGGGTTATCGCCGTCCACGTTGCCGAAATTGCCCTGTCCCTCGACAAGCGGGTAGCGCACGGCAAAATCCTGCGCCAGGCGCACCAGTGCGTCGTAGATGCTGGCGTCGCCATGCGGATGGAACTTGCCCATCACGTCGCCCACCACGCGCGCGCATTTCTTGAACCCGCTCGCCGGGTCCAGGCGCAGTTGCTGCATGGCGTAGATCAGCCGCCGGTGCACCGGCTTCAGCCCATCGCGCACGTCCGGCAGGCTGCGCGACATGATGGTGGACAGGGCATAGGCCAGATAACGCTCGGACAGCGCCTCGCTGAAACTGGTGTCCTGTATGTTGTCCACGCCGCCTCCCGTAACCGCCACCACACCCGCGCCGAACGCCGTCACAGGGCACCGCGCCCTTTACGGGGAGATTGCACATGCGCACAACTCTGGCCCTGACCCTGGGCCTGGCACTGACCGCCGCCGCCACAACCGCCCAGGCCGGCGAGTTCTTCGAGACCAACGGCCTGGCCATCGGAGGCTATGACCCGGTGACCTACTTCACCGAGCACAAGGCGGTGCCGGGCCTGGCCGCCTACACCACGCAGTATCACGGCAGCACGTTCCGCTTTGCCACGGCAGCCGACCGCGACACCTTCATCCAAAGCCCGGCGAAATACGTGCCGCAGTATCACGGCTTTTGCGCGTTCGGCGTGGCCGAGGGCGCCAAGGCGCCGGCGGACCCTGCGGCTTTCGCGGTTTACGACGGAAAGTTGTATTTCAACTACAGCCCCAAGGTGGCGAGCAAGTTCACCACGGACTTGCCGGGTTATGTAGGACGCGCTGACCATAACTGGCCGGTGGTGCAGGACCTGCCTTTGAAGAAATGAGCAAGGCGTTCGTTTCGCAGCGAAGAAGAGAGACTTTGACTCTGCTGTGGCAGGCCCACCCGGTGAGTCCGCGACAGCGCCGCTGAAATTTTTTTTGTCCTTTTTTTCAGAAAAGGACTGCTTGCCTTGCCTTCCGGCTCACAAACCCGCTAGCAATCCACCCCAGACGAAGGTGTTCGGGAACGCGGTGCGAAACCGCGGCTGCCCCCGCAACTGTAAGCGGCACAACCACCTTGCCCCAACACGCCATTGCCGCGTCCCGCGGTGAGAAGGCGGGGCAAGGGCCGCCAGCCAGGAGACCGGCCTTGGTCGAGACTGCGCGCGAGCGCCGGGCGGGGTGCACCGGAGCAGTGGGAGAGAGACCCGCATGCGGCAATCGCCGTTGTTGCCGGTTCGCGTCCGCGCGGGCCTTGGGGTCGTTTGTGCTATGTCTCAGAAAGCAAGCAGTTCTTTTTTGAAAAAAAGAACCAAAAAACTTTTGTCACCTAACGCCGCTGCCGAACCAGCCGCCCCCCCAGGAGCAAAAGTTTTTTGCTTCTTTTTTTCAAAAAAGAAGGCCTTTCTTGCTTGCCTTCTGACCCCTGTCGCAGCCGTTGCCCAAGCTAACCCCGACAGCCAGGAAAACCTGACCGTCACCGCCACACGCGTCCCCACACAGGTCATAAACCTTGCCGCTGGCGTCACGGTGATCGACCGCAAGACGATAGAAGAACGCGGCTACGTCACCCTTGTCGATGCGCTCTCCGCCGTGTCCGGCCTGCGCGTCGTGCAATCCGGCGGCTCCGGCTCGCAGACGAGCGTGTTCATACGCGGCACGAACTCCAACCACGTGCTGGTGCTGCGCGACGGCATCCCGATCAACGATCCGGGCGATCCTGGCGGCGCGTTCAACTTTGGCATAGACACGCTGGAGGACGTCGAACGCATTGAAGTGGTGCGCGGACCGCTCTCCAGCCTATACGGCTCCGGCGCCATAGGCGGCGTCATCAACCTCATCACCCGCCACGGCCGCGCGGCACCACACGGCCACCTCGTGCTGGCCGGCGGCTCGCCTTCGCAGCTTCTGGCGCAGGGGGACGTGGCCGGCGGCTTCGGCATCTACGATTATTCCGCCAATGTGGAAGGCTTTTCCACACGCGGTTTCGACCAGACGCCACGACGCGAAACCGCGGTTTACATTGGCGAAGTGGATGGCGACCGCGCAAAGACGGCGCAGGTGGAACTGGGCGCCACCATCCTGCCTGACACGCGCATCTCCGTGCTGCTGCGCGCGCGCGACTCGAAATACGGCTACGACGAGGTCGGCAGCCTAGCCTATGACGGCGGCAACGCCACCGGCTACGACGCGTCGCTGTTCGGCCGGCTAGGGCTGACCAGCAAACTCTTCGACGGTTTCTGGGACGCCAGCCTGTATCTCTCGCGTCTGCAGGAAGACCGCCGCTACACCATCACGCTGGACGCGCAGGACCCGAACCAGGCATCCGGCGACAGCCGCTACCACGGCCGCCGCACGGACGGGCAATGGAACAACACGCTGCATTTCCGCGATTACGGGGTGTTCACAGCGAACAGCCTGACGTTCGGCTACGAGCACCAGTCGGACCAGTCGGACACGAAGATCAACACCGACTCGACCTTCGGCCCTTATCTCAGCGCGGTCCGCGCGCATGACGACACGGACTCAGGCTATCTCGGCGCGCAATCCACCCTCTACAAACGCCTGGCCGTCACCGGCCAGCTACGCGAGGACGGCACCACGATAGCCGGTGACGCGTTCACCTGGCGCATTGGCGGCGTGCTGGACGTCCCCGAACTGCTCTCCCACATCAAGGCTTCCTACGGCACCAGCTTCCGCGCGCCGGCGCTGTATGACCGTTATGGCATCGACAGTTACGGCTATGTCGGCAATCCGAACCTCCGCCCGGAGCGCGGGGAGGGCTACGAGGCCGGCTTCAGCACCGACCTGCCGTTCAACCAAAACCAGAATGTGACCGTTGGAATCGAGTATTTCCACAGCCGCATCCACGACCTGATCGAGACGGTCTACGCCGCGGACTTCCTCAGCTCGTCACCCATCAATATAGACCGCGCGCGCACAGAAGGCGTGGAGACCACGCTCACTCTGCACGCCACGCGCTGGCTTCAGGCGGACCTCACCTACACCTACACGGATGCGCGCGACCTCGACACGAACGCCATCCTGCTGCGGCGCCCTTACGACCAGGCCAGCGGCAATTTGCGCATAACGCCGATCCCAGCACTCACCATCGCACCGGAGCTGCTCTACACGGGTGTCTTTCAGGACTACCCGACAAGCAATGCCGGCGTTCCCGGCTATGTGGTCGGCCGTTCGCCGTCCGGCCTGATCTTCAACCTGAACGTCACCTACAAGGTGGCCCCGCACATCGAACTTTTTGCCTGGGGCAAGAACCTCGGTAATTCGGCGTTCGAACCGGTGAACGGATATCAGACGCCAGGCGCGTCCTTCCTGGCGGGAACACGGCTGGGCTTTTGAAGAAGCGGTTCTTTTTTAAGGAAAACCGAAGAATTTAGATCGCTTTCGGGTGCTGGCCAGGCCAGCACCCGCTTCCGATTGGCTAGTGCGCCAGCGCGCCTATCCAGTTATGCCAGGTCTTACGCTCCTGCGGCTTGTTGTTCGAGGTGTACGAGAACTGGTAGTTGCCGTCGTCGTTGGTGTCCCACACGCATACGAATGCGATGCTGAGCCCGTTGCCGGACGCGGTCTTCAGGACGTTGCCGAGCCACCACGGGAATGTGCCGTCATCGCTTACGTCGTTGCCAGGCAGCGAGCTGCCGGCGCCAACCTCAGGCAAGGCAAACGGCTTGTGGTGCGCCAGAGCAAACGCCAGCAGGCTGTGCAGGCTTTGGCTATGGCCGCCGCTGCTGTCCAACGACCATTCGGTCGCCGCAGGATAGGCCCAGTAATGAGACCGGGTGCCGCCCTTGGCAATTAAGGCGCTCAGGCTATAATCCTCGCCGCCCGACACCCAATCATGATATTGCTTGCCCGAGCCATCGGAAAACGGATACATCCCGCCATACATGTCCGCGCCGATGATGTCCACGCTGGAGTCGCCCGGGTACACGTCCTGCGTTGCCACAACGTTGCTGTAGTTTGTCACGCCAGGGTTCCACACCACCTGCACGCTAACGCCGGCCGCACTCGCCGCTTGGTGCAGCACGGTGTAGATGTGTTGGAACGCGCTCACCCAGTCGGCCTGGCTCTGTGAAGAGTCGCCGGCATAGGTCACGCCTTCGATGTTCATCTCCCAACCAACCCGAATTACAAGCTGCTTGAACCCGGCGCCTGCCCAGGCCTGCAACACACCCTGAACCGCGTAATCATATTGCCCGGACGCGAACGCCTGGAACTGCTGGTCCGGCGTAGGCGCGCCACTCGCCACCGAGGCCATCGGCAGACCGATCACCGGAATCATCGAACGCGCGACAGGCGATACGGAATTTGACCAGGCCTGCCATGAAGCATTGGAAGCCCAGCTTGATACTGGCTGCGTCTTGTCGACGTACACGTCCACCATCGTCGCAGGCGTGCCCATGGCGCTTGCGAAACTTGCTGCGTTCGCCTCGAACGTCGCCTCCGCCGAGGAATCACTCCCGTTCGGGTTCGTCAGATACGCGCCCAAGGCGAACGTTGCGGCCTGTGCATGCGCGCCCGCCAACAGGCAGCCCACCAGTGCCGCGCTCGCCCTCGCAAGCCGCCTTGAACTGCGCAAACGCTTTTCATTTTCACTGTGCTTTAATTTTGGGCCTAGAAAAGTGGTAATCTGCATAATAAAATTATCCCCCTACACGGCCCAGCGAAATAACTTGCTGCTGAGACACGACACACGACTACACGGACCCGTGAGCAGCTGCAATCAATGTTTCGTTTCACGACGGCATTTCTTGTGGACATTCTGCATTCACACAATATCGTATGACGTAACGTGATTGGCGAATATCGCAATGAATACGCGAGCGCCTTTCGTTTCAACCCGCCCAGAAAAGAACGGCTGCAATCCCGCCATCCGGTCGAGCCGGCCCGCCGTCACGTCACCAACACGCAGGGTACGACCATCCATATTGCGTTCCGGCATATTCCGTCGAAACTACGTGTGTCTACGCGGAACTGTCATAATAAAAGGCCGATTTGTGCTAAGCACACACCGGGGCCGCGCCAGTCTCGCAAGCGCCCTGAGCAAACATGCTGGCGTCTTGCACCTCAGATGTTGCGTGCCGCTGTCGTCTCGCACCTGGCCGGTGCGAACCACACGGAAGATGCGAACGCCCATTCACGCGCGCCGACACGTGGCCCACGTTACGCGCCACACCGCTCCAGCTGGTGGAAAGAAACGCACGTTAGTGGAACGAGTGCAAACTCGTCCACGGCCTTGGCCTCACAACATCAAGCAGGCTGCCTAAGGCGATCCGCCAGGCACCCACAGCACGTCGCCGCCGGCATTCAGCCGCCTGCCGAGCACAAACAGCAGGTCACTCATCCTGTTCAGCGCCCGTATCACTTCAGCGCCCACCGCCTCTTCGGCCGCCAGACGCACCACACGGCGTTCTGCGCGGCGCACGATCGTGCGTGCCAGATGCGCATGCGCCGCCGCTTCCGTGCCGCCAGGCAGCACGAAACTTGTGAGCGGCGGCAAGCCCGCATTGACCGTCTCCGTCTCGGCTTCCAGCCGCGCCGCCATCGCTTCACCTACGCGTAGCCGATCCCCGGCCTCTCCCGGCACGCACAGATCCGCCCCTATGTCGAACAGATTATTCTGCACTCGCGCCAACATCGCATCCGCCTCGGCATCGTGCTTACAATACAGCCGCAGGATGCCGATGGCCGCGTTGGCCTCATCCACCGTTCCGTACGCTTCCACGCGCCGGTGGTCCTTGCCCACGCGCGTGCCGTCGCCCAGCGAGGTCTGCCCGCCGTCGCCGCCCCGTGTCACCACCCGATCGATCCGCACCATCAGCGCGCCTCCGTTTGCATAACCAGCCGCCCCCACGCATCCAGCGCCATCCCGAACGCGGCCGCCGCTTCCGTCAACACCACACCCGGTGCCCCGTCCGCCCGCACGCGGCCTTCCTCCAGCACCACCATGCGCGTGGCGTAAGCCGCCGCAAGCTCCACGGCGTGCAGCACGGCCACCACGCAGCGCCCGGCGCGCGCCTGCGCCGCCAGCAACCCCATCATCTCGTGCATCGCACGCGGATCCAGGTCCGCCACCGGCTCGTCCAATAGCAATACCTCCGCGCCCGTGGCCAAAGCCCGCGCCAGCATCACGCGCCTTGCCTGCCCGCCGGACAGTTCGTCCACCCGCCGCTCAGCAAATCCGGCCACCCCGCAAACTGCCATGGCGCCTGCCACCGCGTCCCGGTCGGCATCGCGCCACGGGATGCGCCCCAACGCCACCACATCCGCCACGCGCAAGCCCCAGGCGCAGCGCGCGCCCTGCTCCACATACGCCACGCGCCGTGCATCCACCTGGCCGCCAGGCAGCAGACCCGCCAGCGCGCGCAGCAGCGTGCTTTTGCCGGCACCGTTCGGTCCGCATACGGCCACGAACTCGCCGGCGCCTGCGGTGAAATCCACGTTGTGAAGCACGCGGCGGCCGCTCAGCTCTGCGGAAAAACCCGCGAGTGCAATCATGGTAAGGAAGCAAGGCCGTCTTTTTTGAAAAAGAGTCGCGGACCTGACCGGCAGGTCCGCGACAGCGGAGTCAAAAGTTTTTTGCTTCTTTTTTTCAAAAAAGAAGGCCTTGCTTCCTTCACGCCGTCCGCCGCGCGATCGCCACCAGGAACGGCGCCCCCAGCAAAGCCGTAAGCACCCCCAGCCGCGGCTCGCCGGACAACGGCAGTATCAAAGGCAGCACGCGCGCCAGCACGTCGGCGGCCAGCAACAGCGCAGCGCCGCCCAACAGACTTGGCCACAACAGCCCGCCAGGCCGCGCCCCGAACCAAGGCCGCAACAGATGCGGCACCACCAGGCCCACAAACCCTATGCCGCCCGCCACCGCCGCGCCGCCACCTACCGCCAGGCTCACCCCAAGCGCCGCCCAGCGCAGCGTGGGCCCTACCGCCACCCCCAGACTCGCCGCGGTCGCCTCGCCCAAACTCAGCCCATCCAGCCGGCGCCCAAGCAGCAGAAGCACGACACAGCCCGCCAGGATCACCGGTGCAGCCACCGCCACATGCCGCAGCGTCCTGTCCTCCAGCC
>CAXTJZ010000088.1:10559-14094 GCA_964244695.1 uncultured Acetobacteraceae bacterium
ATGAACGCGGACGCCGCTGCCCCCAGCGCCACACCCCCCAGTATCATCGCCCCCGCCGAAACCCTGCGCCCCAATCCGCCCAGCAGAACCGCACACCCAATACCCGCCCCGAGCAACGCACCGGCCGGCAACGCCCAAGGTGCGGCTACCGACACGCCCCAGTAGAACACCACCACCGCGCCCAACGCCGCGCAACCGCCGATTCCTAACAATCCCGGGTCCGCCAGCGGATTCCGCAACGCGCCCTGCAGCACCGCGCCGGACACGCCCAACCCGCCACCCACGAGCGTGGCAAGTATCGTGCGTGGCACACGTATCTGCCAAAACACCAGCCAGTCCGGCACCCCCATGCCCGCCGCGCCTACCAGCAGGGAGAAGGCAAACAGCGATGCCACGAAACAAGAAAGCAAGCAGTTCTTTTTTGAAAAAAAGAACCAAAAAACTTTTGCTCCCGGCGCCTGCACGAAGCGACGCGGGCGTCTCAGACTGCTTACGGCTGCATCGACAGCGGCAGGGACAAAAGTTTTTTGCTTCTTTTTTTCAAAAAAGGAGGCCTTCACTTACTTAAGTCCTCCACGGCACCAACACTCCAAGGCCCCGCGCAAACCAGCAGCGGCGCCGCCACCACCTCCCGCACCATCCTCGCCAGCGCAGGATGCCAGGCCAGATCGGTTGCCATCGAGGGAAACCGCGCCGCCGCCTCCGTCACCAGCACGTCCGGCCGCAGGGCCAGCAGCCGCTCCACCCCTATCCGCCCGCCGCTCCCCACATCGGTAAACCCCGCCGCGCGCAGCACCGCATCGCCAAAACTGCCGGGCCCCGCGCTCCACCCACCCGCCTCCCACAACACCGCCGAGCCCGCACGGCGCCGCACCCCCGCCAGCTTGCGCCACATCGCCGTCACCATGCGCCGGCCACGTGCAGGCACGCCGAGCAGATCCGCCAGTTCGCCAACCTGCACGCCAACAGCTGGAAAATCCTCAACCTCGTCGAACTGCACCACGCGCACGCCGCGCGCACGCAGCAAAGCGACCGTGCTTTGCGCCCCATACCGCCCGGCCAGCACAAGGTCCGGATGCAGCGCAAGGACTGCCTCCGCATCCGCGCGCACTTGCGGCAAGTTCGCGGCCTGTGCAGCTACGTAAGACAGCGCGGGATCGCGCGCCAGCGGCTCCAGGGCGGTTACCTGCTCGGGCGCCAGCAGAACAAGCAACTGGTCCGTGCACAGGTTCAGGGACACTACTTTGGCGCGGCTGCAGGCGGGAAAAGAAAGCAAGAAAGCAAGCAGTCCTTTCTTGAGAAAAAGGACCAAAAAACGTTTGCTCCCTGTCGGCTGCTGCTGATGTGTTCGCCGACAGGAAGCAAAAGTTTTTTGCTTCTTTTTTTCAAAAAAGAAGGCCTTGCTTGCCTTCCTCACAACGCCACAACACCAACCCGCTTCGCCTTATGCTCCGGCTCCACATGGATGTTCACCACCAGGTGTTCCATATCCTTCTGAAGCGCCGCCTCGATACGGTCGCAGATCTCATGCGCCGCATCCACCCGCATCGTCCCGGGCACCACCAGGTGGAACTGCACGAACGTCGCCCGCCCGGCCTGGCGCGCCTTTATGTCATGCACCTCGATGGCGCCGTCGCCTTGCGCCACCAGCACCGCCTCTATGCGCGCCACCGTGTCGTCGGACGGCGCCATGTCCATCAGCCCGCCGATCGAATCGCCGATCAGGTGCACGCCGGACCACAGCACGTACACCGCGGTCGCCGCACCCACCGCCGCATCCAGCCGCAGCACGCCCGTCGCCAGCACAAGCCCCACGCCCCCCACCACGCCGAATGAGGTCACCACGTCTCCCATCAGGTGCCGCGCGTCCCCTTGCAGCGCCGGCGAGCGCGCCCGCCTAGCCACCCCGAACAGCACCCAGGCCCAAACGGCGTTCACCGCGGTCGCCGCCAGGTTCAGCCCCACGCCCAGGCCTACCTCCACCAGCACGCGCGGATGGCGCCACGCGCTCCACGCATGCTGCAGTATGCTGACGGCCGCCACCACGATCAGCACGCCCTCCACCACGGCGGCCAAGAACTCCGCCTTGTCGTGCCCGTAGGGGTGGTTGGCATCAGCCGGCTGGGCCGCGAAACGCAGCGCCGCCAGGGCGATGCCGGACGCGGCCACGTTCACCACCGTCTCCAGCGCGTCCGAGTAGAACGCAGCGCTGCCTGTCACCCGCCAGGCGGCCATCTTCAGCGCCAGCACCAGCAGGCCCACGCCTATGCTGGCCGTGGCGATTCGCATCACCTTGGTCATGGGCGCGTTTTACAGGAGGGAGGAGGGAAGGCCTTCTTTTTTGAGAAAAAGAAGCAAAAAACTTTTGCTTCCTCGACGCTGCCGGCGCTTCGGCGTGTCCTGGGTCGTCCGGCTGGTGCAGCTGCGGGAGCTATGCGGTTCCAGGCGCGTTCAGCCGGAAAACAACCGGGAAACGCAGAGCCATGACGCTACGCTACGCCGCCGTGGCGGCCCTGACCCTTCTTGCAACCGCCGCGCACGCCGCAACCTACGCGCCGCCCAGCCGCCCCGGCCCTGCGCTCAGCGTGCCGCAATCGGCCATCACCGCCTCACTCGCCTGCACCGGCGCGCTCACCGATCCGGTGCACGTGCCCATCCTGCTCGTGCCGGGCACGGCGAGCACGCCGCAAACCGCTTTTTCCTGGAACTACGAGCGTGCCTTCACCGCCGACGCCCGCCCGTTCTGCGCCATCACCCTGCCGGGCAGCGCCCTGCTGGATATCCAGACAGCCGGCGAATACATCACCGGCGCGATACGAACGCTGTATGCGGCGGACAACCACCGCAAGATCGCCATCGTCGGCTGGAGCCAGGGGGGCATGGTGCCGCGCTGGGCCCTGCGCTTCTGGCCGGATACCCGTAAGATGGTGGCCAAGGTGATCGGGATCGACCCGTCCAACCACGGCACGCTGGACGCCACGAATTGCTACGCGACCAAAAGTTGCCCCGCCGCCTTCTGGCAGCAGGCGAGCACCGCGAGGTTCATCGCCGCCCTGAACAGCTACGCCGAGACCTTAGCCGGCATCGCCTACACCGTCATCTACAGCCGCGACGACGAGGTCGTGCTGCCGAACCTGGATGCCGCCGGCAGCTCCTCGCTGCGCACCGGCGCCGGCCAGCGTGCCAACATCGCCGTGCAATCCATCTGCCCAACCGACGCGTCCGAGCACCTGGCGATGGGCACCTACGACCCGGTCGGCTACGCCCTGGTCATCGACGCGCTGGACCATGCCGCCCCCGCGAACCCCGCACGTATTTCGCCAAGCGTGTGTCTGGAGGCAGTGCAGCCGGGCGTGGTTCCCGCCATGCTGGCGCAGAACGTGGCGGCGTTCGATCTGTCCATCGTGACCGCGGCTGGCAGCTCGCCGGCGCTTGCCGCGGAGCCGGCGTTGGCGGGCTATACGATGGGGAGATAGGCAGCAAGGAAGCAGTTCTTTTTTTCAAAAAAGAACTGCTTTCTTCCTTCTCTTCGCAT
>CAXTJZ010000089.1:0-13774 GCA_964244695.1 uncultured Acetobacteraceae bacterium
GGTCGCGTCCTCGAAAGCGAAGAAAGCAACGCCTTCTTTTTTGAAAAAAAGAACCAAAAAACTTTTGGTCCCTGTCGGGGACTGGCTGGTGAGCGCGCGACAGCGGAGTAAAAGTTTTTTGGTTCTTTTTTTCAAAAAAGAACTGCTTTCTTTCTTAAGTCTCACTCAACCGCGCCACGTAACGCGCCAGCATGTCGATCTCGATGTGGACCGCATCGCCCGGCTTACGCAACCCGAGCGTGGTGTGCTCTGCCGTGTGCGGGATGATGTTGACGCCGAAATCCTGGCCCTCGACTTCGTTGACGGTAAGCGAGATGCCGTCGATCGACACCGAGCCTTTCGCCGCGATGTAGCGGTGCAGCGGGGCAGGCACCCGCACGCCGATGCGCAGCGAGCCCTGCTCCGGCGTGATCGCGGTGATCTCGCCCAGGCCGTCCACATGGCCGCTGACCATGTGGCCGCCCAGCTCGTCGCCCAGCCGCAAGGCGCGCTCCAAGTTTATGCGTGTGCCAGGCGCCCAGCCGCCCAGCGTGGTGCGCGCAACGCTCTCGCCGGACACGTCCACCGCGAACCAGTCCGGGCCGAGTGCCGTGGCGGTCAGGCAGCAGCCGGAACAGGCAATCGACGCGCCGATGGCGGTGCCGCCTTGGCCGGCCAGGAACTCGGGGGGTGTGCCTATGGTGACGCGCATGTCCTGGCTGTCGCCGGCGTGGGTGATGGTGCGGACTTCGCCTTGGGCGGTGATTATGCCGGTGAACATTCTGGCCTCTGAAGGAAGTAAGGAAGGCCTTCTTTTCTGAAGAAAAGAAGCAAAAGACTTTCACTCCGCTGTCGCGCGCTGTTTCAGCAGGCGCCGACAGGGAGCAAAAGTTTTTTGGTTCTTTTTTTCAAAAAAGAACTGCTTGCTTTTCGTCGTGTGAACTCCGTCATCACGTCCGAACCCAGCGCGCGGGGTGCACCAAGCCGGGCGAACCGCGGCATGGCGGCCAGCGCGTCCGTCCCCAGCTCGGCCAGCGCCGCCAGGCCGTCAGCGCCCATAACGCTGGGCGCGTGGAACCAGACTATACGGTCCACCAGGTCGGCACGCAGAAGCGATGCGGCAAGCTGCGCGCCGCCTTCCACCAGCACGCGCGTGAGGCCGCGGGTGCCCAGCGCACGTAGCGCCTGCGGCAGGTCGATGCCGCCCGCGCCGGCCGGCACCAGGACGCAGCGTGCGCCGGCTTCGGCCAGTCGCTGGGCGCGCGATGGGATGATCTCGCCCGGCTGGTAGGCGGCGGGGTCCACGCCGTCCGGCAGGCTGTCCGTGTGATAGAGGATCCAGCTCGGGCTCTCGTAGGCGGTGCGTACGATGGCGGCGGTGAGCGGCGTGCGCAGCCGGCTGTCGGCCACGATGCGTACGGTTGGGCGGTGCGCGTAGCCGGGCGTGCGGCAGGTCAGCTCCGGGTCGTCCGCGATCAGGGTGCTGGCGCCCACCATCACCGCGTCATGCCGGCCGCGCAGGGCGTGGACGTAGGCGCGGGACTCAGGGCCGGTGATCCAGCGGCTCTCGCCGGTGCGGGTGGCGATACGCCCATCCAGCGTGGTGGCAAGCTTCAGGGTCACCAGCGGGCGGCCCTCGCGCACGCGGGCGAAGAAGCCGGCCAGGGTGTCCTGCGCATCCGCGGCGCGGAAACCCTCATCGACGCGCAGCCCGGCGCGGCGCAGCAGCGCTAGGCCGGCGCCATCCACCCTTGGATCGGGGTCGCCGGCGGCCACCACGACACGGGCGACGCCGGCGGCCACCAGCGCTTCCGCGCAGGGCGGGGTTTGGCCGTGGTGGCTGCACGGCTCCAGGGTCACGTAGGCGGTGGCGCCGCGCGCCGCCTCGCCCGCCATGGCGAGCGCCTGGGTCTCCGCATGCGGGCGACCGCGCAGTCCGGTGCGGCCGCGGCCCACCACGCGGCCGTCCGCCACGATCACGCAGCCGACCGAGGGGTTGGGCCAGGTGGCGCCCAGGCCGCGCGCGGCCAGCGCGAGGGCCGCGCCCATGTAGGTTGTGTCGTCCATCGCCGCCCTATGTCGGGTCTTCGAGCGATCCTAGAAAGGCCTCGAAGTCCTTTGCCTCGCGGAAATCGCGATAGACGCTGGCAAAGCGCACATAGGCCACCTCGTCGATGGCCTTCAGCGTGTCCATCACCAGCTCGCCGATCTGCTTGCTGGGGATGTCGGTATCGCCCGAGGCTTCGAGCTGGCGGACGATGGAGCTGATGACGCGCTCGATACGCTCCTCTCCCACCGGGCGCTTGCGCAGCGCGATGCTGATGGAGCGGTTGAGCTTCTCGCGGTCGAAGGGCACCCGGCGGCCGTCCGTCTTCGTCACGAACAGGTCGCGCAGCTGCACGCGCTCCACGGTGGTGAAGCGCTGGCCGCAACTGGCGCAGAAACGCCGGCGGCGTATGGCGCCGCCGTCCTCTGCCGGGCGGCTGTCTTTCACTTGCGTGTCGTCGTGGCCGCAGAAAGGGCATCGCATAGGAAGTAAGAAAGGCCTTCTTTTTTGAAAAAAAGAAGCAAAAAACTTTTGCTCCCTGTCGGCGAACGTTTCAGCAGCCGCCGACAGGGAGCAAAAGTTTTTTGGTCCTTTTTTTCAAAAAAGGACTGCTTGCTTCCTTACGTCTCAGATGAGTTCCACCATGCCCGACGCCTGGGTGGTGAACAGGCGGCGATAGATGCCTTGCTGCGCGAGCAGGCCGGCATGGGTGCCTTCCTCGACAATGCGGCCGTGGTCGAACACCAGGATGCGGTCCATTGCGCGCACTGTGCTCAGCCGGTGGGCGATGACGATCGCAGTGCGGCCGTCCAGCAGGCGCAGCATCGCTTCCTGGATGAGGTGCTCGGATTCCGAGTCCAGGCTCGATGTCGCTTCGTCCAGGATCAGGATGGGCGCGTCGGCAAGAAAGGCGCGGGCGAGGGCCACGCGCTGGCGTTCGCCGCCCGAGAGCTTCACGCCGCGCTCGCCCACGAGCGTTGCATAGCCGCGCGGCTGGCGGACGATGAAGTCATGCGCGTTGGCCAGGCGGGCGGCGTGCTCGATGGCGTCCTGCGTCGCCCCCGGGCGGCCATAGGCGATGTTCTCGGCGAGCGACCGATGGAACAGTATCGGGTCCTGCTGGACGATGGCGATCTGCGCGCGCAGCGAGTCCTGGGCGACGCCGGCGATGTCGTGACCGTCCACGAGGATGCGGCCGCCGCTGACGTCGTAGAGGCGCTGGATGAGCTTGACGAAGGTGGTCTTGCCGGAGCCGGAGCGGCCGACCAGGCCTACGCGCTCGCCGGGGGCGATTCGCAGCGACAGCGCGTCGAACAGCGGCGCCGCGGCCGCGTCGTAGCGGAAGCCGACACGCTCGAAGACGATATTGCCGTGCTCGATCAGGATCGGTGGCGCGGCAGGATGGTCGCGCACGCTGGGGCTTTCGGCGTGCATCGCCACGAGCTCGTGCATGTCGTTGACCGAGCGCTGCAGGACGGAGATCTGCTGGCCTATCTCGCGCAGGTAGCCGTGGACGACGAAATAGGTTGTCAGCACCCAGGTAATGTCGCCTGGCGAGGCGCGGTCGTGCCACCAGAGCCACAGCGAGGTGGCGACGACGCTCATGCGTAGCGTCAACAACAGGGAGGCCTGCGCCGTGCCGTTGTTGGTGCCGCGTATCCAAAAGCGGCGGGTGCGCAGCGCCCACTTGGCCAGCGTGCGGTCTAGCCGGAGGTCCTCGCGCGCCTCGGCGCCGAAGGATTTCACTACCGCGTTGCAGCTGACCGAGTCTGCCAGGGCGCCGCCGACGCGGGTGTCCCACTGCGCGGACAGACGAGCAGCTGGCGCCACGTAACCGAGCGAGCCGGCGACGGCCAGCGCCACATAGCTGGTAGCACCTGTGGCCACGACCACGCCCATGACGGGCCAGCGGGCGCCAAGCAGGATTGTGGTGAGCAGCAGCACGAGCAGGGCGGGGAGGAGGGCAAGCAGCACGCAATCGTCCAGCGTGTCGAACGCCCACATCCCGCGGCTGACCTTGCGTACGGTGGAGCCGGCGAAGTTGTTAGCCTGCCACTCGGTGGACAAGCGCTGGACCCGGGCGAAGCCGCTACGCGCCACGCTGGTCATCACGCGCAGGGTCAGGCGCGTAATGGCGAGGAAACTTAAATGCCGTGCCGCGACCAGCAGGGCGCCGAGGCCGAGCATGCCCGCAAGCGCGGCCAGCGCCGCGTGTCTGGCGGCGTCGGAATGTAGCGAGGATACCGCATCCACCAGGCGGCCGGCGAACACAGGCATGAGCACGTCGGACAGGGTCCAGACGCTGACGCAGCCGATGACGGCGGCCAACGTGGCGGGATAGCGGCGCCACTGGGCGACAGAGAAGCCGATGACCTGCCGGAACGGGGCGGCCCCGCGGCGGAATTTTGCGGAAAACACGGTTTGATCCGGCTGGTCGGCCGGCCTCTGAACTGGGGATAGTGGGAATGCTGCGAGCTGGCTCGCGCCCGGTATGCCTAGCGGGTGCCGGACACCAGAGCCGGGATAAGTCGATTGAACATGCTCGCCATGCAGACCTCCCGAGCTAAGTATTTCTCACGCGACGAGCGTAGCCGAACCCACGATGAAAAAGCAAAGCTAAGTTCAGCAGCAGGCGTTTCGGTTCAAAGCCAAGCGCACGTTTAAACCTGGCGGGCGCCTATGGCTTCCTGCGCTGACTAGTGTGCGATTGCCCGAAATTCAGCTCGTGATCACACCGGCAGCAACGAGCGGGTCGCGCTTCACGATCTCCTCCGGTGTCTCTGCAATTTCGTCATCCAGAAACAACAACGCCCCCGCATCATTGGCAAAGGGTCCGGCGGCGCGCAATCGGTCGTTTTCAAGAAGGCTCGAAGATATGTCCGGTCACGGAAAACTTGCTTTCGCCGATCCCCTTAGTCCTGCCAAATCGATAGTCCACAACAAGCCAACATCGATGCAGGCACAAGAAGTGAAAGGTTTTTGCTTCTTGTTTCAAAAAGGAAGGCGTTCCTTGCCTTACTTGTAAGCCGTCAAGGTAGCATCGTCGGTCAGTAGAAGCACGATCCCCTGCGCCACCGAAGCCGGCGTTGAAGCCGTATCTGACAGAGTGCTGCTGGTCACTAGAGCACCGGTAGTCGCGTCCAGCACCGCCATCTTGCCGTGGTCACTGACCACAATCAGCTTGCCGCCGACAAGCGTGGGGCCGAACCAGGTGATCAGGCCCTTGGTGCGCTTGGGATTCTGGAAGCGTGGCAGGTCGGTCACCCAATGCACCGAGCCGTCGTCCTTCGACAAAGCCGCAAGCTTCTGGTCTGTGCTGACGAGGAACAGGAAGTCGCCGGCCAGCCAGGGCGTGTTGGCGCCGGCCACGTCGCGCTGCCAAACGCGGCGGCCGGAACGTATGTCGAGTGCGGCGAGCAGGCCGCCTAGACCGATGCCATAGACCAGGCCCCCGTCGATGATGGGAGCAGCGCGCACCGAGCCGAAATCGGACAGCGTGGACTGGCCTTTCAGCCCGCCCATGTTGTCTGTCCAGACCAGCGTGCCGCTGCCCTGCCGCACGGCGGCCAGGTCGCCCGATTCGAAGCCGGCGACGATCACACCGTCGGCGGCGGCGGGCCCGGCCTGGCCGATGGTGCCGGTGTTGGATGCGGTACCCTGGTAGGACCAGAGGAACTTGCCGTCGGCTTGTGAGAACGCCTGCAATTGCTGGTCGACGGTGACGACGCTGATCACGCCCTGGCTTACCAGCGGCGCGCTGCGGGAAGGCGAATTCAGTTCGGCGTGCCAGTCCTGGCGGCCGTCGGACAGTCGAAGCGCCAGCAGCTGGCCGCGGCCGGTCACCGCGTAGAGGTGGTCGCCATCTATGGCGATGCCGCCGCCTATGTTGCTGTTGTGCGCCTTTTTCGGCTTGGTGACGCTGCGCCAGGCCTTATGGCCGGTCGCCAGGTCGAAGGCGCAGACTACGCCGTCCGTGTCCATGGTGTAGGCGTGGCTGCCGGCGATCAGCGGCTGCGCGGTGAAGCGGGCGCGGTAGTTGCCGCCGGCGCCCACGTTCGTGCTCCAGAACTTGGTCAGGCCGCCGGCGTAATTGGCGCCCACGTGATCCACCGAGCCCGCGTATTGCAGCCAGTTCGGGTTGTCGACGACAGGCGGCAGGGTGACGGGTTCCACGTTGTCGATCGCCAGGCCGCGCGTGGAGGCTAGCACCGGCTCGCGGTTGCCGGGGATCGGCTTCTTCTCTTCGTCGGTCAGCCAGTCGAAGGCGCCACAACCGCCGAGAGCGGGCAGCAGGAGCGGGAGCAGGAGGGCGTTGCGGCGGGTGAGGTGGGACGCTGGTCTGACGGAGGAGGTCACGCTGCTGGTCATCCATGCGCTGCCGACGCGGGCGCGGCGGGAGCTGGGGCGGGCTTGAGGGTTGGTTTGGCAGAGGGAGCCGGGGCGAGCGCGTCCGGCGGCAGGGTGGTCAGCACGTCTGCTGCCATCTGGCGCATGTCTTCGGGCGCCATGGGATCGCTGGTGAGGCGCTGCATGATCGTGGCGGCCTCATGCGTGTTTCCGGTGCGCACGTCCAGCAGGGCGAGCAGCTGTTCGGCCATCGGGCGCCATGGGTTGCCGGTGCTGGTCAGCGCCTGCAGGCGGTTTCTCAGTGGAGCAGGATCGGCGGTGTCGAGCTGGTGCTGGGCGCTGGTCAGCGTGGCCAGGTCTGCCATCAGGCGGGACGCGGAAGGATCATCCGAGATGGATTGCCAGGTGGCAATGGCCTGGGAATGCTGGCCGGTGTGCCATTGCAACGCGCCCAGGCGAAGGCGGGCGAGCACGCGATACCCTTCCGGCCCGGTGGCCGCGATGTTGGCGAGGGTTGCCGCGGCGGGTGCGGCCAGTGCGGCATCCGCCGTGCCCTTCATAGCCTTGTCCGCCTCGCCTGAAGCGGTGATGAAGCGGTTGGCCACCGCATTGGCCGCGTCTTGCCGGCTCTGCTTCCAATAGACGTAGCCGCCCGTGCTGGCGAGGACCAGGACGAACAGGGCGATGCCGGTGCCGGCGAACCGGAGGCCGAAGGCGCGGGCGCGCTCGGCGCGGAGGTCCTCCTCCACTTCATCAAAGATGTCTGGCAACGCTTGCTTGTCCTTGGGCGGTATGACGGGCGGACCATAGCGGCGGTGCTGATGAGGGGAAACCCCTTGGTGGCCGGGGCGACGCCGGCAGGACATGCCGGCGCGCTGGCCGGGGAGCAGGCAAGGCGTAACACCACCGCGGACACCAAGAGCACCAGGAGGCTTCGTTCAAGGCCAGCAACACGGCTGCTGATGGTCTTCCATCATGCTTTCAGCTTTGGGGAGTCAGAAGCGGTCGGCCTCCTTGGTGTTTTTGGCGTCCTTTGTGGTTAACTCGTCTTTTGCCAAAGCAGCCGCCAGACGGTCCATGCAGGCCTGCTGGTCCGGCGTGCATCCGGCCTCCAGCCACCAGGCGCGCACCTGGCGCAACGCCTCGCCAACCTGCGGACCGGCTCGGGCGCCCAAGGCCAGGGCGTGACGGCCCTCAAGCGGAAAGACGGGCCGCTGCATGGCGGCGAGACGCGCCCGGAGTGAGGCTGGCGCGCCGGCCAGGAAGCTGCGGCCGGCCAGGATGTCCGCGGGCGTGTCGGCAAGCAGCCGGCGCAGTGTGTCGTCGCTGTCCGACAGCGAAGGCGCCCGGCCGTCCGCAAGCAGCAGCAGCCTGCTGCTTTCGGCGGTTGACAGACGCAGGCGCTGGGCGATCGGTCGGGCGTCACCGGCAATGAGGGACGCGAGCCGGAGGACCGGATCGGGCGGCGCGCCGGCTTGCAAGGTCGTATCCAACCTGCTGAACCGAAGTGCCTCCGGAAGCAGTGCCGCGAGCACGCCGAGCTGCCGCATCAGGCTGAGGGCGACGCACGGGTCCGGCGCCTCCAGTATGCGCTTGAGCTCGCTCCAGACGCGCTCGGCAGAAAGCTGGGCCAGGCCGGCGGTGGCGGCCGCTATGGCCGCGGTGGCGTCCGGGTCCGGCTTGCCGGTGCCGTAGCGGGCGAAAAAGCGGAAGTAGCGCAGTATGCGCAGGTAATCCTCGGCAATGCGCCGCGTGGCCTCGCCCACGAAGCGCACGCGGCCGGCTGCCAGGTCCGCCGCGCCGTCGAAATAGTCGTGCAGCGTGCCAGACTGGTCCAGCGACATGGCATTTATCGTGAAGTCGCGCCTGGCCGCGTCCTCCTCGAAATCGCTGGTCCAGGTAACGCGGGCGTGGCGGCCGTCGGTCGCCTCGTCGCGCCGCAACGTGGTGATCTCGAACGGGCGGCCGCCGCTTACGGCGGTCAGCGTGCCGTGGGCGATGCCGGTGGGGATCACGCGCAGGCCGGCCTGCTCCAGCGCGGCTACGGATTGCTCGGGCTGGTCCGGCGTTGCGATGTCGATGTCGGCCACTTCGCGGCCAGCCAGCCTGTCCCGCACGCAGCCGCCGACGAGGCGCGCTTGGGGAAGGGCGCCCAGGATAGGACGCAAGGCAGCGTCCGCGAGCAGGGCGGCGAACACGCTCAAGGTGTGGGCGTGACGACCTGGCCGCCTGAGAGGTGGGCGGGCTCGTAACGGCCATGGAAGCTGCGCGCTTCACCCAGCCAGACGAGGGTACCGGCTAGGCCAGCAAGCAGCACGAGGGCGGTGAGTATGCCGCGCCTGCTCAGGCCGCGCACGCCGGAGAGCCAGGCGATGGCGAGTCCGGCTGGGATGAGCAGCAGAGCGAGGTCGGCGTAGCGCATGTGGGTGAACGGAAGAAAGCGCTTCTTTTTTGAAAAAAAGAAGCAGAAAACTTTTATCCCGTCAGGTGCGCGTTGTAGTGGGCTCGCCGGGTCCTTGATGGCCGGCTCGAGGAGCGCGCCGATGGAAAAGCCTTGCACCATCCTCTATTTCGCCTGGCTGCGCGAGAAGACGGGTCTGTCCGAAGAGAAGCTGACCCTGCCCGACACCGTGCGAACGGTCGGCGCGTTGGTGACGCTCCTGATGTCGCGCGGGCCCGGCTACGCCAGCGCGTTTGCAACGCCCGGGCTGGTGCGCGCGGCGGTCAACCAGGTGTTCGTCAAACCGGAAGACGCAGTGACGCCGGGCGACGAAGTGGCGTTCTTTCCACCGGTGACCGGAGGCTGAACTTGATCATAGTCCGGGTTCAGCAGCAGACGTTCGATACCGGCGCGGAGACCGCGGCGCTGGGCGAAGCCTGCCCGGAATCTGGCGCGATAGCGAGCTTCCTGGGGATCGTAAGGAGCACGGCGGAGCGGCCGATCACCGCGCTGACGCTGGAACACTACCCTGGCATGACCGAGCGGGCCCTGAGGAACATCGCGGATGCTGCCGTCGCGCGTTTCGGTCTGCTGGGGTGCACCCTGATACACCGCTTCGGCACGCTGTATCCGGGCGAGCCGATTGTGCTGGTGCTGGCGGCGGCTTTGCATCGGCGCGCTGCCCTGGAGGGGGTGGGGTTCCTGATCGACTGGCTCAAGACGGATGCGCCGTTCTGGAAGAAGGAACATCTGCCTGGCGGTGACAGCGTCTGGGTCGAGGCGCGTCATGAAGATGCCGCGGCTGCTTTGGCTTGGGGAAGGAAGGAAGGCCTTCTTTTTTGAAAAAAGAAGCAAACAACTTTTGCTTCCCGCCGGCGGGTGTTTCAGCAGCCGCCGGAGAGGAGCAAAAGTTTTTTGGTCCTTTCTTTCAAAAAAGGACTGCTTGCTTACTTGGCTTCAGCTTCAGCGGTCTCAGACTCGGCAGCGTGGGACAGCGCCTCGCCCAGCGCCTTTACCTTCTCGCCGTTCTTGCCTTCGGCCTTGCCGGCGAGCGTCACTGTCTCCTTGCCGAGCTTGGCGACGAGCTTGCGGATCGCTTCGCCATCCAGTTCCTTGGCATGCAGGTGCTTCTTCAGGTTTTCGAGATCCTTCACGATCGCCTTCGCACCTGGCGAGTCGAGCTTCTCGAGAGTGGTCTCCCAGCCTTCAATGTTCTTGACGGCGGCGCTGACGGTCATGCTCTTCACGCCGTCCTTGATGTGCTTGATGGTCGCGTCAAACTGCGGCATCTGCTGCTCCTGTCTGTAGGTTGGCCACGCCGGCTGGCGTGTCAGTTGCGCAAGCGGTCTGCCGGGCGATCGGTTGCCGTTTCAAATTTCCAATGCTGGGTCTTGACGGATCGGCGCGCGCTACCGCGCAGGCGGGGCGTCCTGGGCGGGAAACAAAGATGACGGGTCCAGATGCGAGTTGTGTCCGGCCAGCAGCAGCGGGAGCTGCAGGATGGCACCAGTGCCGAAGACCACGCACAGCATGACGATGGCAGCACGGCCGGCGGAGATCTGCAGCGCATGGCGGGCCGCGAACCAGTGGAACCACAGCGTATAGGTAGCCAGCAGGCCGAGCAGCAGACGCGCCGCTTCCTCCTGCGAAAGGCCGAGCAATGTGCTGGCGCTCGCGAACGGCAGCAGCAGCATGATGGCGGCCAGCATGAGCCATTGCGCGCAGTTCAGCACGTTCGCGTACAGCGCCCAGTGCTGCCGGCGGTCCCACACACGGCAGAAAATGTCGGCGATGATGGCGGGTGCCAGCAGGTTGCAGACGGCGAGCAGGAAGAAGGCGGCGGCCGGCCAGGGATGGCCTGACCAGGCGAGCACGCCGGAGAGCACGATCAGCAGGCCTAGCCAGGGTGCGAGGCTGGCGAGGTAGGCATCCGCATTGCCGCCGAACTGGGCAAAGCCGGCGGGGCGTCCGGTGCCTATCAGCAAAAGGCCGAGCGCCAGGCGGCCGTTGGGGCGCGGCTTCTTGGTTGGTTCTGGGTCTGTCATCGGGATAAGGAAGAAAGCACTTCTTTTTTGAAAAAAAGAAGCAAAAAACTTTGCTCCTCGCCGGCGCGCAACCTTCGACGCCGCACATCCGATCCGCACGAAACCGTGCCGCCGGCCTGCAGGTCTAGTGGCGTCGCCTTCGCTGGGTATTCCTGGTGCAACCTCTTGCTCGCGTCCGGCGACCGGAAAGGCAAACCGATCCGGGCAGCCTCAAGGCAGAAAATCCTTAAGGCAGAAAATCGCGGAGCACCGCCGCATAGACTTCTGTCAGCGCGTGCAGGTCCGCCAGCGGCACATGCTCGTTCGTCTTGTGCATGGTGGCGCCCACCAGGCCGAACTCCGCCACCGGGCAATAACAGGCGATGAAGCGTGCGTCCGACGTGCCGCCCCCCGTGTCCAGCGCCGGCCGGCGCCCTATCGTGCGTTCAATGATATTGGCCAGGCGCTCGCCTAGCGGGCCGGCAGTGAGAAACGCCTCACCGCTGATTGTTGTGGTGACGGCCGCACCCGGGCAGTGGCGCGCGACAGTCTCCTCCAGCCAGGCGGCCGAGCCGGCGCCGGTGTGGACGTCGTTGAAGCGGTTGTTCAGGCGGGCGTTGGCCTGGGCAGGGATGACGTTGAACGCCGGGTTGCCGACGTCGATGGAGGTGATCTGGAGCGAGGAGGGCTCGAAGGCCGCCGTGCCGTGATCCAGCGTGTGCGCGGACAATTCGGCCAGAACTGCCACGAGCGGATGCAGGGGATTGGCCGCGCGATGCGGGTAGGCGACGTGGCCCTGTGTGCCGTGCGCAACAATGGTGGCGTTTAGGCTGCCACGGCGGCCGATCTTCACGATCTCGCCCAAGGTTGTGGGGTTTGTCGGTTCGCCGACGAGACAGGCGTCCGGGATGTGGCCGTGCGCCTGCATCCATTCGAGCACGCGCACGGTGCCGTCGGTGGCGGGGCCTTCCTCGTCGCCGGTGATGAGAAGGCTGATGGAGCCGCGCGGCGGGCCGGCGGCGAGGTGTCTGGCGGCGGATGCGGCGAAAGCGGCAATGGCGCCCTTCATGTCCGCGGCGCCGCGGCCGTACAGACGGTCCTCATCGATGTGTGCGGAAAAAGGCGGGTGGCGCCAGCCGTCGCCGGGCGGCACCACGTCCGTGTGGCCGGCGAAGCAGAAATGCGGGCCGGCGGTGCCTATGCGGGCGAACAGGTTGGGCGTCTGGCCGAACGGCAGATGCGTGACGGTGAAACCGAGCGCATGCAGGTATGCGGCAAGCGTGGCCTGGGCGCCGGCATCCGCTGGCGTGACGGAAGCGTGGCGCAGGAGGGCTTGGCAGAGGGGAACTGGGTTGGTGATGCGTATGGTCCGTAAGTGAGAAAGCAAGCAGTCCTTTTTTGAAAAAAAGGACCAAAAAACTTTTGCTCCGCTGTCGCGAGCCTAGGGGACGGAGTCCGCGTCAGCGGAGTCAAAAGTTTTTTGCTTCTTTTTTTCAAAAAAGATGGCCTTGCTTCCTTATCTGCGTGATCATGGAACGCGCAATGGTACGAAGACTGCCTATGCGCCGGACGCGAAGCTCGCGCCGGCAAGCACAAGGTATTCCCAGACGATGGTAGCCGCGGCCAGCGCGGTGATCTCCGCGTTGTCGTAGGCCGGCGCCACTTCGACCACGTCCATGCCGGCCCAGACGATGCCGCCAAGCCGTCGCAGGATGGCCTGGATCTGCCAGGATGCCAGGCCGCCTATCTCGGGCGTGCCGGTGCCGGGCGCAAAAGCGGGGTCCAGCGCGTCGATGTCGAAGGTGAGGTAGGCGGGCCCGCTGCCGGCGATGTCCGAGATGCGCAGGGCGGCAGCAATGGTGCCCATCTCGTGGATATCCTGAGCCGTCAGGATGGTCACGCCCTGCGCCAGCGTCCAGTCCCACACGTCGCGCTGCACGGGCGAGCGGATGCCAAGCTGGATCATCCTCCTGGGATCGACGATCCCCTCGCGTATCGCGTGATAGAACGGCGAGCCGTGTCCGAAGGCCTGGCCGAAGCTGTCCGGCCAGGTGTCCACATGCGCGTCGAAATGCACCAGCGCCAAAGGCCGGCCACGCTTGGCGGCAAGCGCGCGCAGCAGTGGCAGGGTGATCCCGTGCTCGCCGCCCAGCACGATCAGGTGCTCGCTCGCCGCGGCCTGGTGCTGGATCAGCGTAAGGCTCGCCTGTATGTCGCCGAGCGCGACGGCGAAATCGCCGATGTCGGCCACCGAAAGGGTCACAGGGTCGCGCCAGGTCACGGGGTGGGCGCCATCGACCAGCATGCGGCTGGCGTGGCGTATCGCGTGCGGCCCGAAGCGGGCGCCGCTGCGATTTGTGGTGCCGATGTCGAGCGGGATGCCGGCGATGTGGAAATGTGCCGCTTCCCGCCGGCGCGTGAGCCCCAGGAACGCGTGTGGCGTGGCGAAGGTCGGCGTGCCGGCCACGCTGTGCCTAGTACAACATGGTCAGATAGGTCACGAGAAGCGTGTAGCCGGTAACACCCAGCATACCGTGGCCGGCTATCAGCGCCAGCGGAATAGGCCGCCTGCGTATCTGGAACATCAGCATCGTCAACCCTGCCACGGCGGCGCCTGCGACCAGCGCGCCAGAGAAGATGCCGAACCCGCCCGCCCCCATGCGCACGGCTCGCGCTGTGGGCACCCCGAAGCGCAGCGCGAGGACGAGAACCACGAAGCCCACGAGCGCTGTGGCGCCATGCGCCAGCCCGCGCCAGTTGACGCCGATCGTCTGCGGCTCTTCGAGCATCAGCACCTGTGCGCCGAGCCAGCCGCCAGCGACGACGGCGATGCCGAGTATTCCTATGGCCCAGAGAAGCAGCATGCGTTTCCTTATCTAGGCAGGAAGAAAGGCCTTCTTTTTTGAAAAAAAGAAGCAAAAAACTTTTGACTCCGCT
>CAXTJZ010000090.1:0-3013 GCA_964244695.1 uncultured Acetobacteraceae bacterium
GGGTCGCCCACCCCCCCTGCCGCAGCGCCGCCCACGCGCTCGCCAAAGCCAGCCGCGGCGACGCCACCTCGAATCAGGCCACCCGATCCGACGCCGACCGCCTCGACACCATCGTCAAACGTTTCGTCACCCTCGCCGACCATCCCAACCTGGTCACCGACGACCGCACGCTGCACAACGCCCGCACGCTGCCCGCCCACCTCGCCCGCCTACGCGCGCTGCCCGGCATCGCCGCCTGCGACGCCGCCATCAAACAACGCTACGCCGCCCGCCTCACCGCTTTGTCCGCCGCCTTCATCCAAGTCCCCATCGCCAGCGACCGCCCCCCCGAATACGCGCAATTCCAAAACATCCTCCGCGCGCAGATGGAAAAGCGCCGGAGGGCTGCCTGAGAAAGGCAAGAAAGCAAGGCCTTCTTTTTTGAAAAAAAGAAGCAAAAAACTTTTGGCTGCGCTGTCGCGGGTTGTTTTACTCAGTCGCCATTGGGAAACCGCTTCGCAAAGCAATCTAGGACAGTAACGGCGGCTCGCAAAGAAAACGGAGCACGCAATCTAAACTGATGATCACTGTCTCCGAGGGCGATCCTCAAGGGTGATGGTCGTCTCTTCAGCTTCAATCAGCTTTGCTGCGCTGTCGCGATGCGAAGCACGGTAGAGACCGTCGAGATGCTGCAGCGTAAACACCAGATTTGACCGATAAACGCCATGGTCCTGCGCGGCCAGTTCCCGCCAAATCTCCGCTGCCTCCTTACAAGCCGCCTCAGCATCCCCAGGACGGGGCGTCTCAGCATAGAGAACGCCCAAGTCGCTGAGCGTCAATGCCAGATCAGACCGGTAGGCCGCGGGGTTCTGTGTCGCAAACTCACGCTTGATGTTCGCAGCCTCCCTGAACACCGTCTCCGCTTCGGTAAACCGGTACGTGCGTTCATAGAAAACACCCAGGCTGTTGAGCGTTGCCGCCAAATCAGCCCGGTAGGCCGCCGGATCGCGCGCTGCCAACTCGCGCCGGATAGCCTCCGCCTCGACAAGGGCCGCCTCTCCAGTATGGATGTGATTGGTGTCTACCTCAACGTTGCCCAGATTATGCAGTGTCGCTGCTAAGAAAGGCCGACTGGCTTCGTGGACGCCGTAGCCTTTACGTCCAGGAAGCCGGGGATGATCGCACCAACGCCTCAACCGCCAAGAGCCAGCACAATTCTACGAAGTTCAAATTGCTGGTCGGTGAGGCTCTGCCCTCTGAAAGCCAGCCAGAGCACTGCTGCAAAAACCACCCAGCCGAAGATAAATGCTAAAACCACATCAAAACAGCCGGCCGGTATCTGTGTGGACGTGGGCTGATTCGTCTGCAGTGGCATCCGGTGCTCCCCATTCGGAGTCAGTATCAAGCACTCATAAGGCAGCACCTAGATCCCGAAGGTCTTGTTGCTCCTCCTGACCGCGGCAATACTCCCGCGCCCTGCTCGCCAATTTTGGGGGCCGGCCTAATTCAACCCAAGCTCCGGCGGCGCCGGATCGCGCGTCGACTGTGGTATCCGGCTACCCGTCAACTCAATCACATCCGTTCCCGGCCGATCCCGGGAAACAAACGGCAAATTGTAAGAACTCGCAAGCACCTGGTAATACCGCGCCCCAGTCAGATCAGCCGGCCGCCCACCCGAGCAATCCCCAACAGCCACATCAAACGGCACAACCCGCCCAGGCCGGTCATAGAGCCGGCTGATGCAGGCGACATCCGACGTGCTCGCCCGCCGCTCGACCGGCCCCACCGAACAACCCCCAAGCAAACCCGCCGCCGCCGCCAAAAAAAGCCCCGCGAACCTAACCATCCGACCAGCCTCCGCTTTCAAGAAGAAAGTTCCGCCAAAGCAACACGTAACCCCGCCCAAGGTTCACGCCCCTCGTCCGCGCCCACCCGCGCGCCAACCCAACCCCGCCGAAACCCGCCAAACCACCCCCCCCCCAACCCACCAACCACCCCCGCAACCCCACGCCCACCAAAACCCCTTGCCCACCTCCCAACTCCCATGTTCTACTCCTGTTCTCACCCACACCCACCCCAAGGCCACCCAACCTGAACGCCATCTCCCACCCCGCAGACAACGAAGAGGCAGAGCGCCGCGCGCGCCACCTCGCCGTCTGCCAGGAACTGATAGACCTCGGCATGCAGCTCACCCGAGCCGCCGCCACGCGCGCGCTAGCCGCCGCCGCCGAGGCCGAAGCCGCCCACCCAACTCCCGCAAGCACTCACCCCACCACCCCGGACGCCGCCTCACCCACCCCCAGAACGCCAGACCCGAACCTGGCCTTCACCCGCCTCGCCTGCGCCGTCCGCCAGGCCGTCAAGCTCGAATCCCAGATCGCCGCCGGCGCCTTCGCCCGTGCCCCAGCCGCCGCCTGCCCGCAACATAACCTCGAGGACCTGACCCGCGCCGCGGACCACGGCCTCGTCAGCGACGCCCTGCACCGCCTCACCGAAAACCACCCGGACCGCTGGGACCTGCGCGAAACCCTGGACGAGGCCATAGAGGACACTCTGGCCACCTACCCCGAGGACCTGCTCTCCACCCACTTCGTCCGCGCCTGCCACACCCTGGGCCTCACCCCATCCCTCACCGGCTTTCCGGACTTCCTGGTCGAAACCCTACACCCCCTGCCAACCTCCTGGCCCCCCAGCCCAGACGGCTAACCCCCCGCCGCACTCCGCCGTCGCCGCCACAACAGACACGGCCGCTCCAAACCGCGGAGCAAACCAGTCCCCCCAAGGCCACGGCCCCAGCCAGGCGAGCCGCTACGCCAAACCGCGCCCGCCGGCCGGCAGCGCCCTCGTATCACCCCAGGGTCTGGAACAACACCACCTCGGCCCCGTCCCCGGACGTGCCGCGATGCTCCACGCCCGCCGGCACCACGCAGCACTGCCCCGCCCCCAGCACCACATCGCCATCCCGGAACGCCACGCAGAAATCCCCCCCCCCCACCCCCACCGTCTCCGCGCCCCCCCCCTGCCCGCCCCCCCC
>CAXTJZ010000090.1:3023-13736 GCA_964244695.1 uncultured Acetobacteraceae bacterium
AGCGTGCACCGTCTCCTCGCCAAGCCCCTCACGCGCCAGCCGCCCGAACACCGCGCCAAAATCCACCATCGCGCCCATCGAACCGCCTCCAAAACGCCACACGGCGCAAATACCAGTCCATCCGATACGAAAAATGACCAAACCCTTGTTACAACCGCATCACCGCTACAGCTAACCTCCGCCAAACCCCATGGAGCCGAGTGTGCCTTCCGAGACCGACGACTCCACCCGACCGCCCGACCCTTACCACGGCAGAACAAACCCCACCGACGTCCGCATCGTGGACGAGGTGCACGGCACGGACGACGGCACGGACCCCTTCGTCGCCGCCGTACGCGCCACCCGCATGCCCATGATCATCACGGACCCCCGCCAGCCGGACAACCCCGTCGTCTTCGCCAACAACGCCTTCTGCCGCCTTTCCGGCTACAGCCGCGCCGAGATCCTCGGCCGCAACTGCCGCTTCCTCCAGGGCCCCGAGACAGACCCCGGCACCGTCCGGCGCATACGCGAAGCCGTCGCCAGCGTACAATCCATTGAAATAGACATACGCAACGTCCGCAAAACCGGCGAACTCTTCTGGAACCGCCTCCTGCTGGCCCCCGTCTTCGATGACCGCGGACAGCTCGCCTACTTCTTCGCCAGCCAGGTTGACGTCTCGATAGAACGCGAACGCCTGGAAGGCCTGCAGACAGACAACGCCGCCCTGATGGCCGAACTCACCGGCCGCCTGCACATCCAGCAGGAACGCGAGCGCGAGATGGCCTTCGCCATGCGCGCCGGCCGCTTCGGCACCTGGAGCCTGGAGTTCGCCACCCTCGAACTCACCGCGTCGGACACCTGCAAGGAGCTGTTCGGCCGCTCCACCACCCAGCCCTTCACCTACCAGGACCGCCTGCAAGCCACCCTTCCGGAAGACCGCCCCCTGGCGCTCGCCGCCATGCAGCGCACGCTGACGGACCAGGCGGACTACGAGGTGACCTATCGCATCACCCGCCCGGACGGCTCAATCCGCTGGCTCACCTCGGTCGGCCAGGCCTTCACCGACGAGTCCGGCCGCCCCTTGCGCCTGGCCGGCGTCTCGCGCGACGTCACCGCCGAACGCCGGGCGAACCGCATGCGCGCCGCCCTCGTCGAACTCAGCGACATCTTCCGCACGCAGGACGATCCCGACCAGATCAGCTCCTGCGTGGCCGAACTGATCGGCCGCACCCTGGCCGTCAGCCGCGTTGGCTACGGCCTGATAAACCGCGCCACCGAAACGATCGCCATCGCCCGGGACTGGAACGCTCCCGGCATCCAAACCCTCGCCGGAACCCTGCACTTCCGGGATTTCGGCTCCTACATAGACAATCTCAAGCGCGGCGAGACCGCCGTGGTCCCGGACGCCCGCCTGGACCCCCGCACGAGCGGCAATGCCCCGGCCCTGGAAGCCATCTCCGCCCGCGCCCTTGTCAACATGCCCCTCACCGAGCAGGCAGATCTGGTGGCTCTCCTCTACCTGAACCACGCCGAACCCCGCGAATGGCCCCAGGACGAACTCCTCTTCCTGAGGGACGTAGCCGAACGCACCCGCGAAGCCACCGAACGCCGCCGCGCCGAAGCCGCGCTGGCAGACCTGGCCGCTTCTCTGGAAACCCAGGTCCAGCAACGCACCCACGAACTGATGGCCGCGGAGGAAGCCCTGCGCCAATCTCAGAAGATGGAAGCGGTAGGCCAGCTGACCGGCGGCCTCGCCCATGATTTCAACAACCTGCTGACCGGCGTCACCGGCAGCCTGGAACTGCTGCAAGCCCGCATCGCGCAAGGCCGCATCAAGGATGTGGACCGCTACGTGAACGCGGCCCAAGGTGCAGCCCGTCGCGCCGCCGCTCTCACCCACCGCCTCCTGGCCTGCTCCCGCCGCCAGACCCTGGACCCGAAGCCCACCGACGCGAACCGCCTGGTCGCCGGCATGGAAGAGCTGATACGCCGAACCGTGGGCCCGGCAATCACGGTCGAAACCGTGGCCGTAGGCGGCCTGTGGCCCACTCTGGTGGACCCGAGCCAGCTCGAAAACGCGCTTCTTAACCTCTGCATAAACGCCCGCGACGCCATGCCAGACGGCGGCCGCATCACCATCGAAACAGGCAACCGCTGGCTGGACGCCCGCACCGCCCGCGAACGCGGCCTGGAGCCCGGCCAATACGTCTCCCTTTGTGTCTCGGATTCCGGCACCGGCATGACGCCCGAAGTGATCGCCAAAGCCTTCGACCCGTTCTTCACCACCAAGCCGATCGGCCAGGGCACCGGCCTTGGCCTGTCGATGATCTACGGCTTCACCAAGCAGTCAGGCGGCCTGGTCCGCATCTATTCCGAACTCGGCCGCGGCACCAATGTCTGCCTCTATTTGCCCCGCCACCTAGGCAGTGCTGAAATTGCCGAGCTGCCGCCGGAGCTGACAGACGCACCCCGTGCCCAGCAAGGTGAGACAGTGCTGGTTGTGGACGACGAGCCCACCGTCCGCATGCTCGTCACCGAAGTCCTGCAGGACCTCGGCTACACGGCCATTGAAGCCGCCGACGGCGCCTCGGGTCTGAAGATATTGCAGTCTGACGTCCGGATAGACCTCCTGGTGACAGACGTGGGCCTGCCCGGTGGCGTGAACGGCCGCCAGGTAGCCGATGCCGCCCGGTTGACCCGGCCCAACCTCAAGGTGCTGTTCATCACCGGCTACGCCGAAAACGCGGTGGTAAGTCACGGCCACCTAGACCCCGGCATGCACGTGCTGACAAAGCCCTTCGCGATGGAGGCGTTGGCCAGCCGTATCAAGAACCTGATCTCCAACCGATAAGGATCCGCAAAGCGCTGCCCGCTTCAACGCTACCCGCGCCCAAGATACGCCTCCACCCCTGTCGTCAGGTAATGCCCTTGATGTTCAAACAACGGCACCTGCGTACGCTCGGCGAACAACGGCGCCAGGCGTTTCGGGCAGTAATGCGTAACCACGCTCTTTCGCGTAGCCTCGAGCGAGATGGGATTGCCGCCATGCGCCAGGTCGGCGTGCCAGATCAGGGCATCGCCTTTCTTGGCCGCGAACACGCTCTTCGTGTAAGCGCCAGAACCGGCGACGTCCCGCAAGCACCGCACGTGCTCCGGTATCTCCTGTGCCAGCGCGTCGGACGGCCCCAGCCGCATCGCCTCGGACACGCTCTTATGCCGCCCGCCATAGACGAAATCCGCCAAACGATGGCTGCCATCGTAGTAGAACAACTCGCCCGCCCCGATCGTGACGTCCTCCAGCGCCACCCAGGACGCGGCAAATCGTCGCGGCACCGTATAGGCGACGTAAGCCGAATCCTGGTGCGGATCCTGCGCCGAGCCGCGCAGGAATGTCAGGCTTTGCGAGGCAAAGGCCTTGCTCTCGAACACCAGTCCCAAAAAGTCGGTGATCGCCGGCGCGAACATCAGCTCGCGTATCGGCCTGGAGAAGTAATGCAGATCCAGCGCCTTGGCCGGCAGGACGTTCAGGCTCGCATCCCAGGACATGTGCCCTGGTGCTTTGGCGCCACACTCGAACAGCAGATCCGGAAAGCCTCCGGCGTAAGCAAGGTCAAGGTCCTTCAGCGCGCGATCGGCCAACTTGGCCGGGATAGCATCGGGCAGAATGATGTAGCCGTTCTCTATCCAGAACCGCAGCTGCTCCGCCTGAGGCTCGGTAATCTGGCCTACTTCCAGCCTTCCTTCCACCGCGTCCAACGCGTCCGGCCGATCCACCCAGAACCCGCCAAATCTCGGCAACGGCGCCGAATTATCGGGTCGCACAGCTGTGGAAGCCGGCAGGTAGCCACGCGCCTTGCCCACACGCCTGTAATGCTCCCATGCGTCACGTGCCAGCCCCGCCTCCATCTCGCGCAATACCGCCGGGTAGCTGCGCAAGTAGAAATCGGCATCGAAGTTACTGCCCTTGCGGCCCTCTCCGCGGCCATGCGCGTCGTAATGCGCCCAACCACTGGCTATCCTACCCGCGGCCACGGCCTCGGCGATGTCCTTGTATGTGGCGAGGTACGCCGCCTCGTCGAAATCAGCGAAATCAGCGTTTTTTGGAATGTTCTCCACCCTGCATCCCTCTTATCTTTGAAGTCTCACGGCGCCCGGCTTCCAGCTACGCTCCGCTACGTTCGAGGCCGGCGGACCTCGCAAGACACACACATCATGTCACGTGCGAACTGGCCGTGCACGCCGCGCAATGCGACCACAAACGCCGGCCAGCCAGGCGATAGGGCACCATCGCGCAGCATCAAGGCCCGCCTGTGACACCGTGGAAACTTCCCCGATCCCCTTCCCGATCACAAGCGCGTAGCCACCTGAACCGTGCGGGCAAGTCTCCGTTGCCTGCCTGTTCCGGCAAGTCGTCGGCAAAACATAAGAGGATTCGCGGAATGAACCGTCGCAACACTCTGCTGGCACTCGGCAGCGCCTTGCCGCTGGCGCTGGTGGCTCGCAGCCTCAAGGCCCAGCCCTACCCGGCCGTTAACGTCAAAACGTGGCGGGCTGGCACGCTGCAATACGGCACGCTCGCCAAGGAGACCAGCCAATACGCGCTGCTTCGCTCCAGCAACCAGTTCGTCAAGGATTTCGCCACCAGCGAGATCGAGGAACAGACTGCCTTCGCGCAAGTCCTGAACTCCTCGCCGAACCCGCCGCCGGCACCGCTCACGGCGGCGCAACAGGCGATGCTCTCCAGCGTGGAAACCGCGCCTGATGCCAGCTTCGACGCGAACTACCTGATGATCCAAACCAAGGGTCACGAGATGCTGCTGCAGTTGCAGATCGGCCTGATCGCTGACGGCCTTCCATACACGTCGGCCGCATTGCAGCAGGCCCTTGTCGCCAAGGCGTTCATCGAGACACATTTGGTCGCATTGGGTCTTCTAACGTCCTACAACCAGTAGTCTTAACTTTGCCGGTCATTTCGCCGGACGGTGATAAGACCTAACAGCTCTGAGACCTGCGTAGTTACGCTCTGCGGGGTGATCGTTCTGATCACCCAGCAGGGTGACGATTTCGTCTTAGTTGCTCAGCAAAGAACATCTTGCCTAGTTCAGGCCGATCTCCGCAACATCCGGAGATGCGCCTACTGATCCCAGCGTTTCTCCTCACAACCCATGCAGCCCTGGCCGCACCTCATCCAAACCTTGCCAAGATACTGGCCGATTACGATGCCTGGCTCACCGACGTCGATCCCATCGCAGCAGGCCAGCGCGGCGATCTCCAGGCCGCAGCCCGATGGCCCGACGACACCCCCGCAGCCGTCTCCGCCCGCCAAGCCGCCCTGGCCCAAATTAAAACGGAGCTCGATGCCCTTCCCCAAGCCGCGCTGACCGGCGAGGACGCGCTAAATCGCACCCTGCTGGAAGCACGCATCACCACCGATGAGGACAGTGCCCGCTTTGACGAAGACCGCATTCCCTACGCCAGCGACCAAGGTTTTTTCGTCATCCCGGACTACGCAGCCGGCGGCACCGCCCTGCACACGCCACAGGACGCCCAGGCCTGGCTGACCCGGCTGGCCACGCTGCCTGCGTTCTACGCCACCGAGACCGCCAACCTCGAGCGCGGCATCGCCACCGGCTTCGTCCTGCCCCGACGCATCGCCGCCACACAGGCGAGAGAAGCTGCCGCGCGTGCAGCCGTACCCGCTGGTCAAGACTCCCTCCTCGCACCACTCGACACGTTGCCGGACAGCCCGGAAAAACCCGTTCTGCACGCCAAAGCCCTGACCTTGATCAGCCAAACCGTCAAACCTGCGCAGCAGAGGCTCGCGCAGTTCTACACCACCACCTACCTGCCCCACGCGCGGGACACGCTCGCCGCCGCCGCCCTTCCGGACGGCCGCGCCTATTACCAAATGCTGGTCCGCCGCGAGACCACCACCACGCTCACCCCCGACCAGATCTTCGCTATCGGCCAGTCCGAAATCACCCGCATACGCGCCGAGATGGACAAGCAGATCGCCCAGACAGGCTTCCACGGCAGCTTCGCCCAGTTCCAGGCCAAACTCCGCACCGACCCCGCGTTCTACGTCACCACACGCGAAGCCCTGCTCGAACGCGCCAGCCGCCTGGCCAAGCGTGTGGATGGCCAGCTCCCCCGCTTCATCGGCCACCTCCCGCGCCTGTCCTACGGCGTCGCCCCTGTACCGGCCGACATAGAGGACGGCTACACCACCGCCCGCTATGACGGCGGCAGCCCTGAACAGGGCATCGCCGGCGAGCTCTGGATCAACACCTCCCATCTTGACCAGCGCCCGCTTTACGAACTCCCCGCTCTCGTCGCCCACGAAGGCGCCCCGGGCCACCACATCCAGATCGCGCTCGCCCAGGAACTCACAGGCCTGCCCGCCTTCCGCCGCGACAGCAACATCACCGCCTACGTCGAAGGCTGGGCGCTCTACAGCGAGCAGCTCGTCGCGGAAATGGGCCTCTATTCCACCCCCTACGAACGCTTCGGTCAGCTCTCTCTGGAGATGTGGCGCGCCTGCCGCCTCGTCATGGACGTAGGCCTGCACTGGAAAGGCCAGACGCGCGACCAGGCGCTATCCTGCCTGCGCGAGAACACCGCGCTCTCGGAAGCCAACATGCAATCCGAAGTGGACCGCTACATCGCCTGGCCCGGCCAGGCTCTCGGCTACAAGATAGGCGAGATGAAGATCATGGAACTCCGCCACCGTGCCGAAGCAGCCTTCGGCGCGGGGTTCGACGAGCGGCGCTTCCACGATGTCATTCTAGACGAGGGCGCCATGCCGCTGGGTGTTCTGGAAATGCGTGTTGATGACTGGATCAGGAAAGAAAGGAAGTAAGAGTTCTTTTTTGAAAAAAGAACCAGAAAACTTTTGACTCCGCTGTAACGCACTCGTGGGAAAGAACCACCAGACTTTGTCGGGTCTCTCCTGAAAAGCGCGCGACAGCGGAGTCAAAAGTCTTTTGCTTCTTTTCTTCAGAAAAGAAGGCCTTCCTTGCCTTAGCTCCCCGACACAAAGCACGACACATCTCACAGTCAGACACCACCTTACCTTGCTTCCCTTGACCCCGCCCCCCACTTTAGCTACCCACACCGCCCGGCCCGTCCCGTTCGTCTAGAGGCCTAGGACACCAGCCTTTCACGTTGGCTACACGGGTTCGAATCCCGTACGGGGCACCATTTACTTGCCGCAAAACGCCTTTGTGCCTTGCGCCAAGGGGTGGCTCCATACTTAATCCCGCCATGGACACCCACACGCTAGACGTCATGCCGGATTCGGTGACGCTCCCCGCCGCCCACACGGACCTCCGCCGCATCGGCGCGCACCCGAATCACTGGTATCCCCTGGCCTGGTCCAACGAACTCAAACAGGGGAAGGCCCTGGGCGTGCGCTTCGCCGGCGAGCCCATCGTCCTGGTGCGCCCCAAGGAGGGCCCGGTCTTCGCACTGGAAGACCGCTGTGCCCACCGCCAGGTCCCGTTGCACGACGGCGTGGTGGACGGCTGCGCGCTACGCTGCTGCTACCACGGCTGGACGTACGACCAGTCGGGCAAGTGCATCGAGGTTCCCTATCTCGGCAAGGACAAGCTGCCCAACGGTGTCCGCCCCTACCCCTGCCGCGAAGAAGCCGGGCTGATCTTCGTCTTCCCGGGCGAGGCGGCGCTGGCCGATACCGTGCCCTTCCCCAGCCTCGGCGCCAGCAGCGACCCGCGCTACCGCACCCGCCGTTTCGGCCAGGAAGTCGCCTGCCACTACACGTTCATGCACGAAAACCTCACGGACATGAACCACCAGTTCCTGCACCGCAAGCAGATGGGCCAGATGCGGCCGCGCCATCGCGGCATGCGCATCGGCGAGGACTGGATGGAGGTGGACTACACCTTCGGCCGCACAGGCGGAAAGCAGCCCCTCGCCGAGGCCGCCATTCTCGGCAAGATGCGCAAGACGGGTGCCGTGGATCAGAACCACAAGGACCTGATGACCATACGCACCGAGTACCCCTACCAAAACCTGCGCATCTGGACCGACGGCGAGCTCCCCGTCATGAATCTTTGGATCTGCTACGTGCCGCTGGACCGCGCCCAGCGCACCAACCGCACCTTCGGCCTGCTCAGCATCCAGCGCCCGGCAAAAGTCGGCTTCCTGCTCGACGCCGCCTGGCCGATCCTCGTCTGGTTCACCGAACGCATCTTCACCGAGGACCGTTGGATCGTCGAAGAAGAACAGAAAGCCCATGACGCTCAAGGTGCGGACTGGAACCAGGAAGTCTTTCCCGCTATACGCGAGCTTCGTGGCCTGCTCGGCCGCCGCGGCCTGCCAATCCCGCCGCAGAACCTTTTGCGGGCGCCCGTCGCGTGAAGCTGAGCGCTCGCAACCAGTTTCCCGGCCGCGTCATTGCCGTGCAGAAGGGCCAGACCACGGGTCACGTGCTGATCGAAATCGCTAACGGTATAATCGTCACGTCTTCCATAACCAACGAGGCGATCGACGAGCTGGAGCTGAAAGTCGGCGACCACGCCAGCGCTATTATCAAGGCTTCTGACGTGATGATCGCTAAGTGAAGGCAAGCAAGCAGTTCTTTTCTGAAAAAACAAACCAAAGGATCTCTGCGACTTTGGGTGCTGTTCGACCGGTACTTGCGCCCTGCGCTACCATAAGTTTTCTGCTGCTTGCCGCCGCTGCTCCGCAGGCCCCCGTAGCCGTGACGGGACGTGTTGCCCACTCGCAGTCCTTCACGTTGGATCAGCTAAAGGCCCTCCCTGCCCAGCATGTGGAAGCCAGCTTCACCACCATGCACGGCCAGGACCACCACACCTGGACAGGCGTGCTGCTCTGGGACCTTGTCTCGAAAGCCGCCCCACAGGACGAGCCAGGCCAGCGTACCGGCATGCGCCATGTCATCATGGTCAGCGGCCAGGACGGCTACGCCGCCGCTTTCGGCGTAGGCGAGATCGACCCGTTCATCGGCGCCAAACAAGTCCTCCTCGCCTACCGTCAGGACGACCCGCCCAGGGATCTCCCGACGCTTCGCCTTATTGTCCCCGGCGACAAGCACGGCGCGCGCGACGTGCATGACGTCGTGGGTGTTGAAGTCAGGTGACGCGTTTACACGCATACAGCCATAATAGCCGATATGGCTCGACGGAGCCGCCGATAATGTCGTGTCACACCGCACCGATGGACGTCTCGATGCAGGCTACATCCGCCCCTGTAGCGGCAAGTTGGAAGACAGAAGGCATCCAAACCAGCGAAGAACAAAAGTCTTCTTCTTCTCAAAAACAAGCTATCGCTAACGTATTGCCTGCAACAATCCACCATAGACTACGGGCCCCGTCGGCAGCCCAGTGGGCGAACCGCCCTTGGGTTCCAAGCTCACCAGCAACTGGGTCCCTGCGCCCACGCCCTGCGGCACAAACTTGCCCGCGGCCGGAAGAACGCCCAGCGACACCGGCTTAGTGGCTCCCGCAGCCAGGGCCCACAGCTGCAAATCCTTGTCTGCCGCCACAGCCACCGCCGCAGTCGGCCGTAGTGCCAGCCCTCCGTCTGGCCCCGCCACGGCCACCAGCAGCGCCGCAGTGCTGCCCGCCGGTGACAACACGGCCACCATTGGCACCGGCAACGGGCGCACGCCTATGAACACCGCAAGCCCCGCGGCCAACGCGGCAGCTCCTATCGCCACCGTCCGCCACCAGCTCGCCACCCGGTCGTCGTTGACGGCACGTGTCACGTCGGGGACCGGCCCGACCGGGACCATACCGCCCGTCGTGTCCTCGACTCGCGCCCAAAGCGCAGCGGGCGGCGCCACTTCCGGCACCAGCGCGGCCAGCGGATACAGCAGCACCTCCCATCTCCGTACTTCCGCCGCAAACGCCGGCTCTGCGGCAATGCGCGCCTCGGCTGCCCGGGCCTCTACGGCATCGAGCGTTCCCACCACATACTCTCCGGCCAACACCTCCGGCGCACCGTCATCCGCCTCCGCCAAGCCGCTCATGGCGCCAGGCACTCCCTCAGCCCGAGCAGGCTCCGCCGGATCCAGGACTTCACCGTGCCGATCGGCAGGTTCAGTTTCGCTGCGAGCTGGCTATGTGAAAAACCTTCGACAAACGCTAACACCACAAGACGGCGGCGCTCTTCGCTCAACGTCAGCAGGCAGCGGTGCAGCGCGCCGCCATCGGCGCTGGCCAGCAATTGCCCCAGTGGATCAGGCCCGCGGTCGGCCTCTTCCTCCAGAGCCTCATGCCCAAGCACTTCGCGCCCGCGCCGGCGCACCAAGTCCAGCGCGCGGTAGCGCGCGAGGCTCATCAGCCAGGACCCCGCCTCACCCAATGTGGCATCGTAACGCCCGGCCTGCTGCCACACCTGCACGAACGCATCATGCGTGGCGTCCGCCGCCAGTGCGGGATCACGCGTTATACGCATGGCGACCCCATGCAAGCGGCCGCTCCATTGCGCGTAGAGCTCGCGGAACGCCGCGCGATCCTGTGCCGCGCAGCGCGCAATCAATTCTTGGGCGGGAAGTCCCTCGGCATCTGCAGCCATGCGGCTCGGTGTCCTGAACATGGCGCATACGCGCCGCGTCATCGCGCAGGCAGCGCGACCGCACGAATAGATACATGATCCTCGATCCTTGCCAACCGAGGCAGTGTGGCTGGCTGCTGGAAAAACGGCCGCCACTTCAAAACGGATGCAACGTCGGACTGGATGGTGTGG
>CAXTJZ010000091.1:0-13512 GCA_964244695.1 uncultured Acetobacteraceae bacterium
AGCTTGAATCACGGTGCTCGTGACCTTGGGAATCCCCGATTCTCCACAGGCCCTAAAAAAAGAAGCAAAAACTTTGCTCCCCGGCACCTGCACCAGGAACTGGCCTGACTCTGCTGGTGCGCGTAATGGCAGACCTAGCGACATTCCGTGCCGGCGGAGAAGCAAAAGTTTTTTGGTCCTGTTTTCAAAAAAGGACTGCTTGCTTACTGCTTGCCCACACCTCGCCGAAGGGCTGGCGCACAACGGGGCTCTGGCGCTACTCTTGTCCCAACTAGGACCATGAGGACAGTGATGCGGCATGCGGCCAAACCCACCCTCGGCTCGTTGATGCGCTCGCTGCGGGACCGTTATGGTCTCACGCTGAAGGAGATGAGCGAGCGCACCGGCGTGCCGTTCTCCACACTTTCCAAGGTGGAGCATGACCGGCTGACGCTCACCTACGACAAGCTGCAGATGATCGGGGACCGGCTGGGCGTGCGCATGTCCGAGCTGTTCGCCGAGCCGAAGAGCGAGCCGGCCGCCGTGGCCAACAGCCGGCGCAGCGTGGGCACCCGCGCCTCGGCGCTGTCCATCACCACGCCGAACTACGACTACTATTATCTGTCGCCCGAGCTGCGCCAGAAGGACATGATCCCGATCTTCACCCGTGTGAAGGCGCGCTCGCTGGCCGAATTCGGCGACATGGTGCGCCATGACGGGCAGGAGTTCCTCTATGTGCTCGAAGGCCGCGTGGCCGTGCACACCGAGTTCTACGATCCGGTGACGCTGCAGGCGGGCGAGTCCGTCTACATCGACAGCCGCATGGGCCACGCCTATCTGGCGGATGGCGACTGCGAGCAGGCGCTGGTGGTGTGCGTCTGTTCCACCACGCAGGAGGAGCTGCTGCACAACGCGGCCAGCCAGAGCGAGCCCGACACCCTGCCTGCCCCGCACACGCAGCCGCCGCGCAATGTGCCTGGCCCAGCGCGCACGCACCTGCGCAGGACCGCGCCGGCAGCCGCCCAGCGCGCCGCCCGGCCACGCGCCCGCGCCGATTGACCGCATGTCCGCCTCCGTCCGAGACCCAGCCGAAATCCCGCCTGCCCGGAGCGATGCCGTGACCCTGCCGCCAAGGCACGAAACCGCTTCCCGACTTGAACTGCCGCGTCCTTACCTGCTGTTCCTGGGAGACGTGCAGGAAGCCGGCTTCGCCAAGACCGCGCTCGGCCTGCGCGACTGGGCGCCGGAGCTCTGCGTCGGCGAGTTCGCCCTGCCGGATGCGCGGGTCAGCACCGGCCTGCCTGTCCTCACCCCCCACCAGGCTTTCGCGGGCGGCGCGCGCGCGCTCGTCATCGGCGTGGCCAACGTAGGGGGCGTGCTGCCGCCTGGCTGGGTGGCGGCCCTGGTGACGGCGCTGGAGGCCGGGCTGGACATCGTCAGCGGCCTGCACGGCAAGCTTGCGGAGGTGCCCGACCTGGCAGACGCCGCCCGCCGGCTGGGCCGCCGCCTGATCGACGTGCGCGTGCCGCCCGCCCGCCTGCCCATCGCCACAGGCCGCAAGCGCACCGGGCGGCGCCTGCTCACCGTCGGCACCGATTGCGCGCTGGGCAAGAAATACACCGCCCTGGCCCTGGCCCGCGCCTTCCACGCGCGCGGGCTGGCGGCCGATTTCCGCGCCACCGGGCAGACCGGCATCATGATCGCCGGCGCCGGCATCCCGATGGATGCGGTGATCGCCGATTTCGAGGCTGGTGCTGCCGAGCTGCTGAGCCCGGACGCGGCGGCGGACCATTGGGACGTGATCGAGGGCCAGGGCTCGCTGTTCCACCCGTCCTACGCCGGTGTGTCGCTGGGCCTGCTGCACGGCAGCCAGCCGGACGTGATCGTCGTCTGCCACCAGCCGGGAAGGCGCAGCATCGTCGGGTTGGAGAACTACAGCCTGCCCAGCCTGGCGGAGACGATAGAGATGAACCTGGCGCTCGGCCGGAGGACCAACCCCGCCATACGCTGCGGCGGGATCAGCCTGAACACCGCCCATCTCGACGAGGCGGCGCGCGCGCGGGCCTTCGCGGAGGCGAGTGACGCTACCGGGCTGCCGGCGGCGGATCCGATGCTTGCGGGGGCGGCTCTGGAAGCGCTTGTCGACGCGTGTTTGAGCAAGGAAGCAGTCCTTTTTTGAAAAAAAAGACCAAAAAACTCTTTCTGCTCCGGCTGCACAGAGGTTCGCGCCGGTTCTGCCAGGGCACGTGCTGGCAGAACCAGGCCGGGCGCTGGTGCCAGCGTCGGTGGTAAAAGCTTTTTGCTTCTTTTTCTCGAAAAAGAAGGCCTTGCTTCCTTTCCTCACCCCCCGCTAACCCCACCCCCCATGCCCCACTCCCCCGAAGCCCTGCGCCGCGCCACCGAGCAGGCCGCCATCCTGGCCCAGGCGCTGCCCTTCCTGCGCCGCTACGCCGGCGCCACCATCGTGGTGAAGTACGGCGGCCACGCGATGGGCGATCCTGAGCTGGCCACCGAGTTCGGGCGGGACATCGCCCTGCTGAAGCAGGTGGGGGTGAACCCCGTGGTGGTGCATGGCGGCGGGCCGCAGATCAACGCCATGCTGCAGCGCCTGGCGATCAAGAGCGAGTTCATCGATGGCCTGCGCGTGACCGACGCCGCCATGGTGGAAGTAGTGGAGATGGTGCTCGCCGGCACGGTGAACAAACACGTCACCGAACTGATCAACCGCGCCGGCGCGCTGGCGGTGGGCATCTCCGGCAAGGATGGCGGTCTGATACGGGCGCGCAAGCTGGAGCGCACCATCGTGGACCCGGACAGCCACATCGAACATGTGCTGGATCTGGGCTTCGTGGGCGAGCCGGAGCACGTGGACGTGCGCGTGATACATGCGCTGACCGGGTCGGGGCTGATACCGGTGGTGGCCCCCGTGGGCTACGGCTCGGACGGGCAGACCTACAACATCAACGCGGACGACGCCGCGGGTGCGATTGCCGGCGCGCTGCACGCGACACGGCTGCTGATGCTGACGGACGTGCCCGGCGTACTGGACGCGCAGGGGCGGCTGATCGCCGAGATGAGCGTGGGCGAAGCGCGCGCGCTCATCTCAGACGGCACGATTCACGGCGGGATGATACCGAAGGTGGAGAACTGCTTCGAAGCGTTGGAAGAAGGAGCCAAGGGGTGCGTTATCCTGGACGGGCGGATACCGCATGCGGTGCTGCTGGAGCTGTTCACCGAGGCTGGGCCTGGTACGTTGATCTACCGGTAGAAGAAAGCAAGCAGTCCTTTATTGGAAAACGTGTAAGAGCCTTTTCTCCTGCGCATTGCGCAGGAGCGTGTTTCAGGCGGGAGCGTGGCTTGCGTTGATGTGACTGGCGATGTGCTGGAACATGCGAAAATAGACCATGCGGTCGAAATGGTGCGGGTTGGCGACCAGTGTGGCCCGCTGCTGTTCCGTCATGAAGTCGCCTGGCAGGATCAGCTTTACGTTCGGGTAATCGGCCGCAACTTCGCGAATGTTTTCGTTGTGGCGGGCAAAGGCCGGCATGGGGCGGACCGAGCCGTCCGCCCTGCGTGCCTCAGTGTTCGAGAGCATGACGAAGACGGTGACGTCGGCAGGGGCGCGGGAGAACACCTTGCGGAGCGCGTCCCGGAACATCGGCTCCGGCAAGCGGCCGAAGAGTTCGAATTTGTCGCGCACATGGGCGACCAAAGCAGGGTCTGCGCTGCCGAGGCGCTCGCCGCGCATCATCTCCTCCGGCGACCCCTCGAGGCCGGCGGGGGCGTTGGGCAGGAAGGTGCCGGTTGCCTTGTGACGGAACAGCACGCCTTGCAGCTCGGTGCTGAACCCCATGAGCCAGGCGCCCGGGCCTTTCGGCAGGTCCGCGGCCAGCACCGTGGTCAAATCCTCCTTCAGCAGCCCCATGGGAGCGAAATCGGCGAGTGCGGCTTCAGGGAAGCCGTCCATGGCCTGCACTGCAAGCATCAGGTTGGCGCGGCTGACGTGCTGGCGGCCGCGCACGAAGGCAAATTCCTCCACCGTCTCGTCGGCGAGACCGTGGCAGTAATGGGCGATGGCGCGCATGTCGCAGGAGCCGCGCGCCAGGACGTAGCGGAGCGGCTTTGGCGCGTCCGCCGTAATCGGGACTGCGCCAGAAATACCAGCTCCGATCCAGTCGATCGGGGCGTCGTCGCCGACAGGGTCGCTCAGCACCTCGCCAACCACGCGCAGCGCGGGACGGCCGATGTGGCGGTAGAGCCAGGTCTCCACGCCCATGCCGAGGATGCGGCAGGAGAATGCGAAGTAGACCAGGTTGTGGGCACGCAAGGCGTAAAAACCGGCGAAACCGTAGTCACCGAAATTGTCCTTCACCCTGAGCAGCCCCGCCTGCACGTTGTGCTGGGTAAGGAACTTCCGCAATTCGGCCCTGGCTTCCCCCAGGTCTTCCGGCAAGCGGTTCTTGGTGAAGTTGAGCTGGTTGGTCCGATTGATCAGCTCGATGACGCGATCGAGATGCGGCTCCAGATCGTTCTCGAACGCCACGGTAATGCCGCTCGCGCGCAGGAAATCCTGCGTTCCGCCCGAGGCTTTCTGGGCAACGTGGCGCCGTTCCAGAAGCCGGTACTGCGCAAGGCGCGACAGGTCCGGATCCGGTTTGCCTTGCAGCAGGCTGTGGTTTGCGAGCTCGGGGATGATCGTCTCGTCGGCAATCTGCAATCCCGGCACGAAAGCGGCGGCTTCAGCGCGGTTCGCGGGGTTGTCGTCGATGAAGAGCAGGGACTCGGCGCGCAGTTGGACGGCCTGCACGAGCGCCGCGAGGCGTGGTCCCTTCGGGTCCCAGGACATGTCGGCGAAGACGAAATGCTCGTGGAGGCCGTGTTCTTCAAGAAGGCGCATGATCGGGGCAGGGTCGTTCTTCGAGCAGATCGTGCTCAGTATGCCCCGCTGCGCGAGCGTGCGGACGATCGCCGCGTTCTCCGGGCGCCAAATGATGCCGCCTTCGGTGAGGGTGCCGTCCCAGAAGGTCCCGTCGAGATCCCAGATCACCATGCGTACCCGTTCCGCCCCTGGCGCCGGCCAGACGGGCGGTTTCGGGCGCGCGAAAATGGGCTCGGGCGGAGCTTCGAAGGGCGGGCGGAAAAGCGCATCGAAGGACGCGGCGGGTGGGGGGGCCGGAACGGGCTCGGCCTGTGCGTACTCTGCCTGTCTGCCGCGCCTGCGGAACAGTCCAGCCAAACCGATGGGCATAGTCATGCAATCCTTGTCGCTAGCCAGGCTCATTGATCCGCTTTGGGATCGACGCATCATATGCCGAGCTGTTTGTGGTTCAGAAGCCTTTTATCAACTGCCGTGCCGGACTCGGCTGGCGGTACTATTCCGTTTAGAAACAGATTAGCCGTCCTTGCCGGTTTGGCTGACCCGCGTGAGGCCTAAACCATCACGTCCATCGCATCGAACGCCACCTCGAACCCTGCCGCCTCCACTTCCGCCCGTTCGGGCGACCCCTCCAGCAGGATCGGGTTGCTGTTGTTGATGTGGAAATAGATGCGTCGCCCGCCCAGAGACGCCAGCGCCTCCATTGAGCCGCCTGGCCCCGACACCGGAACATGGCCCATCCGCCGCCCCGTCTTATGCCCCAGTCCCGCTTCCACCATTTCGTCGTCGGTAAACAGCGTGCCGTCGAAGAACAGCACGTCTGCGCCGGCCAGGCGTTCCAGCACCCAAGGCGTCACCTGCGCGCAGGCCGGGGCCAAAATCACCGTGCGGCCGCCCGCCTCCAGCCGCGCCGCGTAGGTGCTGGCGGCTTCGGCCACGGCGGCGCCGCGGTCCTCCCGATACAGCGGCACCTTGCCAGGCATCTCCAGCAGCGTCAGGCGCAACCCCATCCCGGTATCCACCGGCTCGCCGGGCACCACGGCCACGCGCTCCACAAGCGCCGGGTCCAGCGAGGCGAAGATCGGGTTCTCCGCCATCACGCGCAGGATCGGCGCCGGCGCCCAAATGCGCAGGCGCTGCTGCTCGCGCAACACCAGCAGCCCGGCCATGCCGTCCACGTCCGCGCTGACCAGCACCACGCCGGCCAGCGGCGAATCCCGCTTCCCGCGCGGTGCCAGGGCCGGAGTCTGGAGGATCTGCTGGCGCAGGTCGGGCGAGGCGCCCACCACCACCCAGCGCGCCTCGTCCGCCGTGACCGCAACGGCCACCTGCGTGCAAGGCCGCGCTCGGGGATCGCCCGCCCGCGCCAGCGCACACAGCCGGCAGGCACAGTTCCACTGCGGGAACCCGCCGCCGGCGCCCGCCCCCAAAACAAGACACCTCACGCAAGCAGTCCGCGACAGCCGGACAAAAGTTTTTTGCTTCTTTTTTGCAAAAAGAAGGCCTTTCTTCCTGAAGGTGACAGACCCATGACACGCGGCTAAAACCCCCGCCGCGTGCCCCCGGGGATCCCAGAATGAAGATTGTAGCCTGTAACAGCAATCGGCCGTTAGCCGAAGCGGTGGCACGCAACCTTTCGCTCCCGCTGACCCGCGCGTCCGTCCGCCGTTTCGCGGACATGGAGGTTTTTGTGGAGATACAGGAGAACGTGCGCGGCGAGGACGTCTTTGTCATCCAAAGCACCAGCTACCCCGCAAACGACAACCTGATGGAATTGCTGATCATGATGGACGCGTTGCGGCGCAGCTCCGCGCGCCGCGTTACTGCCGTGATCCCCTATTTCGGCTATGCCAGGCAGGACCGCAAATCCGCGCCGCGCACGCCGATCAGCGCCAAGCTGGTGGCCAACCTGATCACCGAGGCAGGCGCCAACCGGGTCCTCACGCTTGATCTGCACGCCGGCCAGATACAGGGCTTCTTCGACATCCCGCTGGACAACCTCTACGCCGCCCCGCTGTTCATGGCCGACATACGCGCGCGTTATGAAGGGCGTGACATCATGATCGTCTCGCCGGACGTGGGCGGCGTGGTGCGCGCGCGCGCGCTGGCCACGCGGCTGAACATCGATCTGGCGATCATCGACAAGCGCCGCGAACGCGCCGGCGTATCCGAAGTGATGAACGTGATCGGTGACGTGGAGGGACGCGACTGCATACTCCTCGACGACATCTGCGATTCCGGCGGTACGCTGTGCAACGCGGCTGACGCGCTGATCAAGGAAGGTGCCAAGTCGGTCAGCGTGTATGTGACGCATGGCGTGCTCTCCGGCGGCGCGGTGGCGCGCATCGCGGCCAGCCCGATCGAGATGATGACGATCACCGACAGCATCGTGGCGACGGACGCGGTAAGGCAGTCGCCGAATTTGCGCGAGGCGACGATCGCGCCTTTGCTGGCCGAGGCGATACACCGGATTTCCGACGAGAGCTCTGTCAGCTCCTTGTTTGACTAGGGAAAGAGAGGACCTCGTCCCCTTCGTTTGGTCGTCCGTTCGGCAAAGCGCTTGGTTAAACCTTGTCACGTTCACCACGTACCAGCGGTGTGCCCATGATACACGCAGGTGCCCAGCGTCGACTCAGGAGCAAAATTTTTTCTTTTAAAGAAGGCCTTGCTTTCATTCTCAGGGATCACCCGTGCATATAACTGCAACCGAGTTCATCTTCCTCCGCCACGGCGAGACGGATTGGAACGCCAGCGGGCGCAGCCAGGGCCGTACCGACATCCCACTCAATCCGCACGGCCTGGCACAGGCGCACGCCGCAGCACATGCACTCATGAACCGCGGCATACATCACATCGTCGCCTCGCCGCTCGGCCGTGCGCAGGAAACTGCGCGGATAGTTGGCGACAAGCTCGGTTTAGCCATCGGCACGGAGACGGATCTGCAGGAAGCCAGCTTCGGGGACCAGGAAGGCCACCCGATCGGCACCTGGTACGATGATTGGGTGTCCAGCAACTACACGCCCGCCGGCGGGGAAAGCTTTGCGGCATTGCAGGAGCGAGTCGTCCCCGCCCTCAACAGCGCGCTCTGCGGGCCGACACTCACATTGATCGTGGCGCATGGCGCGATGTTCCGCGCGATCCGCGAAGCGATGGGGTTGTCCGCGCTCGTGCGCACGGAAAATGGGGTGCCGCTGCGGTGTGTACCGGGGGTGCCTTGGTCGCTTGAACCTATAGGGTAAGAAAGCAAGGCCTTCTTTTTTGAAAAAAAGAAGCAAAAAACTTTTACTACCTGCTGTGTCTGGTGCACGGCGTATCCGGATTAAACCAACTGTTGCAGATGCGTGGGAGTGGAAGTTTTTTGGTTCTTTTTTTCAAAAAAGAACTGCTTTCTTTCTTTCCTTCCCCGTCTGCCGAACCAGCCGCTGCGCCGCCGCATCCTCCGGCGCAATACGCAACGCCGCCTCCGCATGCTGCCGCGCCTGCCGCAGATCATTCTCCTCCTGGAAAAACTCCGCCAGCCGAAGCCGCGGCGCCAGCAGGTCGGGCGCGTATTTTACCGCGCGCACCAGGCACGTTCGCATTGCCGGACGGTCCCTCAGCTTGCGGCTGAGGCGGTACTGCGCCATCGCGGCCTGGGCTTCGCGCTGCGTGCCGGCCTGCACCTCATGCAGCAGCGCGTCCAGCGCCGCCTCCAGCACGGCCCCCTGCTGCACCGGTGCGGGTTCGGCGGGCAGGTCGGCCACGCTCATGTCGAACAGCGTCGCCTGCTGCGGGAAGAAGCGCGCGCGGGCGCGTTCGTTGGTGGCCTCGAACCGGGCGAGAAAGGCGCCGGCTTCGGACCGGGTCGGCCGCCAGCCGCGGCCTGGCAGGGCTTCGGAAACGGAACTCGCGAGGTGGCGCCAGGCGGGGGTGTCGCGCCAGATCGTCTCGCCGGCGCGTGACGCCGTCAGGCGGCCGGCGGCCAGCAGGAGTGCCTGGGCAGGCGCGCTGAGACTGAGGTTGCTTTGGCGCATCGTGGCGTCGTCTAGCATCGGCAAAGCGATGTCGGTCAGGGCAAGGAAGTCGGCAACCACGTCGCCGTCCACCAGCCGGTCGCGCGCGAAGATGCGCGGGGTGACCGAATCCTGGCCGAACACGCCGGCCCAGCGGTCCAGCATCCCGCCGTAATCGTATTCCGGATGCTTTTCCGCGCCGCCGGCGGGCAGGCCGGGATCGCGCAGCGTGCCGCCGCGCAGCCATTCGGTGTAGGCGCTGGCGGCGTGCTGGTCCTGCCGGCGGATGTACACCACCACCTGCACGGGATCGAAGTATGGCGCCAGCAGATCCGCCAGGCGTGCCACCTCCTCGGGCTCGCGCAGCACGCCGCCTATCTGTTCGGCAGTCATCACCACGCGCGTCACGTCATCCGGCAGGCCGGCCATCTCAGCGGCGAATTCGTCGCGGAAGCGGGCGATGCGCACCGGGGGGCTCAGCCCTTCCCAGGTGGCGGGATGATAGCCCCACAGGATCTTCGCGTCATTCACCACGGCGGCGGGCAGCAGCGCGTGGTTGGCCCAGCCGGGGCTGCGGGCGAGGTGGACGCCTTGCGTCCGCAGCGCCGGCCGCTGCTCGGCCAATACGTGCTGTATGGAGGAGCTGCCCGTCTTGGAGAGCCCGATATGCAGGATCAGGGGGCGTTTCATCTGGCGAAAAATAACTACAGTCTGGCTGTATGGAAACCTGCGCCTTGCCTAGATCATGAAGGAAGCAAGGCCTTCTTTTTCGAGAAAAAGAAGCAAAAAGCTTTTGCGGGCGCTGTCGCGGACCGTTGAAGCGTGCGCTTCAACAACGCGCGCGCAAAACGGACAAAAGTTTTTTGGTTCTTTTTTTCAAAAAAGAACTGCTTCCTTGCCCCGCTTCGGCGACCGCCGCCGAATGCGGGTCGGCCTGCTCGGCGGCAGCTTCAACCCGGCCCACGCCGGCCACCTGCACGTGGCGCACACGGCCCTGCGGGCGCTGCGCCTGGACCAGGTCTGGCTGCTCGTCTCGCCCGGCAACCCGCTGAAGCCGGCTGCCGGGATGGGCGGCCTGCCGGCGCGGCTCGCCTCGGCGCAGGCGATCGCGGACGGCAGGCGCGTGCTCGCCACCGACATCGAGCGGTATTTGCACACCCGCTACACGCTGGATACGCTGCGCGCGTTGCGACGGCTGTTTCCGCGCGTGCGCTTCGTGTGGCTGATGGGTGCGGATAATCTGACACAGTTGCCGCGCTGGCGTCGCTGGATGGACATCGCGCGCGCGGTTCCCTTTGCGGTCCTGCCGCGGCCCACCTACACTCGCGCAGCCTTTGCTTCCCAGGCGGCGCGGCGCCTGTCGCATTTCAGGCGCCCGGCGCGCGAGGGGCATGGACTGGCCGATCTGGCCGCACCGGCATGGGTGGTCCTGGGCGGGCGGCAGAACACATTATCGGCCACCGCCCTACGCAAGGCCGCCGCAGGAGAAGACCTATCGCCAGAAAGCCCGCCCCGCCTGCAGCCCCAGGTGCGAAAGAGCCAAAGCGCCGCGCGCCCAAAGCCCCGGCCGTCCTGAAGGAGGCGGCGCGTACGCCTGGCACGCCGCGCAAGAAGGCCGTGGCCGCCGGGCCGCGCGGTGCAAAACCACAGGCAGGACGCGACGAGCCGGCCGACGTAGCGATGCTGACCAGGCTGCAAGCGGTGATCGTGGAGAGCCTGGAGGCGGACAAGGCGGAGGAGGTGGTGGCCATCGACCTGGCCGGCCGCGCCTCGTTCGCGGACCGCATGGTGATCGCCACCGGGCTGGCGGACCGGCAGATCACCGCCATGGCCACGCATCTGGAAGACAAGCTCGGCGAAGCGGGCGTGAAGCGCGTGCGGATCGAGGGCACAGGCGGGTCGGACTGGGTGCTGATCGATGCCGGTGACATCGTGATCCACCTGTTCAAGCCGGACGCGCGGGCGTTGTACGCGCTGGAGAAGATGTGGGGGGCGGAGTTCGATGAGCCGGCTGTGCAGAATGGGTAAGAAAGGCCTTCTTTTTTGAAAAAAAGAAGCAAAAAACTTTTGCTCCCTTCGCTCTGTCCGCGCTTCGGCATTGTCCGGCGGCACCCGGCTGCTGCAAATGCGAGGGAGCAAAAGTTCTTTGGTTCTTTTTTTCAAAAAAGAACTGCTTCCTTCCTTCCCACCGCGGCATGAGCCTCCGCCCGCTTCTAGAAGCACCCCTCCTCTTCCAGATCCACGCCTCCCTGGCGCTGGCCGCCCTTGCACTAGGCATTGTCCAGCTGACCGCGCCGAAGGGCACGTTCTCGCACCGCACGCTCGGCTATGCCTGGGTGGCCATCATGGCGGCCATAGCACTCAGCTCCTTTGGCATACGCGTGCTGGCGCAGGGCGCGTTCAGCTTCGTGCACGTGATCTCCGTGGTCACTCTGGCCGTGCTGCCGTTCGCCGTGCTGCATGCGCGCCGGCACAGGGTGCGCCGTCACGCCATCGCCATGGTGTCGCTGTTCGCCGGCGCGCTGATCATTGCCGGCGGCTTCACGCTGGTGCCGGGGCGCATCATGCACAACGTGGTGTTCGGCGCGCCACGCCCGGGCTGATGCGCCTGGTCGCCATCGGCCGGCTGCGGGCAGGGCCGGAAGCCGAACTCTTCGCGCGCTACAACCAGCGGCTCCGGCCGCGCCTGACGGTGGCCGAACTGCCGGACGGGCACGGTGCGCCGGCGGAGATCAAGCGGCGGGAAGGCGAGGCGCTGCTGGCGGCGGTTCCGGCAGACGCGTGGCTGGTGGCGCTTGATAGTGACGCCCCGGCCCTGGACAGCGAGGCACTGGCCGCCCGGCTGGAGGCGTGGCTTTCAAGCGGCCGGACGGTGACGTTCGTGGTCGGCGGCGCGGAGGGCCTGGCCGGCGCCGTGCTGGACAGGGCCAATGCCGGGGTGTCGTTGGGAAGGCTGACCTGGCCGCACATGCTGGTGCGGGTGATGCTGGCTGAACAGCTGTATCGGGCGCAGTCTATACTGGCGGGGCACCCTTACCATCGGGCGGGAAGGCCCTGAGATCGCCGGCGTGCTTCAAGCGGCGCTTACGATTTCCGCTTGGGCGAGCGCGCGGGCCATCTGGCTGAGCGCCTCCTGATGCTTGAGGTTGTCGATCATGGCGAAGTTTCGCGCCAGTTCCAGGCACATGCGCTGCCGCGGGCTCATCTCGAGAGCGGCCGCGTCTTCCTGCATGCCTTCGAAGAACCAGGAGATCGGCACGCTCAGCACGCCAGCGATGTCGTAGAGCCTGCCGGCGGAAATCCGGTTCAGTCCGCGCTCGTATTTATGAGCTTGCTGATAGGTGACGCCGATCATCACCGCGAGCTGCTGCTGGGATAGGCCCAGCATGACGCGGCGTTCGCGTATGCGGGCACCGACGTGACGGTCAGCGTTGTTCGCACGTGGGCTTGGCCGGATGGTGCCTGCCGCCAGGGCTTCGGGATCATCAGCAAGCTCGCGCAGTTCTACGTCTGTCATCGATGCCTCCGGCATAAGACGGCGTGACTCTGGATCCCATTCCGATTCGCTGAGATCGTGATCACTTTTAGCTGACCGTCGCTTTGGTCTGCATCCGAGATAACATAGCCCGGCGGCTTCAGCAAAGTATGTTTAGTTTCGTATCGAAATCGAAAATTTCTGTTACGGTTGATTATCGTCCGGCTTGCGGCGCTGGCGTGCCAGGCCAGGCGATGGCGCCGGCTCAGGCGCGGCTTCCATTTTGCTGGCCAGCATCAGCCGCAGGCGCTCCACCTCCATCTGCAGCAACTCTATGCGGCTTGCGGCGTCCTGCTCAGGCGACGGCTCCGCCGGCGGAATCTCAGCCTCGGACGAACTGGCCGCCGGCCGGTAGAACGGGCTGAACAGCCCCATCGCGCGCTCCATCATGGCGATGTTCTGCCGGCGCATCTCCTCGAAGCCCGGCGGCATCAGGCTGCCCATGGTCTGCTGCATCGCCTCGCGCATCTGCTCCTGCTGGCGGGCGATGGCGGACATCGTGTGTTCCAGGTAGCGCGGCACCATGCCGCCCACGCTGTCGCCGTAGAAGCCGATGAGCTGGCGCAGGAAGGTGGTGGGCAGCAGGGCGCGGCCCTTGCTCTCTTCTTCCACGATGATCTGGGTGAGCACGCTGCGGGTGATGTCGTCGCCTGTCCGCGCGTCGTACACCACGAAGTCCCGCCCGGCGCGCACCATGTCGGCCAGGTTGTCGAGCGTGATGTAGCTAGAGCTTTCGGTGTTGTAGAGCCGGCGGTTGGCGTATTTCTTGACCACGACCGGCGGGCGGGACGGGGCTTCTTCGCCGGAAGGGTGGGGGCCCTCTATTTGTGTCATTGCGCTCTCCTCGCGGGAGGCGATGCTAGCATGTGCGTCGGCGTCGCACAAAAGCGAAGAAAAAGAAAGCAAGCAGTCCTTTTTTGAAAAAAAGGACCAAAAAACTTTTACTCCCCGCGGGCGCTGTCGGATCAACACCCGACAGGAAGTAAAGGTTTTTTGCTTCTTTTTTCAAAAAAGAAGGCTTTTCTTACTTTGAGGACAGAGGGTTGGCGGAACAGGATTGGCTGAAAGACTGGGGCGTTATCTAGCGCGGCGAACTGCGCGCGGTGGCGGAGGACCGCGAAATCCGGGAG